>JBDKRC010000339.1:0-16701 GCA_039683575.1 Armatimonadia bacterium | reverse complement strand
TTCGTCAGCTTTGATCTGGGCGCGGGCTAGCACGTCGCCGGTTTCGAGGGTGGCGGGATTTGGCGCGTGGGTCGGGTAGACGCCGTGGGCGAAGGCGGTGCGGGCGTCGTAGGTGCTGCCGCCGGCGCGGGCGGCGGGGCCGACGAGGCCGAAGTCGCGGGCCATGGACGGCGTGACGCGCCCGGTGCCCTCCATGCGGTCGAGGACCGAGGGGTTGTCGAGAATTAGCGGCACGTAGTCGTGCAGGCGGCGCTTGAGGTCGGCCAGGCCCGCGCTGAAGTCAGTCAGGCGATCCTGCGGCAGGTCGCGGCTTACTCCACCGGGGCGGATATACCAGCGCTGGCGGCGGTTGCCGCTGAGGAGTTGTGCCAGGGCCAGGGCGGCACCGCGCAGGGGCGGGAAGAGGGCCGCGCCGGGGCTGTAGCCGATATCACCGGCGAGGGCGCCAAGGTCACCCGCGTGGTTGGCGAGGCGCTCGACCTCGAGGGCGAGGGTGCGCAGGGCCTGGGCGCGCGGCGGGCAGTCCACACCAAGGAGCGACTCGATAGCGACGGCGTGGGCGAGGGCATTGCCGGCGGCGGTATCGCTACTGGCGGATTCGGCGAGGTAGCGCGTTTGCTGCCACGGTAGCTCGGCGAGCCGCTTCTCGATACCGCGATGCTGGTAGCCGAGGCGGATTTCGAGGTTGGTAATGATCTCGCCGACGCAACTGAAGCGGAAGTGGCCGGGCTCGATGATGCCGGCGTGGATGGGGCCGACCGGGATCTCGTGGACGCCCTCGCCGAGGACCTTGCGGAACACGTACGGGTCACGCGTGCCGCCGAGTTCGGGGGCCAGGGGCGTGACATCCAGCGGCCAGACGTCGTCGTGGAGAATGAGGCTTTGAGAGCCACGCGGACCCACGGCGCGGACGCCGAAGAAGTCGTGCACGGCGCGTTCGGCGCGATGCGCGGCGGGCACGGCGGGCGCGAGGGACGGGTATTCGAGCACCGCGGGCGGCAGCGGTGCGGTCAGGATCTCGCACGAGCCGGAGGTGGTGTCAAGCAGCAGGACCTCAAGCGCGACGCTTTCGGGGCTCAGCAGGCGGGCGGTCAGGTGGCCGAAGCGCCAGCCGGGCTGGGTCAGTCGAGCCGGGACTACCTGCGGGAGAGTGTCAACTGTTGCGGTGGTGCGCTGGACGGCGATCATTGCAGCACCCCCCGTCCGAGCAGGGCCAGCAGGGACATGGCGGCGGGGGTGAGCATCAGGCCCGCGGCCAGCGAAAGGCCGATCAGGATGGCGGGAGTGAAGCCCCAGGAGCGTTGGGCGGCCGGGGCTGGTTTGGGCGGCGGGGCGCCGAAGAGCACGCGGCCGATGTGGGTTGAGACGGCGATGAAGGTGATGGTCAGGCCGATCAGGACCACGACCGCGGCGAGGATTTCGCCAGCGGCGAAGGTGTCGCGCAGGATGAGCCACTCGCTGAGGAAGGTGCCGAAGGGCGGGCTGCCAGCGATTGCGAAGCTCCCGGCGGCCAGCAGGAGGCCCCAGACTGGGGCGCCGCCGAGCAGGCCGGTGAGCTTGCTGAGGCGCTTGGTGTGGTAGTGCTGCAGGAGATTGCCCGCAAGCAGGAAGAGCGCGACTTTGACGATACTGTGATTGAACGCGTGGAGAATGAAGAGCGGCCCGGCGCTGAGGCCGATGGCGAGGGCGAGCAGACCGACGTGCTCGACGCTCGAGTAGGCCCACATGCGCTTGAGATCAACCTGACGTACGAGCATGAGGCTGGCGGCGAGGACGGTGATGGCTCCGGCCGGGATGAGAATCTGGCGGACAAGGTCGGGTTGGCCGGCGGCGGTGACCAACTGCGAGAGGCGCCAGAGGGCGACGAGGGCGCAGTTTAGCAGGGCGCCGGAGAGCATCGCGGAGGCGGGAGCAGGGGCCTCGCTGTGGGCGTCGGGGAGCCAGTTGTGCAGCGGGAAGAGGCCGGCCTTAGTGCCGTATCCGAGCAGGCAGAAGATGAAGCCAAGCCGCAGGAGGCGCGGGTCAAGTTGCGTGGCGCGGGCGAGGAGGCCAGTGACCGAGAGGGTGGCCTCGCCGGGGATGGAGTGCTGGGCCGCGAAGATCAGCACCGTGCCGAAGAGGGCGAAGGCGATACCGACGCTGCAGAGCAGGAGGTATTTCCAGGTGGCTTCGAGCGAGCGGCGGCTGCGGTGGTAATGCACCAGCGGCGCAGACATAAGCGTGGTGGCTTCCATCGCGATCCAGAGGTAGCCGAGGTTCTGGGCGAGCAGGACGGCGTACATCGCGCACAGGAAGAGGCCGGCGAGAGTGTAGAAGAAGCAGAGACGGCGCTGGCTGACGGCCTCTTCGCCGGTGCCTTCGGCCGGGAGCAGGAAGGCGGCCTGCAGAACGGCGGCAGCGGCGACGAGGGTGGTGATGAGTACGAAGGCGGCGCCGAGGCCGTCAAGGGTGAAGGCGCCAGCGGCCGGGGTGGCACCAGTTAGCTGCGGATGGCAGAGCCAGGCGGCGACGGCGGCCTGCAGCAGCATGAGGACGGCGGAAGTGCCGGGCAGCCAGCGGCCGCCGCACGGGTAGAGACCCAGTACGGCCATCAGGAGAGGCAAGGCGAAGAGATAGAGGGCGGGGCTCAATGGCGTAACCCCCGCAATTGGGTTACGTCAATGTGCTCGAAGCTGCGGTTGAGGCGAGTGATGACCAGGCCGGCGATCATGACGGCGACGAGGACCTCGAAGGCAATACCCATTTCGAGGAGCAGCGGCATGCCGTGGGTCTGGGTCAGGCCGTAGAGGAAGATGCCATTTTCCAGGACCAAAAAGCCGGTGATCTGGCTCAGGGCGAGGCGGCGGGTGATCATCAGGAGCATGCCGATGAGCAGCAGGGCGAGTGAGACAGCCGCAGCGCCGGAGTTGCCGAGGGCGGGGACCGCGAGGCGCGGGGCGATGAAGTAGGCCGCGGCGAGGGCTGCGCAGGCGCCGAAGAGCGCGCCGGTGGGACCGAGGACCGTACCGGTGTCTCGGGTGATCTCGAGGCGACCGGCGGACCAGGCCAGGAAGATGGGGATGGCGACGGCCTTGATCAGAAAGATAGTGAGGGCCAGGACCAGGTAGTGGGAGGCGCCCGGCATCAGGCCCAGAGCCACGCAGACACCGGCCAGCAGGGCCGTCTGAAGTGAGAGGCCCCATAGCTGGGAGCGGACGCGGGTGACGCCGCACATCCAGACGCCCAGGACGGCGACGCCGGCAGCAAGGAGATCGATTGGGGAGAGACTCATAACAAGCTCCTACACCTGCGCGGCGGCCATAAGGGCAGCCAGCAGGCTCAATACCGTTGCGAAGGCGAGCAGGTTCGGCACCTTGCGCCACTTCAGCTTCACGAGAATACCCTCAGCGATGGCGACGGCCACGCCCACGATGAAGAGGGCGAGTAGGCCGAGGGCGTAGCGGGTGGTGAGGGGCAGGGCCGCGTGGGCGGGCCAGACCTGCAGCGCGGTCTGGGCGGCGAGGCCAAGAAACACGCAGGTGCGCAGAGCGACCGCGAGTTCGGTCAGGGCCAGGTTGCGCCCGCTGTTTTCGAGGATCATGGCCTCGTGGACCATGGTGAGTTCGAGATGAGTGGTGGGGTCGTCCACGGGCATACGCGAGAGTTCGGCGAGGGCCGAGAGGACAAAGGCGGCGGCGACGAGTCCGGCGACTATGCCGCTGGCGGGGGCGCCGTAGATGGTTAGGAGATCGGTGCTGTGAGCGCCAAGGCCAAGGGCGGCAAAGCCGACTACGAGGGTGGGCTCGACGAGCATCGAGATGGTTGCCTCGCGACTGGCACCGAGGCCACCGAAGGCGGAGCCGGTGTCCATGGCGGCCAGCATGGCGATGAACTTGCCCAGCGAGAGGAGGTAGAGGACAAGCAGGAAGTTGGTCGCCGGGGCGAGTGAGAGGGGCAATAGCGGCCCGGCCCATGGAACCAGGACGGCGACGACCAGCGCGACCGCGAGGCCGAGGACGGGCGCGAGACGGAAGACCCAACTCGCGGAGACGCTGATGGTCTCGGACTTGCGCAGCAGCTTGGCGATATCGAAGAAGGGCTGCAGGAGGGAGGCGCCCACGCGATTTTGCATGAGGGCCTTGAACTTGCGGATCACGCCCACTAGCAGCAGCGGGATGACGAGGAGACTGAGAAGCTGGAAGAGGAGGGCAGTCATCAGCGGCACCCCACCCAGAGCAGCAGCATGAGCAGCAGGGCCATGTAGATCAGGTACTGGTGGATGCTGCCGGCTTGCAGGCGCATGAGAAAGACGCCGGAGGCGTGGCGCAGGGCACGGAGCAGCGGGGCGTAGAGGCGCGTTTCGAGGTAGGCCTCATGGACGGTCTCGACGGCGACGCTGTCGGGGAAATGGCGGCGCTGGCGGCCCGCCCGGCTGATCTCGACGGCGTAGTTATAGATGGCGCCGAAGAGGCGGGAAATGGGCTGGGCGAAGCTGGTGGCGGTGTACTGGGTGCGGGGGCCGAGGGGGCCGAAGCCGCATTCCCAGGTGATGAAGGTGCGCGCGGGATGGCGGCGGGCGAGAAGGAGCATCCAGCCCGCGAGAGCGGACAGGGTGAGTACCAGGACCAGGGCCAGGAGACCCACAGGGAGGGTCCAGGCGGCCTGCAGCGGGCCCGAGGGGCCGAGCGGGGCGGCGATGCGGCCGAGGGGGCCGAGGAGCGTTGGCACGGCCAGACCGAGGGCGAGGCAGAGCAGGCCGAGGAAGGCCTGGGCGGCGACCATGGCGGGAGTGACCTCGTGGGCTTGTTCGGCCTCGGTGCTGCGCGGGAGGCCGAGGAAGACGATGCCCACGGCCTTGGCAAAACAGGCGATGGCGAGGGCGCCAACGAGGCCTAACCAGCCCATGAGCAGCAGGCCGCCGAGGCGTGAGGCTACATCAGGGCCGCCTGCGGCAAGGCCGAAGAAGCCCTGATAGAGCAGCCATTCGCTGGCGAAGCCATTCAGGGGCGGCAGGGCGCAGATGGCGGCGCTGCCCACGATGAAGGCGCCGGCAGTCCATGGCATACGCTTGATCAGTCCGCCGAGGCGCTCGATGTCGCGCAGGTGGGTCTGGGCGTCCACGGCCCCGGTGCTGAGGAAGAGCAGGCTCTTGAAGACGGCGTGGTTGAGAGTATGGAAGAGGGCGGCGGCGAGACCGAGTTGGGCGAGCAGGGGCGAGTGCCACTGCACGCCAAGCAGGGAGACGCCGAGGCCCATCAGGATGATGCCGATGTTCTCGACGCTGTGGTAGGCGAGGAGGCGCTTGAGATCGTGTTGCAGGAGGGCGAAGAGGACGCCCCAGGGCGCAGAGATGGCGCCGAGGATGAGGATCGTGGGGCCGAGGGCGGGGGCCGAGAGGTGGCCACCGACGATGAAGAAGCGGGCCATGGCGTAGATCGCGGTTTTGATCATGACGCCGCTCATGATGGCGGAGACGGGAGCAGGCGCGGCGGGGTGGGCGATGGGTAGCCAGAGATGGAAGGGCCAGCAACCGGCTTTGACCGCGAGACCAGCGAGGATCAAGAGGCCGGGACCGAGGGCGCTCGGGCCCTGCAGGTGCCAGTCGGCGAAAGTCCAGCTACCGGTGAGCTGGTGGGCCCAGAGGAAGCCGGCCATCAGGGCGGTGGTGCCGATGCGGGTGGCGCCGAGATAGGTGAAGGCGGCCTGGCGGATGCTGCGCTGGTGGTTGTCGGAGGCGACGAGAGCGTAGGACGAGAGCGCCATGAGCTCCCAGGCTACGAGGAACGTGAGGGCGTTGGCCGCGAGGACTACGCCCGCCATGCTGGCGAGAAGCAGCGCGAGGCCGGACCAGACGAGGCCGAGGGAGACGCGGCTGCGCAGATGGTGCAGATAGCCGGAGGAGAAGAGCACGACCGGTAGGCCGATGAGGGCGATGATCGCGAGGAACCAGCGGCTGAGGGGGTCGGCGAGCAGAGACAGGCGGGCGTCCGCGAGCGACCAGGGCAGCGGGAGGTCGAAGCGGGCGTTGCCGCCCAGGACGGCCGTCAGCAGCAATAAGAGGGCGCCCAGACCCGTCAAGGCAGGGAGGACTCGCCCGGCGTGATTGCGCCTGAGCAGGCCGATGACGGATACGGCGAACCAAAGAATGAGAGCGGCTTCACACGGTAATGCGAAGCCGCCGGGTAATTCCGGGGGTAACACTTCGAACACGATCCGATTACGCTGGGGACCTGAACCCGTTCATGAAGACGACGAACGACGGGGACTTACCAACAGGTGACAGCGCCAAGAGATGCGCATCGTCGTGGGCGTCGGACAGGAGGCGCCTCGCGGCGGTGGGACGGGGCTCGTACGAGCGGGCGCAGTATGCCACATGGGGAGCAGGGCTGTCAAACGGCACTATCTCATCTTCAGGAACTGCACCCCACCGATCTTCGCAAGCTTGGTGTCTCGCTTCGACCCATGCGACAGATCAAAAGATGCTCATCGGACCACGAGCCTATTGGCCAGGTTAGCAGCCCCAATGACACTACGGTTGGCGGTGAACACAGTGATACCCGGTATGGTACAGTAATCACCATCGTCTGTGATGATCTGGCTGATGTTACACTGGCTGGCCGCCCCCACCATCATGGCGTCATACGCGTCAAGCTGACAATTGCTGCAGCAGCCAATAGTGCCCGCCCCCAGCGTCTCGTCAACCACAAAAGAAACAGCCTTCGCCATCGTCGTCAACAACGACCACGCTGACTGGATCTCTCCCACCACATTCGAACGTTCGGCGATCTCGTTGTGGCGGTATATTTTCAGCGCATTCGGAACACTTCTGTCAAATCCAGTAGCTGCGCTGTAGATTGCCAACTCAGTCTTCTCGACGAGAGATGCGAGTTCTGGCAATGACAACTCACAGCGGTGGATGTTGGCGTGGGCCGCAAGCGCCTGGCGGACGAATAGGGGGTAGTCAGTGACCTGATAGTGCCTGGGAGGACGATCTCCGGAGCCGGCACGGGAATACGTCATCCAGAACCATACGTTCGTATCAACAAGGAACACGTCGCTGCTTCTTGGGGCATCGGTCCTGATATCAACAACATCGGCAGCAACTCTATAGTTGATTGCCATTAGTCGTTGCCTCCCCCATCAAGGATTTCATCAATAGTCCTTCGCATATCTGGATTGCTGTAGTACTCGGCAGAGTTTGCTATGACGCGCCCCAACACGTGCGTTCCCGCAATCGATAATCCCTCAAAGTGCAGTCTCGCGCGAAGGTCATGCTCCGGAATGTCACGGAGTAGTTGGCCAACCGACGCATTGAAGAACGGTGATGCTATTACCTCCACCCCTCCGAAATCCAGTTCGACATCCTCTCCGGCCATGAGTGGCCCGTGCAACAATTGATATATGATCTCGCCGTCGTCTATAGTGAGGCAATTTGGACCTACTTGTTCCTTGACGCTTATCTTCATGATGGTTCCTCCGCGGAAGTACCCAAACTACTCATTCTTGAAGTGGTAGTGTCGTTCATCGCACACTATCTCGATCACGACCACCGTGCCGCCAAAATGGGCCGTCCGGGTAGCATATTCATCTTGTCCGGTCCTAATCATAACTTGGCCGTCATTAGTATGAAGTTGAAGGCTGCCTCCGTTCACTTGGACGAAGTCTCTTAACAGCCCTAAGCCAAGTCCGCGGCGCATGGTGTCACTGTGTTTTGTGCTACTGCCGTTGTAGAATGCCCAGCGCAACGCATCATCCGCCTTGATGCCAGGGTTCTTCGCAAACCTACGAACGTTCTCTACGATACCAATCCCGAGGTCAACAACCGCCAACCTCAGAATAGCCTCCCGGCCATACCTCGCCCCATAGTGCTGGCCACAACTGAAGACGCCGACGGAAGACTCGCTATGCTCATGGGCATTCATGTAAATTTCGCACACCGCTCCAGCGATGGCCCTACTAAGGGATTCACTCACGTCAACCCAGCCAGTGCCAATCCAACTGTTCATCAGATAGTCGGTCAGTGCAGCACTGTTGAGTACCTTGTCCTGGCGGTACGGCACAGCGTGACCAGTAGGTGGCAATTTCTCCCACCCAAACGCGTGCAGAAACCCGTTTCGGCGGAGGTGATCCTCCACTCTGCTTTGGCCTCCGAACGTGGCGAACACTCCTACTCCCCGTGAATGAAGTCGTCTCACAATGGCACCCAGCACCGCTGTCGCGGTCTGGCCAATGAAGCTGCAGCGTGTCAAGTCCAGGACTACTTCAGCAGCATTACCCGCGTCGAACTTGACCAAGCGGCAGAGTTGGTCAATTCCACGACTTCCGTCATAGATCGTCCCAACGGGAAGACGGAGCGCTGATGCAGAAGGTCCTTCCACACGCATGCCGGCTTTCTTAATACAGTTGGTTCTGCGGCAGAACAAACGCGCTTAGCGCGGGCAATGTGGCCCAGCGCGGAGAGGATGATTCCATCGGCGTGCGGCCGACACCTTCTTCAACGCTCTTTCATTTTGACACGCACCCGGATTTGGCCTCGTCTCAGCCGTCCCTGGCCAGCCGGACCGTCCACATTTCGTCACAATCCAAACTGACTCACTACCGAGAACGGTGAAAACAGAGGCCCGCCGATTGACACGTATCTACTTCGCCGCCAGCGCCTGCAGGCGGATGATGCGGCTGATCATGTTGTCCCGGACTGCGTACAGGTCGCCCTTCACATCGAGCGTGTCGAGGTAGGCTTGCGCGCGCTTTGCCTCGGCGGCGGCGGGGCCACCTGCGGTGGTGGCGGCGGCGATGGCGTGGCGGAGGGTGCCGAGGTAGCGGAGGTCGTCGATGCCCTCGCGGTAGCCTTCCCATTGCACGGTGTCGATGACGCCGTCAGCGGTCGGGTAGACGAAGTCATGCTGGCGGTAGCGGCCGATACTGTAGTCGTTCCAGCCGGAGTAGTAGATGTAAGTCATGCCGCCGTCGTAGTTGTTCACGGCGAGGAGGAGGCCGTAATTGCGGCGGTAGGTTTCGGGGTCCTCGATGCCGGATTGAGGGTTGGCGTAGCAGAAGATCTTGTGGCCATTGCCATGCCAGAGGGCGGCTTCCTCGCGGGTGGGGTCGCCGTAGCAGACGAGAAGGTCCTGCAGGTCGCCGACGAGGGGGAAGCTTTTGCCGGGGGAGCCGGCGACGAAGACCTTGCCCCCGACGGAGTGGATGTCTTCCCACTGCTTGCGCTGGGCCTTCAGCTCGTCGCCCTGGGCTTCATCGCGGCCGTAGAAGTAATACTCCTTGAAGCCGTAGCGCTTGGCGAGTTCGATGATGTCTTTGACCTCGGTCAGGGGGGCCCAGGTGTTGCCGACCAGGTAATAGAAGCGGTCGTTACGCATCCCGACTTCCTGGCGGAGTTTGAGCTCCTGCTCGAGCAGGCCGGTCTTGTAGGGAACGCCGATGGTGGGGTTGTCTACGCCGTGCTCGAGGAGGTTCTGAAGCTCCGCTTTGAACTGCGCGGGACTGCGCTTGCCGATTTTGAGCGTGCCCTGCCCCTCCATGTCCAGCGTGATGCCCCAGTGGAAGTAGACGCTGGACTCGAGGGGGTTAGGCTGGAGGTCGAAGGGGAGGACCTCGACGGTGACCGGAAGGGTCTCGAGCACCTGATTGGCGGAGGAAAGCTCGATCTTGCCCTGGTACTTGCCGGGCCTGGCGTCGCCGGGGACCTTGACGGTGACCCAGAATTGCTTGGCGGTGCGAGGGCGGATGGTGACGGGCTGGAGGGTGGCCGCGTCACGGATGGGCATGGCCTGGACGGACCCATCTTTCTCCTCGGGGGTGCCCTCCGGGTTGCTGATGCACAGGTACTTGCTAGTCCCGTCGGGGTAGCTCAGCTTCACGAAGTCCTGCTTGGTGACCTCGTCAAGGCGGATCAGGTCGTCGTCCTTGAGCAGGAGTTCGGGTGTGAGCAGATGCAGGCCCTTGTTGAAGGGGAAGCGGTCGGCGCCTCCGGACTGGTACCAGCATTTGACCGAACGGACGTCCACGGCGCTGGCTTTGATAGCGCCCTGCGGGCCGCGAAGGTTGGAGACCCTGAGTTCGAGGCGGACGGCCTTGCGGAGGGGGTAGACCACGAAGGAGGCGGGTTCGTATTCGCCGCGGCAGGCGCGCAGGGAGAGCTGGCGGGAGACTTTGGCGGGTGGCCTGGGGGTGGGCAGGATTTTGTTGTTGGTGATGGCCGGGGTGACCCAGGCGAGAAGCTCTTTGCCGGAGGGGGCCAGCCTGGCCATGAGCCGGGAGACTTCGAGACCGGCGACGGCGTCGTTCAGGTCGCTTTCAGCGCTCTCAAGATGCTTGAGAGCCTGCTGGCCGGCGCTGAGAAGGGTGCCGAAGGCTGCAGCGGAGACCGGCCTGGCAACAGGGCTGCGCAGGGGCTGCAGGGCCGTCTCGGCCGGGGCCAGGGCGGCTTCGAGGCGGCGGGCCGCGCCGGGACGAAGGCGGGCGCGTTGCCGCAGCTCGGCGGCTTTGCGGTCGAAGGGCGCGAGGTAGTGGGGGGCCAGGTAACTGACGCAGGCGTCGTCGAAGATCATCGCGCCGAAGCGCTGGGAGTTGTGGAAGTCGGACTGGGTGGGCGACCACGCGCTGAGTTGCAGTCCACCAGGCTGGCGCTGGCGGCAGAGGTTGAGCCACCAGACGCTGCCGGGGCGGGGCGCGCGGCCGAGGGTGGCTAGCGGCAGGTCTAGCTCGACGGTCCAGCGGTCGGCGCCGCGGGTGACCTTGGAGGTCCACTTGCCATCCCAGGTGGGGTTGCCGCGGCCCTTTTCATCGTAGCGGGCGCCGAGGGCGTTGGTGGCGAAGTGGTAGTAGTCGCCGGGTTCGCCGCCGGGACTGAGGAAGAGTTCGATGCAGTCGTCGGCGAAGATGGCGCCCTCGTCGTCCTGCTGGCACTTGGCGACGAGGTTCTTCATCTGGGGCTCGAGGCACTCGACAATGAATACGAGGCTGCCGCCCTTTATGAAGGCCGCCGCCCGGGTCTGGACGGGTGCAGGCTTGCCGACTTCATTGGCGAAGCCGGTCATTATCTGGTCCGCAGGCAGGTCGGCCAAGGTGGCCGCAGGCTGCGACGGCACCCTGTATACCGGCACTGCGGCGTGTGCGAGCGGGGAGAGGCTGCAGATCAGACATGCGATCAGGATGCTGCGAATTGCGCGGCTCATGGTCGTGGCCTCCGTGATGGTCGTGGTACCGACTTCTCCTTGGCCGCCCGCGATCCTTCCCAGGCGGGTGATTTGCAGGCCGAAAAGGTCAGTGAAACCGGCGCGGGCAGGAAATGGTTGACGTCGGCAGATTGTGTCACTACCATACCCAGTACGAAACTGCCAGCCTGGAGGCTGGACCACTTCTCAGGCAGAGTCCCCAGTCAAGGTTCAGAGTATGACCGCCAGCCTCACCCGGGCACCACAGCAATTCAACATTGCCGATATCTGCACGCGACAGCACTGCGAGGCTGGTAGAGGGGACAAAGTCGCCTTGCGCTGGCTTACGGGCTCGCTTGAGAGGACCGACTACTCGTTCGCCGACCTGGAGCGGGAATCGAGTAGGTTTGCCAATGTGCTGCTGGGTCTTGGCATCGGCGCCGGCGATATCTGTTTCACGCTGCTGCCGAAGATGCCCCAGCAGTTCTTTGCGTTCCTGGGCATTCTCAAGATGCAGGGCATTGCGGGGACTTTGTTCGCCAATTTCGGGCCGGAAGCGCTGCTGGACCGGCTCGGGGACTCGAAGGCAAAGTGCCTGATCACCAAGAAGAGCCTGCTGAAGCGCGTGCGGCCCATTCTGTCGCAGTTGCCCTCTCTGACACACATCATCGTTGTGGACATACCAGAACATGAGTCGGAGACCGTGCTCAGCTACGGACGACTCATGGAAGCTGCCTCGTCGGAGTTCGAAGCGCCGCTGACCCCGCCCGATACCCCGTCAGTTCTGCACTATACCTCCGGCTCCACCGGGAAGCCTAAGGGCGTCGTGCATGTCCACCGGAGCGTGCTTTCGCAACGCGCGACGGGGGCGGAGGTACTGGGGCTGGGCGAAGATGATGTGTATTGGTGCACCGCAGACCAGGGCTGGGTAACGGGCACGTCGTATGGGATCATCGCACCGTGGAGCCTGGGGGTTACGCAGGTACACTTTGCGGGGGGCTATGACGCGGAGATGTGGTTCAGGATCCTCGAGCAGGAGAAGGTCAACGTCTGGTATTCGGCGCCGACGGCACTGCGGATGCTCATGAAGGAGGATCCGGAGCTTTTCCGGGGCTTTGATCTTTCTTCGTTGCGGCATATCTTCAGCGTGGGCGAGCCGCTGAACCCGGAAGTGATCCAGTGGTCACGGCGGGTACTGGACAGGGATGTCTACGACACGTGGTTCCAGACCGAGACCGGCAGCATCATGGTGTCAAACCGACCGGGGCTGCCGATCAAGCCGGGGTCCATGGGCAAGCCAGTCACTGGAATTGAGGCTGCGGTGATTGACGAGGGAGGGGCCCAGGCACCGGTCAAGGCGGTGGGGCACCTGAGCCTCAGACCCGGGTGGCCGTCGATGTTCGTCACCTACCTGAACAACGAGGCCGCTTACCAGAAGAAGTTTGCGAACGACTACTACGACTCGGGGGATACCGCGTACCAGGATGACGAGGGGTACTTCTGGTTCGTGGGGCGCAGCGATGATGTAATCAATACCGCAGGGCATTTGATCAGCCCGTTTGAGATCGAGAGCGCGCTGCTGGAGATAGAGGAGATCGCCGAATCGGGCGTGATAGGGGCCCCTGACGATCTGTTGTTTGAGAAAGTGGTGGCCTTCGTCTGCCTGAATGAAGGCTATGAGTGGAACGACGAGTTGGAGCTGAAAATCCGCCTTTATCTGGCGAACAAGGTGTCCTCGATCGCCACGCCGCAGGAGCTTCGGGTGGTGGACGCGGTTCCCAAGAACAAGAGCGGCAAAATCATGCGGCGAGTGCTGAAGGCGCAGTATCTGGGGCAGGATCCCGGCGATCTTTCGACTTTGGAGGCTGAGTGATGACTACAGCAGAGACGTTGAGCGGGGTGTTGTGCGAGGTGTTTGAGGATGACTCGATTGTGGCCACCCCGGAGATGACGGCCGATGACGTGGACGGGTGGGACTCGCTGTCGCACATCAACGTGATCCTGGCGGTGGAGAGCAAGTTCCGGATCAAGTTCACCCCGAAGGAAATACTCGGGTTCAAGAACGTCGGGGACATGATGAAATGCATCGAGAGCAAGACGCAGGGATAAACGCAGGAGCGTAGCGCATGGTCTTTAACTCGGCCAGTTTTCTGTACTTTCTGCCATTGGCGTTCTTTGCCTTCTACTTCGCCAGGGACAGCCGGCGATGGATGGTGCTGCTTGCGGCCAGCGTGGCCTTCTACGCGGTGCTCAAGGCTCCGCACCTATTGGTCGCGCTGGCTTTTGTCTCCATCACGGCGTACTACTTCGGTCTGGGCATCCAGCGGGCCGAGGGGGAACCGAGGAAGCGGCTGCTGTTTTGGACAGGGGTTGCCGCCAGCCTGCTGGTGTTGGTGTATGCCAGGTATCTGCCGTTCCTGACTATGAACGCCAACCTGCTCCTGAAGTCGCTGGGGCTCGACGCAGCAATACCCGTGCCGCATGCCCTGATTTCGGTCGGCGTCTCCTTCTATGTCTTTCAGGCGATATCGTACCTGAGCGACGTCTACCTGGAGGTCCAGGAGCCTGAGACGCATCTGGGGTACTTTGCGCTGTACATCAGCTTCTTCCCCAAGCTCATGCAGGGGCCAATCGAGCGGGCGGGGGACCTGCTGCCGCAATTGCATCGCAAGTACGAGTTTTCATACGACGCAATCCGCTCGGGGCTGCTGCTACTGGGCATAGGGCTGTTCAAGAAGCTGATCCTGGCCGACCGTTTTGCGATGATAGCGGACCCCATCTACCTGGACGTCCACTCCTACTCGGGGCTGCCGCTGATCATAGGGACCTATGCCTATGCCTTCCAGATCTTCTTTGACTTTTCGGGTTATACCGACATGGCCCTGGGAGTGGCGCAGCTCTTCGGCATCAAGCTGACCAACAACTTCAACAGCCCATATCTGGCGACCAGCGTCCCTGACTTCTGGCGGCGCTGGCACATCACTTTCTCGCGGTGGATTCTGGATTACATCTTCAAGCCCGTGCAGACGTACCTCCGGCAGTACCGGATCGTTGGCACGGTGATTGCGTTGTTTGCCACCTTCTTCGTCTCGGGGCTGTGGCATGGCGCGAACTGGCATTACGTGGCCTGGGGTGTGCTGCACGGGGGCTACATGATCGCCTCGGTGATAGCGGCGCCGTATCTGAAGAAGCTCTACCGCTCGCTGAAGCTGGAGAAGACGCGAGCGCTGCGGGTGTGGCAGATCGTGGCGACGTTCAACCTGGTGTGTCTGGCGTGGATCTTCTTCAGAGCGGACGGCATGTCTGACGCGCTGTATGTCGTCACTCACCTGTTCAGCGGGCTTCCGGGGCAGGTGGCGGGGATATTCGCCAGCATGTCCCCGGTGGCGATAGTCAAGCACGCGTATGTGGCGCTCTTCCCGGGGCTGGACAAGTTCGCGCTGCCGACGCTCATCGTGGCGGGCTGCTTCATGCTGGCGCTGCAGGCGATGGACCGTCCCCAGAACCGCCGGCCGCTGGCTGAGCAGCCGGTCCTGGTCCGATGGGCCGCGTACTATGCACTGGGTGCGTTCATCATTGCTCTCGGTAATTTTGGCCAGTCGTCGTTCATCTACTTCAAATTCTGAGCGCCGGACGAGGTGATCTCCGGGTGAAACGTGTTGTGGGCAAGTTGTTTCTGTGCCTGCCGCTGTTAGTGGGGATGGCGGCCGCCAACTACAAGGCAGATCCGGCACACATCTTCCGTGCTTCTGAGTACACGCGCACTGTGGCTCAGTTCCTCCTGAAGGGCAGTAATGTTGCCAATGCCGGCAACTACGACGGGCGGCTGCTACAGCGGCACTATGTCAACGGGCTGTCCGAGAGTAAGGACGTCGTCATTCTGGGGTCCAGCCGGGCGATGCAGGTCCGGGCGTCGCTGTTCCCGGGGAAGCGCGTCTTCAACAGCAGTATCACCCAGGCCAGCCTCAGGGACTACATTGCCGTCTACGAGATGTACGCGGCGAAGAACCTGGAGCCGTCAATGGTGGTACTGGGGCTCGACCCCTGGGTATTTGATCGAACCAACAAGCGGCTTGATCGCCTGTTCCCCATCGATGCGGAGTACCAGGCAGGCAGACAGCGTCTGGGGCTGCCTGCTCAGCCACAGACGCTGAGCCACCGCCTTGATGGGGCAGCGCGACGGTACTTCCAGTTGTTCTCGCCGGCCTACCTCCAGTCGTCGGTGGCGCATCTTGCCAAACCCCGACCTTTGTATGAGACGAAGCTGGAACAGGGCAACGTTGTGATAAAGCTGAGCGATGGCTCTCTGAGCTACGAGAAGAAGCGCCAGGCCAAGCAGACGGCGGCGGAACGCAGAGGGTACAAGTCTGTGTTAGCGCCGTTCGGCAAGATCGATCCTGAGGCGGTGGCAGAACTGGAGGCATTCGTGGACTATCTTCAGAAACGGAAGATAAGGGTTGTCTTCCTGCTGGCGCCATATCGTCCGGACCAGTACAGGGGTATGCTGGCCGATGATGACTTCCGGAGCATGACTGAGGTTGAAGCCCGCCTCAAGTCTATCGCGAGTACCAAGCACATCGAGATTGTCGGATCGTATGATCCCGTGAAGATGGGCTGCAGTGAAAGCGATTACTTTGACCCGACGCACCCCAATACGGCGTGTGTCGCACGGCTGTTCCGGGAACACGTCAGCAGGTATGAACGGGAGAATGGCGTGCCGTCAGTGCTGAAGTAGCGGCTGAGGGCGGTATTCGGTATAGAAACAGGCGCGGCCAACGGTGGCCGCGCCTGTTTGGTTTGTGGCATCGGGGCGAACGAGGGCGCTACTCTTTTTCGAGGCTGAGCAGGCAATCGCCACTGGCGGGGCACAGCGCCGAGGGCTTGAGCCACTTGGCGTGGCCGTCGATGAAGCCGCAGTTCTGGCCGTCGTTGTGGCGCTTGGCGGCGTTGTCAGTGCGAACGTAGCCGTGACTGTTGGACTGCTGGCCGATTTTGTGGGTGCCCACGGTCTCCCACAGGAGGATCACCGAAGCGGCGTCCTCGGCCTGTCCGAGCGAGGAACCTGAGGGTGGTGTGGGAGCGCCGGGGTCCCAGTGAGAGACGTTGATGGCGTAGCCGGCGACTGTGCCGAAGTCACCTGCCCCGCCGGTATAGGCCGTGCCCGCGGGCGAGCGGTCGCTCGGGCAGAAGAAGATCTGGGCGTTGCGAGTGTATGGATAGACCATGGATCGCCAGGTCGTGTCCCCGGCGTCAAAGGTCCCGTTGCCGTTGGTGTCGAGCTCTTCCCAGGGAAGTTGCTCGTCGTAGTCCTGGGCGTAGCTGACGCACGCGAGCGTCAACTGCTTGAGATTGGAAAGACAACTCGACTGGCGGGCCTTCTCGCGAGCTTTGGCGAAAACGGGGAAAAGTATGGCGGCGAGGATAGCGATGATGTAGCCGCTGAAAAACAGCAAGCAGGTATCGTTTTGTCTCAAGGGAATCCTTGGTTGAGGTGATCTGCTTGCAGCACAAGTCTCAGCCCCATGCGCCCTCGCTCTACGACGACGTTGTC
>JBDKRC010000338.1:0-6254 GCA_039683575.1 Armatimonadia bacterium | reverse complement strand
TCCGCCCCGCCCATGACCCCGGCCAGAGCCGCCGGCCCCGCCGGATCGGTGATTAGCAGGTCCTCATGGGTCAGCGTCCGCCACTGCCGGTCCAGCGTCAGTATCTTCTCACCGTCGGTAGCCCGCCGCACGATGACCTGCCCCTTGCGCAAAAGCGTGAAGTCAAACGCATGCAGCGGCTGGCCGAACTCGAGCATTACATAATTGGTGCAATCCACCACATTAGCCAGCGGCCGCATCCCTGCGGCCTCCAGCCGGTGCGCCAGCCACTTCGGCGAGGGCCCGAGCTTGACGCCGTCCATCATGAGCGCCGAATACCTGGGGCAGCCGATGGGGTCGGCGAGGTCAATGGTAACCCGGCCATCGGTGACGGACTTGCCGCCACTGGTGACGTTCTCAATCGCCTCGGTGGGGTACTCCGGCAGCTTGTAGGTGGTCTGCAAGACCGCCGCCGCCTGCCGCGCCACACCCAGAATCGAGAGCATGTCGCCCCGGTTAGCGGTCACTTTCGTGACCAGGATCGTGTCCGCGGCCTCGCCATCCTCAGACGTCCACTCCCGAATCTCCTCAACCTCAAGCCCGCCCATGGTAAGGGCATCAGCGAGATCCTGCGGCGAGATATCGGCCTGCAGAAATTCCATCAGCCAGCTATACGGTACGCGCATACTCAACTGCCTCCAAACAACTTACTGGCGAGCGGTGCCCGCCGCACAAGCGGCTTCCAGCCGCGGATAATCATCCCCGCCGTACGAGCGGCTTCCAGCCCGCAGGCCTCGGTCGTACGAGCGGCTTCCAGCCGCGAGATATCGCCAACGCAGGAGGGGCTTCCAGCCCCGACGACCAGGCATGCCCCCGCACTTCCCTGCCATCTTCCCGCCGCACAAGCGGCTTCCAGCCGTGAGCGATCATCCCCGCCGTACGAGCGGCTTCCAGCCGCGAGATATCGCCAATGCAGGAGGGGCTTCCAGCCCCGACGATTGATGCCCCCCACTAACGCCAACGATCAACCGATAGTCCGGCCAAGCGCTGGACCATTCGTACCCCTGCGCCGTCTTCACGATCCGCGCCTTGACCGGGTTACTCTCAACATGCGCCGTCGCCGCCTCAACCGCCGCGTCCCCCAACAGTGCTTCCTCGTGATACCCTTCGTCCCAAAGCGGCCCTACTCGCCCCAACACCTTGTTGATCTCATTGGCTGTAAAGCTCTTGAACGAGTGCATTACCCCGCTCAACTGCTCCGCGGGCAACGTCAGCACCAGATGAATGTGCGTCGACATGACCACGAAGGCATGAACGAGAACGCCGCGATTGCGCTGCAGCCACAGCAACGCCTCTATGCAACTCCGCCGTACTCGCGGCGGCAGCAGCGACTGACGCTGGTAGCAGCGGATTGTGACCAGGCACGTCAAACCGCCTGACGCAGCTCGTGCGCTTCGCAGTGCAGAGCGACCGCGCGACGACGATGTGTCCATTGATCTCCCCCCGTATGGCGCCTACCCTCGCTGTCGCGGCTGGAAGCCGCTCCGTCAGTGGCGCTAACCTCGCGGCTGGAAGCCGCTCGTACGGCTGGCTTTGCCACGCGCAAGTGATCCGGCCCTAGCGCGGGTTCTCACCCGTCACCACCGGCAACGACTTGACACTTGACCACACATTGAAGCTGCCGTCGTAATTGCTTACGTTCGAAAACCCCAGAACATACTTCAGCGTGAAATACGTGTGCGCCGACATCTGCCCCTGCCCACACGAGGTGATGATCCGCTTGTCGGGCGTCACCCCGAGCGCGGCGTATGTCGCCCGCAGCTCTTCTTTGCTCTTCCACGTCCCGTCCGCCTTCAGATCATCGCCCCAGAAGTGCCATATGGCGCCGGGGATGTGCCCCTTGCGCTGCCACGTTCCCTCTTCCCCCGTATATAGCTTCTTCTGCCGCACGTCGAGCAGCACCGTTGTCTTCTCATCGCAACGCAGGACCTGATCCGTCAGCGCCCGGACCGAGTTGTTTGGGCCGATGTACGAGAAACACGGGCAGGGCGTTACGGCCGGGTAATCCTGTGTAACCGTCCGGTTCTCCGCCTGCCACTTCTTGAAGCCCCCGTCGAGCATCGCGCTCTGCTGGTGGCCCAGGTAGTCCAGCGCCCACACCAGATATGCCGGCGGGTAGTTGCTCTGCTCGGCGTAGACCACCACCGTCGTATCCCTTGTCACCCCCAGCGCGCTCAGCAGCTTCGCCAGCTGCTCCACGGGCATCACCATCCCTGGCACGCCGTTCTCGGGCCACCGCAGCGCCTCCGGACTAACCCACTGCGCCCCGGGAATATGTCCGGCCCAGTAGTCCTGGATCTTCTCCCGCATGTCAATGATCTTCTGACCCTCGCCCCCAAGCTGCCCCGCCAGCGCCTCCGTCGTCAGCAGCTTCTGCCCCTGCGCCCCCGCGAAGCTCGTCGCCAGCACGCCCACCAGCACCACCAGCCACACACGATATGCCATGATCTCCACCTACCCCTTATAGCATTTCTACTATCGCTCAGTCGGACGCCTCAAACTCTGCGTGCATCCGCCCCTGCTTCACGTTCAGCGCCAAGCCTGTGTTGCCGCGCACGAAGTCTATCAGCGGCGCCCCCAGGCACTCTCGCACCCATCCGCTCATCAGCGCATGTCCCGACAGGTCCTGTCCCTGCGATATCAGTCGCGCCAGCCCCTGGATCTTGGCCTGATTAGTCACCAGGTTCGGCGACACCGACTGTCCCAGGCAGATCACCTGGCTGGAGGCGTACATGATTTCGGACAGCTGCTTGGTCTCGGTCGAATCTTCCATTATCGGCGGCAGATACGGCCGCTGGTCCGCCGGCACCGCCTTGCCGCGCTTGACCGCCCCGATGATCTGGTCGCCGTACCTGTCGGCCTTCGGCCCTGGCACGCTCCTGATTCGCGAGAGACGCACTTCCGTCTCCGGCCCCGTCGCAGCCAGCTCCATCAAGGCCTCGTCCCGGAGCATCACGCGCGCCGGCACGTTCTGCTCGCATGCCATCTGCTCGCGTAGAATCGTCAGTTCCCGCAGCACCGACAACTGCTGGGAATTCAGTTTCGATGCCCCTTTGATATTTGCGAAGACTGTCTCCGGGTCCAGGTCCGTCGCCGCCTTCTCGCACACCTCGCGGCAGGCCTCCCGCATCCAGTCCATGCGCCCCAGCGACTCCAGCCGGCCCCGCAGCATCCGGTGAATCTCCGGCAAGTACAGCACGTCATCGAGCGCGTACGTGAGCTGCGCTTTCGAGAGGGGGCGCCGGCCCCAGTCCGAGTACGTGTGTGCTTTGCCTAGCTTGATCCCCGCCACCATCTCGACCAGCCGCCAGTACGCCTCCTGATATCCTATCCCCACCAGCCCTGCCCCGATCTGGCAGTCGAACACGTTCTGCGGCTTCCTTCGCCCCATTTGCCACGCAATCGCCAGGTCCTGGTCGCCCGCGTAACAGATCTTCTCGATGGTCGGGTCTGCAAGCAGATCCCAAAGCGGCCCCAGGTCCTTCACCGCCAGCGGATCAATCAACTCCGCCCGCTCGTCCGTCGCCACCTGCACCAGGCACAAGACCGGCCGATATGACGACTCGCTGATGAACTCCGTGTCGAACCCAAATACCTTCGCCGCCCCGAGGTGCTCGCACACCTCCGCCAGCGCCGCCGGCGTGTTGATCATTCCCTCAGAAGCCCGCGGCAATTTCAAAGTAGTCTTCTTCATCATTATGCTATATATAACAGAACTTCAGACCCGATCGTACTCCCAACGGCTCAAATACCACGCCAGCCACGTCCAGCGCTCCGCCGGCCGCCCACTCAACTGCGCCGCCTGCCGCCTCGCCGCCGCCATTGCCCCCTCTAGCTCCTCCGGCTCACCTATCAGCCTCGCCAGCCGCAAGAACTCCTCCGCTCGCTCCTCCCCACCCAGCAGCGGCCCCGCCACGCGCTTCAGGAACGATCCCAGATCCGCTTCGGCATTCTCCCGCGAACCATAATCCGCCAGCGCCAGGTAGTTCAACTCACAGCCCGTCCGGAACGGGGATTTCTCGCCAAAAATCGAAAGTCCATCGAACCCGTGCGCCAGCGACTTTTGCGCCAGTTCGGCCAGCCAGTCCACCGCCACCTCATCCCCACGTCCCCTCCACCACGTCGCATGGTGAGAGCGCATGATGTTCCCCGCGAAGCCCTCTGGCGCCCGGCCCGTCCACTCCTCCGAGTTCGTCGGGGCGGTTCTGGAATCGCCCACCCACTGCACCTGCGCCCCGCGCGGGAACTGCGCGAGGCACTCGGCCGCCCACGGGGTCAGGCCGCCGCCCAGGCCCGGCACCGTCACCTCCTCGACGGGACTTGGGTGCGAGTAGGTCTCCAGCACTACGGTCGCCTCCGGCTTCACCGACCACACCGCCTCGGCCGCCGGGCCGTACAGCAGGGCCATGTCCTCCCACGACAGCGCCGTCACCGGATGCTGCCGCCGCTCCCGGCACAGCGGACACTCGCACACAGATGTGTCGCCCGCCTCCACCTGCACGCCATGGAGTGGCACGGTCCCCATCAGCCAGCGCAGGCCCTCAACCATGTACTCCATGTTCTCGGGTCGCGACGGACACGCATGAAGCATCGGCTGCGGCATGAAGCTCTGAGGCCTCAGGATGTGCCGCTCCCCATCGGCCCGGAAAGCGAACAACTCCGGGTGCTTGGCGAGGTGATTGTTCAAGGACCACTCGGACGTCCCCTCATAGTAGACGCCCCCGTAGGCATTCAGCCCCACGCCCGCCAGCAACTTCACGCCCGCCTCGTCCGCCACCTCACACAGCCGCTTCGCCGCCTCCACCCCGCCATGGCCATCCCGCAAAAGCCCCCACGCCACCACGCCATCAATCCCATGCTGCCCGCACCAGCGCAGCATCAGGCTGTACTCGCGGATGAAGTCGTCTGCGGTGCCGCCGTACTCGTTGGAGGCCCCCCAGTCATGCATTCCCGCCCGCGCCGCAGTCCACTGCACGCAATGGTCCCATGTCCACAAGAGCCGCAGGTTGATCACTGGCAGGCCTCCGTCATGTATTCCTTCAGCAGCCGCACATAAAGCTCATAGTCTTTCAGCGACACCC
The DNA here is from genome assembly GCA_039683575.1 of Armatimonadia bacterium. Classification (GTDB taxonomy): domain Bacteria; phylum Armatimonadota; class Zipacnadia; order Zipacnadales; family UBA11051; genus JAJFUB01. The sequence continues at coordinate 1,134 of JBDKRC010000338.1, read as the reverse complement.
CCGGCGGCGTCTGATGATCTACCGAGGGGACGAAATACCCCGCGCGCGCCGCCGGCATGAGTCGCTCAAACTCCGCCCGTATCGCCGCCTCCCCCAAATGCATCACGGTCTTGTCGAACCCGCCGATCATCCGCCACTCCGGATGCTTCTCCCTGATCCTGTTAACATCCACCCCCGCCATCCGCTCCAGCGGCAAAATCCCCTCCAGCCCCACTTCCTCAAACCAGGGAATCAGCGGCTCAACTTGCCCATCGCTATCAATCAAGCAAACAATCCCCCGCTCCTTCAAGAGCGGGATGATCTCCTGGTAGTACGGCCCCATGAACTCGTCGAAGGCCGCCTTGCCAATCATTGGCCCGTGGTTATAGCTCATGTCCTCGCCAAAGGTCATGAAGTCCGGCGTGCAGACCTCGCAGAAGCTCTCAACACACCGCTTCATGTAAGCCAACTGGTCGCGGTTGATCCGGTGCATCAACTCCGGGTGGTCATAGAACGCCAGCAGATGCGGGGCAATCCCAAACAGCACCCGCGGCCACCAGAAGAACCCGCTAAGGCTGATCCAGCAGATAACTTCCCCGCGCTCCTGCTCCTCAGCCCACTTCCGCCACTGCTCGCGGTCAAACGGCACCGGATCGGGGTACAGAATCGGCAACAGCGCCTCATAGTCCGCCTCATCGCGGATATACCCGCCGCCCTCCAGCCCCACCGGCGCCTGCGACCACTGCCCAAACCAAAGCTGATAGTTCACATCCAGCCCAAAATGGCGCTTGATGTCATAGAGTTCCAACTCCGGCGGCAGCCCTTCCCCTCGCCAGCGGTTGATGGTCTGATCCCACCAATGCGCCCACTCCAAACAAGGCAGCCGATCCTCAGGCCTCTGCCCCGACATCACCTTGCGAAAGCGACTACGGACCGTCTCAGCCATGTGCCCTCCCATACGCCTTTTGCCGTTTCCGCTGTAGGGCGGGGGCTACGTACCCCGCCGGCCGTTGCCTTTGCCGTCCGCCGTGTGGAGCGCGGGCATCCCTGCCCGCACGCCGTTGCCGTTCCACTTTCCGCTGTAGGGCGGGGGCTACGTACCCCCCCGGGCCTTATAAACGACCACCCCAGCGGCGGGGTTCGTAGCCCCCGCCC
>JBDKRC010000337.1:0-21362 GCA_039683575.1 Armatimonadia bacterium | reverse complement strand
TCGCGCGCTCGCTCTGCGACAGCCCGCGCCACGACCGCCGCCGCCGCTCGCTTGAGCAAGTCGGGCTGGATTGGGACCAGCTGAGCGCTTAAGTTTACGCGTATGCCCCAACGGGGTCACCCGCCGTCTAGAACAGCGTCATCTGCACCTTCCCGGCCTCTGCCTTCGCCTCCACCGCCGGCCGCTTCCCCCGCAGCTTCAGGCACATCTCACGCATCTCCTGCGGCCCCGCAAGCTTCTGTCCGCCCAGGTGCACCAACTGCTTGTTCCCCATCCGCTTCTCCTGGTCCACCGGCCACTCGACCACATAGAGCTCGCGCCGCTGCTGCATGGCCGCCTGCGCCGTCGCCAGGCTCCCGCCGGTGCTCCCGCACTCCACCACGATCACCCCGCGCGAAAACAGGCTGATCAACCTGTTGCGAGCCATGAGGTTCGGGATCGTCGGCTCGGCATACGGCGGCAGTTCGGACAGCACGCAACCGCTGTGCACGATGCGCTCGGCCAGTTCCTCGTTCTCCGGGGGGTGGACGCGTAGAATGCCGTTGCCCATCACCGCAATCGTCCGACCCTCCCGCCCCAAAGCCCCGAGATGCGCCGCCGTGTCAATGCCTCGCGCCAGTCCGCTGACAACGGTGAAATCCTCCGAGACAGCGATAGCGGACAGGTTGCCTGCCATGTCCGCCCCCTCATGGCTGGGGGTGCGGGTACCGACTATGGCGACCGCAAGGTCATCGATGGGCAGTACGTTGCCCCGCATGCAAACCACGGGTGGGGGATGCGGCAGTGTGCGAATTATGGCTGGGTAGCCCGGATCGAGCGAGAGCAAAACCTGCACGCCCTGTTGAACCAGTTCCTCAGCCTGCCGCTCATAGAGGCTGAGCGTGTTCTGAAGAGTAGGCACCACGGCCGCCTGATAGGCCTTCAGCCGCGCCTCACCGTTGACGAGGTCAGTTTCCGGGACGCCAATAGCCTCCCGGGCACTGCCATGCGCCGCAAGCACCCGCGCAAACCCGGCCGGCCCAAGCTCCGCGCCCCAGGCCAACCCCAGCCAGGCCAGACGTTCGTCAGATGTAAGGGGAGTACCGGTCATGGAAGTCCTGGCGCGAAATCCACCCCACCGCCCCCACCCCACGCCACCAAATCGTTGTCATCCAACCTCTCCGTCATCCTACCTCTTCGTCATCCTGAACGAAGTGAAGGATCAATCACCGACCCACTCACGCCCCGCCTACAGCGAACACACAGCCTACTCCTCCGGCGGCGGCTCCACCACCTGATGCCCGCCCCGCCTCTGATACGCCGACGCCAGCACGTACTGGCTCACACTCTCCGGCGTCACCAGCCCCAGAAGCTGGCTACCATCCATCACCGCCGCGATCGGACAGGCGCCCGTGGATATCTGCTGGTATATGTCTGCGAGCGAATCCCCCGGCCCTACCCTGCAAGGATTCCCTACCATGACCTCCGCGACCTTCACATCGCCGCCGCGTTCATGTATCCCCGAGATCAAGGCCTGCCGCGTGACCAGCCCCACAAGCTGCCCCTCGTCCGTCACCGGGAAATCGTGCTGATAGCTGTGACTGGCGAACGCGAAAGCATCCGAGAGCGGTTCGTCTTTGTCCAGCGATCTGAACTCGCTGACCATCGCGCTCGTGGCCGGCACTTCCCGCAGCGTGTGCCGCAGACGCACCTGCGTGTCCTCGGCCGAGGCTCCCATGTAGACGAAGACCGCGATCAGGAGCAGCAGCAGGTTGCCACCCAAGAGGCCCCAGATGCCAAGCAGGATCGCCATGAGCTGGCCAATCACTGCGGCGGTGTGGGTGGCCTGGGCATAGTCCATCCGCAGGGCCAGGATCGCCCGCAGCACCCGCCCGCCGTCAGTGGGGAAGGCGGGAAGCAGGTTGAACCCGGCCAGGATGAGATTCAGCCACGCCAGCCGGGCCAGGAAGTGGTACCCGTCAAGCCGCAAGGGGTGCATGAGCGGCGTGAGCCCCCCGAGGAAGTATACGATCGCCCCCAGAACAATGGCGAGCGCGAGGCTCGTCAGCGGCCCCACCACCGCCACGTTAAGCTCCTCGTGCGGCTCATCGGGCATCCTCTCCATCATCGAGATCCCGCCGATGGGCAGCAGGATGATGTGGCGCACCGCCACGCCATAGTGCCGCGCTACGAGGCTGTGGGCGAGCTCGTGGATGACCACACAGGCGAACAGCGCGGCGATGAACGCCGCACCGGTGAACCCGCCAAAGCCATGCTCGCCCGGGGGAGTGATGAAGACGAGGAACAAGAGCAGCAGGAACGTGAGATGCACCCGCAGGGGAATTCCGAAGAGCTTACCGATCTGGAATGACCAGGTCATGTTTGTCAGGTCTCAGGGTTCAGGATTCAGGGATAAGGGGCCGGAACAAAGGCTTCACGAGCCCGCGCGACCGCAGGCTATGTCATTCTGGGCGCGGACGTCCGCGTCCGCCAAGCGAAGCATCCCCGCCAGCACCGGTCTCCTTCGTCACCGACGCTGCCCACACCCTCAAGGTTCTTCACGAAGATCAACAACATCTTCGTCCATACCCTGGTAGATGTTCCGCTCGTATACCAGGTTCCTGATATTATTGCCCACTCGCAGACCAATCCGCCGTCGGGACTTGCCGCGTTTGCGGCTGTCGAGAAGCTGGTTGTCCCGCAGCACCACATCCTCAGCGGCCCCCAGCATCTCGATGGCCACACAGTCCCCCTTGGTCCCGCTGTTCTCGATGACGTTGTGCTCGAGCACATTCCGGTGCGGGTCCCGCCCAGAGTGAGGGTGCTCGCGAAAGAGGACACCACAGACTCCGCTATTCGCGATATGGTTGTGCCGAATCAGGTTGTCGGTATCACGGTGGCCGATAGAGATCCCGTATTTGCGGTTGTGCTGCAGGTCATTGTTCTCGGCCAGGCCCTTGCGGATGCCCCAGCAAAAGAACAGGCCGATGTCATTGCCCCGAGACACATTCCCCCGGATAATGGGCCGCTGCGAGCCGCTGCCGGGGTGCAGGCCGAGGTCGGCGTTGTCAAGCAGCCGGCAGTTCTCGACGGTAACATCATCACACACCTGCCAGCTAATGCCGTCGCCGTTGTTGTCGTGGCTCAAAACGTCGCTGATGGTCACCCGGTCGCAGTCCTGGATGAAGATGCCGCCGCCGTAGTTGCCGTTCAGGTTCTCATTCTCGGCCATATTGCCGTCTATGGCCAGGTCGCGGATGGAAATGTCATTCACGTGATCGCCGGTGACTATGGGAAAAAGGGTCGCTGCCTCGGCTTCGGCATCGATCCAGAAGTTCTTCCGCGGGTCGTGGTCAATGTGGACTGAATGCCCCTGTATGGCCACCACAGTGGCTTTTACGAAGTTCTGCTGGCCTGAATGGGGGCACTTGCCGCGGAGCAGAAGGCCGCCGCCGACCTCGAAGATGCCGGGGTCGGCTACCGGCACTACCGTGCCGTACCAGTCTATGTCGTCGGTCAGGCGGGTGGTGGCGGAGCGGCGCTTGCGGAGGATAGTATCGTCACCGGAACCCACGAGGTTGACTCGGGAGCGCAGGAAAAGGGAGTTGCCCATGTCGTAGACCCCGGGCAGAACCCGCACCGTGCCCCAGCCAAGGGCCGCTACGCGGTCTACGGCGGCTTGCAGGGCGAGATGGTCCTGGCCGGTTATCTGGGCCTTCTTTGGGCCGACGGTGAGTTCGAGGAGTTGGGGCAAAACACCCTCCTGACTGAAGCGAAGCGGATTTGAACCCCCTTCGTCAGGACCAAGGGTATTTCCTGCGCGGCGGAGGGAACATGGCGCCGGTGGGGAAGTTATGCGTGGGCGGTCAAAATGACTGCCTGAACGTGCCCAATTCCACCCCAAGTTGCGCAAACGAAGTTAACCAATGTAACGATTTGGGGCAAAAAGCAGATATTACCGCTTCTGGTATATTTGCGCGAGGTGAGCCTGATGCGAAACCTACTTTTCCCGACCATGTTACTGCTGGTTCTGACGGCGGCGGGGGCGCAGAACCTGCTGCCGAATCCCTCTTTCGAGGAGGGGACCCAGGCTCCCGCGGGATGGACCCTCAAGGACGGGATCGGCCAGTGGGAAAAGGAGGGTCACACCGGCTTGCGCAGCATCTCGGTGACCGGCGATGGCAAGGCCTCGAACTACTGGTCATGCCCCATGCCCGAACTGCAGCCGATGGCCACCTACCGCATGTCCTTCTGGGGCAGGACCAAGCCCGGCACCAGCGGCGGGTGTTTCGTCACCGGCCCGGACTACTGCAACCGCGACTATGGCATGAGCGAGAAGTGGCAGCGATACTCATCAGTGTTCTGCGTGCCCGGCAAGCGGACGGGGTCAATCTGCCGGTTGGGGCAGTGGACGGTGAACGGGACCGGAATGTATGACGACGTGGAACTCCGGCCAGTACTGGCAGCGCACCGGGTCTTCGAGGGCGGGCTGACGCTGGGCGAGGGTGAGGGGATCTCGGGCGGGCAGTACCGGTTCAAGACCAACCTGGGCGGGCCCGGGAGCAACTACTCCCGGCCGCTGCACAGCGCGACGGCCTCGTTCAATAGCTCGCGGTGGGTCTTCGGGCCCGGCAACGAGGTCATCTACCGCCAGGAACTGCCCGGTGTAACGCAAACAAAGGCGAGTGTCACGATACAGATTGGTTGGTACTCGGCAGGGACATGTCTGGTGGAGGCGGGCACGGAGCCGGGGAAGTGGCAGCCCGTGGGACAGATGAACGACAAGGGAAGCAAGACCTTCGACCTGCCGGCCGGGCTATTCCCGGCGAAGGCCGTGTATGTGCGGCTGCGGTCACCGGGGGCGCAGGAGCAGAGCAAGGACTTCGCGCCGGGGGCGTTCCAGGTACATGCGTATGAGTACCAGGCAGCACTGGACAAGGATTTGGGGAAGCTCGACGGCTCGACAAGCTTCCTGAATGTGCTCAAGGATACCGGCAAGATGACGGTAGCGATCCGGTCGCTGGGGGCGCTGCTGCCGGGCGATGAGGCGATTGAGGCGGTCTTACTGGCCAAGGGCCCGGCGCTGAAGGGCGAGTTGGTGGCGCAGTTTGAGCCGGGCGGCGAGACGAAGGCGGCTTTCACAGTGCCCGGAGACGGTGGCAGCGCCGTCGTCAAGGTCCCGTATAGCATCGGCCGCGACGGCGAGCATAAGCTCAACCTGATCGCGAAGGTCAATGGGGTGACGGAGTGGCAGGCCGAGGCGGAGTTCTTTGTGCCGGCGCTGTATGCGAGCAACTATGGCTATGCGGTGGCGAGTGAGGCCAATGCCGACCTGTGGTGGTGTGAGGGGACGTACAAGATCAGCCAGACCCGGGCGGCGCCGACGAAGAAGGCAGCGGTCGGGATTGCGGCGGCGCGGAACGAGTACGAGCCGTTCCAACTGGTGCTGCGGCCCAAGCGCGACCTGAAGGGCCTGACAGCGCAGGTGAGCGAGTTTGTGGGGCCGGGCGGAGCGAAGATCGGGGCGGAGGCGTTCACGGTCAAGCAGGTAGAGTATCTGAAGGTGGATACCCCTACTGACGGGAGCAGCACGCCCGGGTGGTGGCCGGATCCGCTGCCGGAGTTGCGGGGCGAACGGCCAGAGCGGGCAGGGACGGCTGGAGCGGTAAAAGCCCCCGGCCTGCAGAAGGGGAGGAACTATCCGCTTTGGATTACTGTGAAGGTGCCGATGCAGGCGCGGGCGGGGGTCTATAAGGGGTTTGTGACGGTGAAGAGTGAGGGGCTGGACGCTAAGGTCCCCGTTAGCTTGCAGGTCTATGACTTCACGATGCCGAGCAAGTCGCATTTGACTACGGCATGGGGCTTCTCGTTCGGGAGGGTGAAGCAGTACCAGAACCTGACCGACCCGGCTGACCAGCAGAAGGTCTTCGACCTGTACATGCAGGACTTCCGGGAGCACCGAATCTCGCCGTACAACTTCTTCCAGTTGGCGCCGCTCACAGTGAATGTGAGCGGGGTGATCTGGAACGGCGGGAAGATTGTGGACGATCAGGCACTGACCGGCAAGAGCAGCCTGTATATCAATGATGACAGTGATACGAAGGTAATCGCGGCAATGCACAACGGGCGCCTGCCAGTTGAAGCCGGGCAGACGTACCGGCTCTCATGGGCGGCCAAGGCCGAGCCGGGGCAGGAGTACCAGGTGACGCTGGGGTGCTTTGATGCCACCGGGAAGTGGTTCTCAGGGCGCAATACCGACCTGGTGTACAAGGGCAGCGGCCAGTGGGAGCGGCAGGAAGTGGCGCTCACGCCCGAGCGTTTCCCGGCGGGATGTGTGGCAGTGGACCTGACGCTGCGGCCGGTGCGGTGGAGTGAGAAGGGCGAGCGGACGGGCGCGGTGTGGTTTGATGACCTGTACTTCGGGAAGCTGGAGGGCGCGGGCGGACCGCAGTCCGCCCCTACGGGCAACCTGATCAAGGACGCCTCTTTCGAGGCCGGGACGGGCGGGGTGCAGGTAACGGTGGACTGGACGGCCTTCGACAAGGCGGCAAGCAGGTACCTCAACGAGTTCGGGTTCAACTCCTTCCGGCTGCCAGTGAACTTCCTGGGTGGCGGGCGGAGCGGCGAGTACTACAAGGGGAAGATCGGGCCGTTTGAGGAGGGGACCCCGGAGTACGAGCGGTTGTTTGCCTCACATATACAGGAACTTCAGAATCACCTCGAGCAGAAGGGCTGGCTCGATGAGGCGTACCTGTACTGGTACGACGAGCCGGAGCCGAATGACTATCCGGTGGTCACGCGGACCAATGAACGCATCCACAAGTACGCGCCGAAGCTAAACCGCATGCTGACCGAACAGCCGGAGAAGGCACTGCTGGGGTTCGTGGACACGTGGTGCCCGGTGTCGTACAACTATGACCGCAAGATCTGCCAGGAGCGGCAGGCGGCGGGTGAGAAGGTCTGGTGGTACGTGTGCTGCGGGCCCAAGGCGCCGTATGCAGGGCTGTTCATCGACCATGGGGCGACGGACCTGCGAGTGTGGATGTGGCAGACGTGGCAGAACAAGGTGGAGGGCTGTCTGATCTGGGAGAGCACGTGGTGGGACAGCGCCGCGGCGCCGCACCGGCCGCAGAACCCGTGGACGGACCCGATGGGCTGGACGCCCGAGGGCGGGTGCTGGGGCAACGGCGACGGGCGGTTCATCTATCCGGCGAACCGGGACTACCCGAACGACAAGAAGGCGTACGTCGAGGGCCCGGTGGACTCGATCCGGTGGGAGATGCTGAGGGAAGGGCTGGAGGACTATGAGTACTTCTACCTGCTCAATGAGTGTGTGAAGAAGGGGCTGATGAAGACGGAGGCGGCGAAGGCGCTGCTCGAAGTGCCGGTGGAGGTGTCAGAAGATATGACGCACTTTGCGCGGGAGCCGCAGCCGCTGTATGCGCACCGGGCGAAGCTCGCGGCGGCGTTGGAGAAGTGTAAGGTGGATCGGCTGGGTATCAGGTAGGGACGGGTAGGAAGCCAGTGGACGAGGGGGGCTTCGGTGATAGATCCTTCACTTCGTTCAGGATGACAAGGCTGGGGTCGTGTTGTCGGGGAGCCGGGGAGGGACGCCGGTCTACGAAGATGGGTCGTAGACAACGGCCGGCGGGGTACGGAGCCCCCGCCCTACAGAACGGACCCGTCCTACGGCCTTCACTTCGTTCAGGATGACAGATGGTAGTCGGTGACGGCCAGCCATTAGTGACAGTCAGCCATTAGCTAGAAGGAGACAATGATGAAACGGACGCTGTTGTTGGTATTGCTGGTTGCTTTGGCGGTTTCGGCGGGGTTTGCACAGGCCCCGGCGGAGGGGGACAAGTATGTTGTTAAGGCAGCACTGGACCGGCCTGAGGGGATCTACAAGTGCGGCGAGGAAGCGACGTTTTCGATCACCATTCTGAGGAATGACCAGCCGGTTACTACTGGCGAGTTCGATTACCTGCTGTCGGTTGACGGCACCGGGGAAGTAGCGAAGGGGAAGGCCCAGTTGGGTACGGAGCCGACGCAGATCAAGGGAACCTTGACGGCGCCGGGGATTCTGCAGCTCAAGCTGACTGAGGCGCAGTACCGGACGCCGCCGAACTATGGCGTGCCGATCGGGGCGGCCTATGAGCCCGAGAAGATCGTGCCGCTGGCGCCCGAGCCGGAGGACTTCATGACGTTCTGGGAAGCCAGCAAGGCGGAAGTGCGGGCGATCCCGGCGGATATGCAGATGGTGAAGGTTGACGCGAACAGCAACGCCGAGCAGACGACCTACAAGGTGAGCTTTGCCAACATCTTGGGTACGCGGATCTATGGGTGGCTGAGCGTGCCGACCAAGGAAGGCAAGTTTCCGGCGATCCTGAATGTACCGGCCGCGGGCTACCGGCCCAATGGGCCAGGGACTGGCTGGGCGGCCAAGGGCTTTCTGAGCATGGTGCTGTTTGCGCACAACTATGATGTGGATTTGCCCAAAGAAACCTATGATGAGGCAAGCAAGGGGCCGTTGGGGAACTATCGCTGGGAAAACCGGGACAACCGCGATACGTTCTACTTCCGCAAGATGTTCATGGGCTGCACTCGGTTCATGGACTACCTGATGTCGCGGCCGGAATGGAACGGCAAGGACCTGATCGTAACCGGATCGAGCCAGGGCGGCGGGCTGTCGCTGGTGTGCTCGGGGCTGGAGCCGAAGGTAACGGCCATCGCGGCGAACGTGTCGGCGCTTTGCGACCACAGCGCGGTGCTTTACGGGCGCACGCCGGGTTGGCCGCGGCTCATCCCGAACAATGACCCTGTCATCGCGAAGGTTGCGGCCTACTATGATGCGGTGAATTTCGCGCGTCATGCCAAGTGCGCGTCGCTGCTGTCGACGGGGTACGCGGACACGACTTGCGCGCCTAGTTCAGTGTACGCGGCGTATTCGGTGCTGCCTGAGCCGAAGCGGATGATCCCGACGCCGACGATGGGACACTCGCAAAGCCCGGAGTATTCGAAGGCATGCGGCGAGTTTATCAACGCACTTGGGAAGTTCTAGAGGCGGGTCTCAGGGATCAGGAGTCAGGGATCAGATAGAGGCGACGACAGGGGCCGGATACCGGCGTTACGGCTGCCGATATTCGGCCCCTCCATGTATTCGGGCCAGCGAGTGAGGGGGCCGTGGAGTTCCAGGCGTTCATTGTGGGGTTGTTGGCAGTCGTATCAGGGCGGTGGACCGGGGTGGGCATGAGAGCGTGGCGGGGGCCCCGTCCTACAGCGACAACGGCCTGCGGCGCGAATGGAGCGGTCGTGCTTGACATGGTTTTGGCGGCGGTTGATAATGAAGTTGATGCCTTCCACCACAGCACTCTTTGCAGCCGCCGCGCCTGTAGAGCCGTTAGAGGCCGATCTGGGCGCTGAAAAGGCCAGTCGGATTGGGCCCTGGGCTGGTCTGGCGCTGGGGGTTGGGCTGCTGGCGTTGCTGGTCGAGACGGTCGCCTTTGTTGTCTACGGCACTACCGTCTATGATGAGGGCGGGTATTTGTATGAGGGCTGGCTTACGGTCAGCCGGGGGTGGATGCCCTTCAGGGACTTCTACGCCAAGATTCCGCCGCTTTTGTACTACCTGTACGGCCTGGGCCAGCATCTTGCCGGGCCGTCGTTGCTTGTGGGGCGTGTCGAGTCGGCGCTGTTCATGTTTGGCACGGTGTGGCTGGCGGCGCTGATGGCGCGGCGGGTGGCCGGGGGCTGGGCGGCGGCGCTGGTCGTGTGGCTCGTCGCGGTGTCTCCAGGGGCGCTTAACGCGTATCTGCATGCGTACGCCATCGCTCCGACCGCTTTCTTCATGGTCCTGGCCCTGTATCTGCTCACGGCGACGCGGCAGAGTGCAGGGACGTTGTATGGGGGGGCAGTCGCGACGGGGGCGATGCTGCTCTGCCGGCATGACCTCGCTCCCTTTGCTGTGGCGCTGGCGGTCTATGTGCTGGTGTGGCATCCGGCGCGGGTAAGCCAGCGGGTTACGGCGCTGGCTGTGGGGGCACTTACCTTCGCGGTGGTGATGCTGCCGTTTGCCATCGCGGCTCCTGAGAATGTGCTCTCAACGCTGACCCTGGGGAAGCTGGGGCCGCAGATCGTGGCTCCGGCGGGCTATGGCGAGGCGACGCCGGCGTCGCTGCACAGCATCTGCTGGCATGTGATGATCTTCGTCCGGTACTGCGCGGCAACGCTGCTGCTGCTGGCCCCGGGGCTGTGGTGGGGGCTGAAACGCAGCCGGGAGGCGGTCGTCTGGGTGGCGCTGGGGGCGGCGGGGGTGCAGTGGCTATCTCATGTGCCCGCCGCACTTTTCACGGGCGGGAACGTCTTCTACCTCCTAGACCTGTACATCTTCCCGGCAATGGTGGTAGCGGCGGCAGGGCTCTATGTGCAGGCGGCCCGGAGTTTCAGGGGGGCGGCTCGCACTTTCGTGCGGACTGCGGCCGCTGCGATAGTGCTCCTCTGCCCTATTCTCACCGGGCCGGGACCGCACTTTCAGTTCTCCCTGGCGCGTCCGACCCAGGTGGAGCAGGTGCGGCGGGGAGCAGAAGCTCTGCGGCGGCATGTACAACCGCAGGAAACGATCTTCACTTTGGACGACCCGCAGCAGTTCCTGGAGGCGAAACTGCTGATTCCGGCACCCCTGACGCATGAGTTGTTCGGCTATCGCGAGAGCAAGCAGACGGCGGAACTCAGGCGGCTACATTTCTTCAATGATGAGATGATCCGGGAGTGGTTAGGCGGCGGGGCGCAGGTGGCGGTGATCAGCGCTGGGGCCGAGCAGTTCATGGCGACCAGCGACCGCTACGGGGGCGGCAAGCGACTGCACGACCTGGTAATGGGGCTGATACGGCGGAACTATCAACTGGTGGCAGAGGAGCCTGGGACGCTGGCGGGACCGCTGCGGATCTACCGGCTGAGAGAACAGGCACCATAGGAGCAAGCTCATGGCATTGGCGTTGGTGACGGGCGGAGCGGGTTTTATAGGCTCGCATACCTGTGAGGCGTTCGTTGGGCGCGACGATGAGGTCGTCTGCCTGGACAGCTTCCATGACTACTACCCGCGCGAGCTGAAGGAACGTAACCTCGAGCAACTCAGGCTGAGCGACCGGTTCCATCTCGTAGAGGGTGACGTCTGCAATGCGACGACGGTAGAAGAGGTCTTCTCCCGCTATCATCCGTCCGTGGTAGTGCACCTGGCGGCGCGCGCCGGTGTGCGTCCCTCACTGCAGGAACCGGAAGAGTATCTGCGAGTGAACACTGAGGGGACGCTGAACATGCTGCGCGCGGCGGTTCAGCACCCGCCGCGGCGGTTTGTGTTCGCTTCTTCCTCGTCCGTGTACGGCTGCCGGAACAGTCTGCCTTACAGCGAGGACCAAGACATCACGCACCCCGTGTCGCCATATGCGGCGTCGAAGGTGGGCGCTGAGGCGCTGTGCTTCACTTACCACCACCTCTACCAGTTGCCCGTGACGTGCTTGCGGTTCTTTACGGTGTTCGGCCCGCGACAGCGCCCGGATCTGGCAATCAACACGTTCGTGCGGCTGATGCTGGCGGCCCAGCCGATCCAGATGTTCGGGGACGGCAGTAGCAGCCGCGACTATACGTTCGTCGGGGATGTTGCCAGGGCGATTCTTGCGGCAGCCGATACAGAGCTTGATTTTGAGACGATCAATATCGGCAATTCCCATCCACTGACGCTGCGGGAATTGGTCGCCGCGGTCGGGCAGGCGGTGGGGAAAGAGCCGCGAATCGAGCAGCTTCCAGCGCAGCCGGGAGACATGCTGCACACGTATGCGGACATCAGCAAGGCGAAGAGGCTGCTGGGCTGGGAGCCGCAGGTGAGCATGGAAGAGGGGCTGGCTGAGTTTGTGCGCTGGCATAGGGAAACGGCTTTGAGCCCGGCAGTGTCTTGAGCCGGTGGGGGGAGGCGAGCCGGCTGCCCTGCTGGAGAAGATGAGACCGGCGCACCGAGGGCTGTCGGGCTCTGGAGAGCCCTCCCACGGGCTATGGGGCAACTGACGTTGTGCGTTACGGTGGCGGTGGTCTGGGTTACACACTACACATCGAGGCCTAGACCACATGAGCTACGCCGCCGAGCCGGTTCGCAAGCTTTCGCTCGTCCTGCCAGTCTATAACGAAGTTGATAACATAGAGCCGCTGTATGAGGCGCTCAGCGCGGCGCTGGCTCGGCTTGCACTGCCAGCCGAGGTGGTGCTGGTCAACGACGGCAGCCGCGACGGCAGCACCGAGAAGCTCGACGCCGTGGCAGACCGCGATGAGCGCTTCGTGGCTGTCCACCTGCGGCGGAACTTTGGCCAGACCGCCGCTATGGCAGCCGGTTTCGATCAAGCTACCGGCGATGTGATCATCGCGCTTGATGCAGACCTCCAGAACGACCCCAACGACATTCCCCTGCTGCTGGACAAGATCAACGAGGGCTACGACGTGGTCAGCGGGTGGCGGCGCGACCGCCACGATAAGTGGCTGACGCGCATCCTGCCATCGAAGATGGCCAACTGGCTGATCTCGAAGATGACCGGGGTCTACCTGCACGACTACGGCTGCTCCCTGAAGGCCTACCGGCGGGAGATATTGCAGGATGTGAAGCTCTACGGCGAGATGCACCGCTACATCCCGGCGCTGGCGTATTGGGCGGGAGCGCGGGTGGGCGAGGTTGTCGTGACGCACCACGCCCGCAAGTTCGGGCAGAGCAAATACGGTCTGTCGCGTACCCTCAAGGTAGTGCTGGACCTGCTGACGGTGAAGTTCCTGCTGGCCTACAGCACCAAGCCGATCCAGGTCTTCGGGCGCTGGGGGCTTTGGAGCGGCGCCGCGGGCTTTTTGCTGGCGCTTTACCTGTCACTGGAGCGCCTGGTGTACGGGACGCCGCTGGCGAACCGGCCAGCCTTGCTCCTGGCAGTGCTGCTGATGCTGCTGGGCGTGCAGTTCGTCTGCATGGGTCTGATCGCGGAACTGCAGGCGCGGACGTATTATGAGGCACAGGACAAGAAGATCTACGCCATCCGCCGCGTCACTCGCAGGGGTGAGTGAGGGTGCGGATACTGTTTGTGAACTATGAGTACCCGCCGCTGGGGGGCGGTGGGGGGATGTCCATGCGGGAACTCGCGGTGGAGCTTGCGCGGCGGCATGAGGTGATGGTGCTGACGTCGGGGACGCCGGAGCTGGCGGCGCGAGAGCGGCTGGACGGAGTGGAGATCGTGCGGGTGCCGGTGCCGGGACGGGGCAGCCAGTCAGTGGCGAGTCTGAGCTCGATGGCGGGGTTCATGTGGGGGGGGCGGAAGCTGGGGCTGCAGGTGGCGCGGGAGTTTCGGCCGGACGTCATCAACACGTGGTTTGCGCTGCCGAGCGGGCCGGTGGGGGATTACCTGGCTCGCCAGCTGCGGGTGCCGCACCTGATGGACCTGCATGGCGGGGATGTGTATGACCCGAGCAAGTGGATGTCGCCGCACCGTTGGCCGTGCCTGCGGCGGTATGTGGGGAGGCTTATTCGCAGGGCGAACCGCGTGGCAGCGGTGTCGAGCGAACTGCGGGACCGGGCCGGTCAGTACTGTGGCGTGGACACGCAGAGCATTCTGGTGCTGCCGCACGGACAGCGTGCGCCGGAGGTTACGCCTCTGAGCCGGGAGGTGCTGGGGCTGCCGGAGGAGGCGTTCATTACCGCCAGCGTCGGGCGGCTGATCGCGCGCAAGGCGTATCACAGGCTGATCGAGGCGCTGGCGCTGCTCGACGACGATAGGGCGCATTTGCTGCTGATCGGCGAGGGGCCGCTGCGGGAGGAGTTGCAGGCGCTGGCGGCGCGGCTGGGGGTAGCGGAGCGGGTGCATCTGGCGGGATGGGTGACGGATGAACGGAAATTCCAGTTGCTCATGGCAAGTGATGTGTTTGCGCTCTCGTCGCTGCACGAGGCGTTTGGCGTGGTGTACGTGGAGGCCATGTATAGCGGGCTGCCGGTGGTGAGCACGATCGAGGGCGGGCAGCGGGATTTCCTGCGCCACGAGGTCAACGCGCTGGTACTGAACGAGGCGGAGCCGGCGAGGTTTGCCGCGGCGTGGCGACGCCTGCTGGATGACGAGGACCTGCGGCGGAGGCTGGCAGCGGGGGCGAGAGAGACTGCGGCGGAGCTTAGTATCGCGCGTATGGCACAGCGGTATGAGGCGGTTTTTGAGGAGATGGCGGCGCGCTCATGAAGATCAACGACCCGCTGGCGGGGACCTACTCCGAGATTCTGCGAAGACTGAAGACGTTTCCCGACGAGGCAACGGCCCGGCGGTATTTCCGGCGCAACTACCTGCCGCTACTGCAAGACCTGCCGGAGGGGCTGCTCTTGGACATAGGGTGTGGGCTGGGCGATTTTCTGCACTTTTGCCGGACAGAACTGGGGCGCGAGGTGTGCGGGCTGGATCTGGTGGCGGAGAATGTGGCGTGCTGCCGCGAACTGGGGCTCGAGGTGGAGCAGGCGGACGCCACCGAGTACCTGCAGCGGGAGCGTCCATATGCGGCGGTGGTGATGAATGATGTGCTGGAGCACATTGAGAAGCCGCAGGTTGTGCCGCTGCTCGGGCTAATCCACTCACGGCTCGCACCGGGTGGGCGGCTGCTGATCAAGGTTCCCAACATGAGCAACCTCGTCACCGGCACGCGGACGAGGTACATGGACCTGACCCATGTGACCGGCTACACCGATGAGACTTTGCGGCAGGTGCTGGAGACGGCCGGGTTTGACGAGGTTGATACGCGGCCGGTTGATCTGTATGTGACGGGCAATCCGGTGCTGAATGTGCTGGCGCGGGCTGCATGTGGCCTGCAGTATGCGTCGTGGCGACTGCAGTACAGGCTTAACGGGGTGCCAAGGGTGCGGGTGTTGACCAAGAGCATTATCGCGTGCGGGATCAAGGCGCGATGACGAACCTACCGCCGGACGAAGCTACTGACGGTCAGCCGACGCGACGCGTGCCGGTGTGGGCCCGAGTTCTGGTAATCCTGATCAGCCTGGCGATCATTGCTCTCCTCGTGTCGCAGATTCACCCCCGGGATATCGCTCAACTGCTCCAACGAGCGAAGACGGAGTGGTTGGTGCCAGCGCTGGGGTTCTGCCTGCTGATGCAGGTACTGCGCGGCTGGCGTTTCCATACGTTGACCAGACACCGCCTCCCCCTGCTGCGTCTCAGCGGGATAGCGATGGTGCAGAACTTGCTCCTCACCGTGCTGCCGATGCGCGCCGGCGAGGTCTCGTTTGTGGCGCTGCTGGCGCGGGAGGGGGGCCTGGGCGTGGCTCTGGCGGGCAAGATACTGGTCGCGGTGCGGCTGATGGACCTGGCCGTGGTGACCGGGCTGTTCATCATCTCGAGCCAACTGCTGCCGAGCCTGCAAACGCCACTAATGGTGCTGCTGCCTGCGCTGCTGCTGCTCGCGCTGTGCGTGGGGCTGGTGGTATGGCCGCAGACGTTGGCGCGGGTGCTGCAGCCGATGTCGCGGTGGGCGCTGGGGTTGCCGGGGCTGCGGCGGTGGCGGGCAAAGGGCGAAGCGCTGGTCGAGCACGCGCTGACGGTAGCGGATCCGGACGCCTTCCGCAGCCTGCTACCGTCATTGTGGCTGCAGAGCGTGCTGATCTGGTCGTGCGGGATGGCGATCAACTACGCGGCCCTGCACGCGGTGGGGCTCGGGCTGTCGGCGGCGGCGGTGGTGTATGTGAGCACCGTGACGGTGGTCAGTTCGGTGGTGCCGATCAATGGCCCGGCGGGCTACGGGGCGCAGGACGCGGTGAGTGCCGCGGTACTACTGGTGCTCGGGATTGGGCGGGCCGAGGCGATCGCTGCGGAGCTTGGCTGGCATACGCTTAACCTGCTATTGTGTATCATCACCGGGGCACTGGGGTGGTTGTATCTGGCGGCGGGGCGGGGGAAGGACGAACGGGAACGGCGGGTGCCCCCCTCGGGGTCCTGACGGCTCGAGCTAGCTGTAAGCCCCGTACCGCTTCGTTGTCTCCACCATTGCCGCGTAGTTCTCGGGCTTCACCGCCGAGATGATGCTGTTGCCTGAGGACATTATGTGGCCGCCACCAACGGAGGCGGTCTCAAGCAGGTGGCGCGTCGCCGCGATGACCTCTTCCACCGTTCCCCGGCAGAGCAGGTCCACATCCACGTTCCCCATTACCGCCACTTTGCCACCGAAATGGGCCTTGATCTTCTCCAGTTCCATCCCCGGCACCGGTTCCAGAGGTCCCAGACAGTCCACTCCCGCCCCCACAATCATGTCGATGATCTTCCAGAGGTCGCCATCGGTGTGCTTGATGACGTAGGCCCCGGCGCGCTTGCACTCCTGCACGATGGTGGTGAAGCCGGGGAGGATGTACTCCGCGAAATGGCGCGGCGACATGAACGGGCCCATCTTCCAGGCGTAGTCATCACCCAGCAGAATGATCTCGACTCCCTCGGCGATGAGGCGGCGGTATAGCTCGACGTGGTACTCAACGCCGACTTTCGCGAGGCGTTTGACGAAGTCGGGGCGGGTGGCGTAGTCCACGAGGAGGTTTTCGAGACCCGCGCGGAGGTACTGAGAAGGGGCGAAGACGGCCTCGCCGACGAAGCAGATGGCCCTTTTGCCCTTGAACCGCGCCACCGCCTGTCGGGCCATGTCGAGGAAGTACTGGTCGTTGCCGTCGGGGCCGACGTACGCGTCGAGGTCGGCGTCGGTTTCGAGGCGTGGGGGATCACAGGAGATGGGCATGACCTCGGTCGTGAAGCGCTGCAGCCCGCCCCACTTGTCGCGGAAGATGCGCTTGTCTTTGTCCACCCACTCGACCGGGCGGCGATCCATCATGATGCCGATGGGGACGACGTCGAGGTCCATGTGCTCGATGAAGTCGAAGATGTCGCCGCCGGGGCAGAGCGCCGCGATGATGCGCGGATCGATCGTCAGCTCCATGATCGGGACGCGGTCGGCTTGCTTGCCCTGGAGGGTGGTGAAGACGCGTTCGGGTGAGGTCATGGTGATGGTTTTCGCCACGGGAGCAGAGTGGCCTGCCGGGAGACGGCAAAATGGACCGGCCTGTGGGGCCGGTCCATTGGTGGGGGCGGTTGAATCAGGGAAGCATGTTTGCTACGGCTTGCTTTGAGGCGAAGTTAGTTCTTCTTTGCGGCTTCTTCTTCCGGACGGGAGATGCCCATGCCGCCCTTGGCTTTCTCGCGGAAGAGGCTCTGGGCCACTTCGGGCACTGGCTTGCCCAGCTTATGGGCTATCTCCACCGCTTTGGCCTGCGCGTGGGCGTTGAGAGCGCTGGTTTCGCCAGCGAGCTTCCAGGCTTCGTAGGCGCCTTCCAGGTTACCGGCCCTCTCGTAGATGAGGCCCTTCATGTGCAGGCCGAGGGTGCTGTTGGGTTCTACCAGCAGCCACTTGTCGATGGCGGCGATGGCCTCATCGTACTTGCCCTGCTCCATGAGCTTCCAGGCGGGCAGGTAGCGCTCACGGATGGTGATTGTAGCCCCGGCGGCGGTGCCGTCGGTCGGGTTGCGCTTGAGACAGTAGTCATACCAGTCGAGTGCGCGCGGCATGTCCGGCAGGCGCTCGAAGGCGTGGGCAATCATGCGGTCGATGTACTCGGGGTGCGGGAACTGGATCGCAGCCTGCATCCACTTGGCGGCTTCCTCGTAGTCGCGGACCTTGTCGAAGTAGGTCCAGCCAAGCTCAAAGTACAGATCATAGCGGTCTGGGTTCCAGGAGACGCCCTCTTTGAGGCTATCCACGCCCATCTGCAGGAACTTGGCTTTTTCCTTCGGATCGTCGGTCTCGACGAACATGTTGTAAGCGAGATGCCAGCCTGTGATGCGCCAGGGCTCCAGCCAGTGCGGGTCGAGCAGCGTGGTCAGACGCATGGTCCAGAGCGCCTGGGCGTGTGTGCCCTCGCCCTTGTCCCAGAGGGTGTCAGTCTTCATCCACAACATCGAGGCCGCGACTTCGCGGAAGCCACCGAGAATGGCACCGACGATGACGCCGGTCACGCCGGTGACCGCGAGTTCCGGGTCCTGATTGCTACGGGCGAGAATGCGCGTCCAGGGAGTGGGCGGGTTGATGCCCAGAACCAGCCGGTCGAGGCTGACGCGCCTGGCCAGAGGCTGAACTGCGATAATCAGCGCAATAACGACCAGCCAGCCGGTTATCTTTTTCGTTTTACGGTTCATGGTTCAGTTTCACCGAGGGTGCGCTGTTTTGTGAGCATCTGGAGAGCGACCGAGACGGTCGCACTACGCGGAATGAGGACGCCACTAGACTTCGCGGTCGTTGAAAATCAGGTACCCGATGAGCATCACGATCAGCGTATAGGCGAGACCTTGAGCGACAATCTTGCCCATCACGTTCCACGGCATGAACTGGTCGCGCATGATGGCTTCGCGGATGTCGAAGATCTCAAAGTGCGGCAGGAGCTTGTAGATGACGCCGAGCAGCGCCTTGGCAACGGCCGGGATGTCGCGCTCGGGGTTGGCGAGCTGGTTGAAGAACTCGGCCATCTGGCCCACGAAGTACACGAAGAAGGAGAAGATCGCCGCGATAATCCATGAGAAGACGGTGGAAGCGACGACGGCAATGCTCATGAGCACAGTCAACTCAAAGAAGCTGAGTATGACGGCTTTGACAATATTGCCGGTCATGAACTCCATGCTCATGGAGCCTTCAGTGGTCATGGCGCGGAACTGCGGGGCCTTGATCGCGAAGACGATGAGGAAGGCGGCGCCCATCAGCGCCACGTTGGCGAAGATGGTGGCGATTCCGCCGAGGAACTTACCGAAAAGGAACTCGGCACGGCTGACCGGTTTGGTCAGGATCGTGTGGATGGTTCGTTTCTCGATTTCGTCGGGGATCAGGCGGGTGCCCATGAAGACGGCGATGAGCATGCCGAAGAAGCGGATGGAGCCGAGGCTGACGTCAATGATCATCTTCAACTCGGCGCCGGGCTGCAGGTAAGCAAAGACCCAGGACGAGCCAATGATGAGGATCCCGAAGACCAGGAAGATGTTCAGGAAGCGGCGGCGCCAGGCTTCGTGGAAGGTGGCTCTGGCCACACGGTAGATTGCGCGCATGACTAGCTTTCCTCTCCAACTTTTTCGATGAAGACTTCTTCGAGGCTGCGGCGTTGCGGCCCCATGAAGGTGAGCATGCCGCCGGTATCCTGCACGACCTGCCCGCCCTGGAGGGCCTTGGACTGATCTGTGAAGTACGCGGTGAGGCTATCGCCCTCGAGGCGGACCCGGTCGGTGAGCGCCTTGAGGCTGTCGAGAGCGCTCGCCGGGACCTTATCGGCGGTCAGCATGATAGCGTCCTTGCCGACGAGGAGGCTCTCGATGCTGCCGAAGGCCTTGAGCTGCCCGCGGGCGAGGATCGCGACGTTGTCACACAGCGGCTCCATCTCCTTGAGCAAGTGAGAGCACAGGAAGACAGTCTTGCCGCGGTTGCGGATCTTGATGATTACGTCGCGGATCTGCATGGCGCCGATGGGATCGAGGCCGGAGGTGGGTTCGTCCATGAACACGAGGTCGGGGTCGTTGATGAGAGCCTGAGCGACGCCAATGCGCTGGCGCATGCCGCGGGAATAGTCGCGCACGCGGATGAAGCGGCGGTCCCACATGCCCACGAGGTCGAGGAGCTCTTTGATCTTCTCATCCAGCTTGGCCCCGCCAATGCCGAACAGCCCGCCATAGAAGTGGAGCAGTTCGAGAGCGTTGAGGTGATCGTAATAGTAGGGCTCTTCGGGGAGAAAGCCGATGCGCTCGCGATACGCGGGATCGCCAAGCTTGTAGCCGAGGATCTCACCGCCGCCGCTGTCGGGGAAAATGAGGCCGAGCAGCAGCTTGAGCGAGGTGGTCTTACCGGAGCCATTGGGGCCGACGAGGCCGAAGATCTGGCCCTGCTCAACTTCGAGGGTCAAACCCAGCAGGCCAACTTCGCGCCCCTCAGCATCCTTGCCGTAGACCTTACGCAGGTTGTCGGTGCGAATTGCTAGGGCTATTTTCGAACACCTCCCGCCACGGCGCACCGTGGCCAGACATTCAAGAGCATGGGGAAAGCAGCAACGCGTGTAAGCATGAAACAGGGCAGGGCTATTATACCCTCCTCAGTACCGAAACATCCAGTGGTTGCACAGGAGTTCCCAAGCGGGCGGTTTTATTTTCAGTTACTGGAAGATGAGTCATGTCCGCCGCCGGTGTAGCATAGACATGTGTCCGCTGGAACATATTTGTTTGCAGATTGGTCATAGTGGCTAAGATATAGCCGTAATTAATAGGCGGTATGCCTCCCAATATCTTTGTGATGATGCCCATACCATCATCGCTGCTGAGGTGCATCGATGCGACGTCGCGGTTTCACTTTGATTGAGCTTTTGGTCGTTATCGCTATCATCGCGATCCTGGCCGCCATCCTGTTCCCCGTGTTTGCCAAGGCCCGTGAGAAGGCCCGGCAGAGTTCTTGTCTGAGCAATACCAAGCAGATTGCCACGGCCATCCTCTCCTATGCGCAGGACTATGACGAGCGCATGCCGCTTGAGGCTGGCTACATCCCCACCGCAACCTTCCTCGCCGGCCCTGAGTGGCCCAATTACTGGTGGCAGCAGGTCGAGCCGTACATGAAGAACCTGCAGATCCTGGCCTGCCCGAGTTCCAGCGTCAAGTCTGTGAATTCCGGCAACACCAGCGACACCCGCTACACGATCAACTATGGCTATAACCTGCTCGCCTCCGGCCAGTCGCTGGGGACCTGCAAGCTCCCGTCCGAGACCGGTATCAACGTTGACGGCGTGAACAACTACTGGCGACTCTATGACAACATCGCCACCGGCACCGCGTATGTGTGGGCCACGAAGATCCACAACGATGGTTTCAACGCGAACTTCGCCGACGGCCACGCGAAGTGGATCAACGGCGCGCCGTTCAGCACCCCTCAGTCCGTGGCGATTGCAGGGACGCTGCGCGGCGAGTGGCAGTAGCGCTCTCGGGCTTCGCCCGAACTCCGCGTATTACTTACCAAGAAGCGTCTGCGAAAGCGGACGCTTTTTGGCTTTTGTGTGACAATGACGGCGCAAGTTGGTTGACTCCGTACCAGTATGAGTTAATATTACGGACGAGGCCGCAATTCGCCTCAATTCCAACATCAGAGAGGTGCAGTCATGCGACGTCGTGGGTTCACGCTTATTGAGTTGTTGGTCGTTATTGCCATCATGTAGCCGCTGAAAAACAGCAAGCAGGTATCGTTTTGTCTCAAGGGAATCCTTGGTTGAGGTGATCTGCTTGCAGCACAAGTCTCAGCCCCATGCGCCCTCGCTCTACGACGACGTTGTC
>JBDKRC010000336.1:0-11567 GCA_039683575.1 Armatimonadia bacterium | reverse complement strand
CGGCGGGGTACGAGCCCCCGCCCTACAGCATCCGGAGACCAACTCATGACCGACCACCAATTAGACGCCTTCGACCCCGCCATTCGCCGTCAGGCCCTCTCCCAGCTTGCGCCCGGCCTCCTGGCCTCTCCCCCGGCGCAGACCGACAACGTCAACCTGCACTTCCACTCATTCTTCTCCTACAACGCCGAAGGCTGGTCGCCCTCCCACATCGCCGTTGCCGCCCGCAAGGCCGGCCTCTATGCCGCCGGGCTCTGCGACTTCGACGTGCTGGATGGTCTGGAGGAGTTCCTGCAGGCTGGGGAGCTCCTCGGCCTGCGCTCGACGGTCAACCTCGAGACCCGCGCTTACCTGCGTGAGTACGCGGACCATGAGATCAGCTCTCCCGGCGAGCCGGGCGTGACCTACATCATGGGCGCCGGCTTCGCTCGCGAACTGCCCCCTGGTTCGCCCGAGGCCCAGGGCCTAGCGGACCTCAAAGACGCCGCCGGAAGGCGTAACGTGGAGCTGATCGACCGCATCAACCCGCACGTGCCAGACATCGCTGTGGACTACGCCGCTGACGTCCTGCCCCTCACACCCCTGCAAGGCGCCACGGAGCGCCACATCATGCGCGCGTACGTCAACAAGGCCGAAGAGCGCTTCGGCACGCCCGACGCCATTGCGGCATACTGGGCTGAGCTACTGGGCAAGTCAGTGGAGGATGCCAAGGGGATGCTCGGCAAGCCGTCGCTGGAGGAGGCCGTCCGCTCCAGGCTCGCCAAGAAGGGCGGCTTCGGCTACGTCCAGCCGTCTGAGGACACCTTCCCCGCCGTGGATGATTTCGTCAACTGGGTCCTGTCCTGCCGCGCCATCCCGATGGTAACGTGGCTGGACGGCACCAGCAGCGGTGAGAGCGACGCCCGCGCGATGCTTGAATGCCTCACCGCCAAGGGCTGCGCGGCGCTCAACATCATCCCCGACCGCAACTGGAACTACAGCGACCCTGAAAAGAAGGCGCTCAAGGTCGCCAAATTGACGGAAATGGTGGAGGCGGCGGACGACATGGGGCTGCCGATCAACATCGGCACGGAGATGAACAAGGCGGGGCTGCCGTTCGTGGACGACCTCGGCGGCGAGGTCCTCAGCCGCTTCAAGGACAGCTTCCTGCGTGGAGCCCGGATCATGGTCGGCCACACGATCCTGCTGCGCTACGCGGGCGTGTCATACGTGGATGATATCATCTCGCGTAGGTCGGTTCGTCCCGAACCGACAGCTATCGCGGAGAAGAACCGCTTCTTCGAGTCTGTAGGCGCCCTGCCGCCGCTGACCACAGACGTCGCTAAGACGCTTGGCAACCTCGGAGCGACCCAAGCCCTTACCGCCATCAAGGAAGCCGCCGAACGGGGCTCCTGGAGCGACTGAGGGCTGGTCTCTCGCCCGCTCCCGCCATTATCACCGCTCACAACCGCAAGCCCATTCTGGAACGCGTGGGAGGCACACTCCGTGTGCCGGATCCAGTCACGATCACAAGTTCCGGCACACGGAGTGTGCCTCCCACGCGATACGTGCCTCCCACGCGATACAGGTCACCGCATCCCTTCACGTATGGCACATCGCCCCTTCTACTTCACGTTCCTTAGCTGCCACTCATAGATAGACGGCACCGCCGGCTGCGGCCGCGCCGCCTCCCCCAGCGGCAGCGCCACATTCCCCTCCACGACCTCGGGCTTGCCGATCCCACTGCTTAACTGCCCGCTGCCGCCATAGAGCTTGTTGCCGCGTAGCTCAACCCCGATACAGTCCGGCGTCGCAAGCTGCAGCAGCGCCGACTTGCCGTCACGCAGGATGAACACGTTGTCGCTGATGAGGTGGTCGAAGCTGGCGGTCTTGGCGAAGATGCCGGGCCCGGCTCCCACGTCGAAACGGTTGTACGCGATGATCCAGTTCTCGTTCATCCCGCCCATCCACAGCCCCGCCTTCGGCGACTTCACATCACAGTTGTAGACCACATTCCGCGGCCCGTTCGGCCCATGCGCGCTGTCCTCGGGCGGGGAGGCCCACATGCCGAAGCCGTAGCCGCCGTTGCCCATCACCGATTCGACCACACACTGTTCGAAGAGGTTTTCGTTGGTCCAGCCGGAGTGCCACTGGGCGTCGCTGTCGTGGAACACACCCCGGCGGATGACGCAGCCGCTGGCCGCCCACTGAAACAGCGGCGCGTGGCGTAGTTTGAAGGTCTCGATGCCATCCATCAAGCAGTCCCACGAGTTCTCCCAACCCGCGTAGGCCGTCCCGCCCCCGCCTTTGAACCAGGCGTCATCGAAGACGCAGTCGCGGATCTCACACCACTTGGCGTGCGAGCCGTAGACCGGGAAACGCCCCATTTTCTTGATCGTGACGCCCTTGGCCCAGCAGTTCCAGCCGTGTGAGAACACGATGCTGCTGATCCACAGGTTCTCGGTCTGTTCCAGATACAGGTCCTCGACGCCACACCGCTGTATCGGCACGATCTTCTGCACGTATGAGCCGTCAATTACCGGGAACTCGATGCGCAGCGGCTGCTCAAGGGTGACCGTGTTGCCCTCGATTCGCTTGACCGTGGTCTCATACCGCCGGTACGTCCCCCACAGGCACATATTCTGCGTCAGGGTCTTCCAGCGTTCGGTGGCCGGACCTTCAATCAGGATGCAGTCCCCAACCGCCAACCCTTCCGCCTTCTCCAGCTTGAGCACCGTGCTCCCCCGCTTGCCATCCTCCGCGAGCTTGAGCCTCGGCCCTGCATATCCCTGCCCCTCGAACATGATGGCCGCCCGGCTGTTGGGTACCGGCGTCGCGTCGTTGTAGGTGCTGTCAAGGACGATTGGTATTTCCGCGCTCACCTTCGAACCGTCCAGGTACGTTCCGGTCCCTTTGAGCACATGCGACCCATCCGGCACCTTGCCGATGGCGTCGCGCCCGTAACGTGCAAAGCTGAACGTGTTGCCCGAATGTGTGCTTCTCCCCCACTCCCCGATCACCGTATCATCCACCAGCATCGTCATGCGCTGCAGCTCGGTAGGCCGGCAATGCAACTCCAGCCGCGTCCCCTTCCCCACCTTGGCCCCTGCCGCGGGCGTGAAGAAGGCCGCGCCAGTCGGCGGCACCGCGTACCGGAACATCACCCGCGTCTTGCCCGCGCCAGCCCCGCGGATCACCACCCCGCCCTGCCGGACAGTCACCGGGCGATCCAGATAATAGGTCCCAGCCCCCAGCACTATCGCTCCCCCGCCAGCCTTTCCTGCCTCCTCGCAAGCCCGGTCCAGGGCCGCCGAGTCGTCCAGCCCATCATTCGCCTTGCCACCATAGCGCTCCAGCGTCGCAAACTCCTTCACCTGCGGGATGCCGCCCTGCACGCCGCACCGCGTCCAGTTCGGATACACAATCCCATCCGGCCCCACCACGTCTGCCGCCGTCAGCTTCTCCTTGTCCGCCGGGCGCAGCTTGTACTGTCCCTCCCACGGCGGCTTCAGCCCCTCCATCCCCACATCCACCAACTGCAAGTCATCCAGATAGCCGGTCACCTTCGCGGCGTTGTAGCTGTGGACCATTATCTCAAGCGAGGCCGCGTTGGGTTCCGCATACAGGCGCCCCGCGAAGGAGCGCCACTTGCGGTCGGTGCCGCCAAGTCCCACCAGATGCGAATCCGGCCCGTTCAGCATCGTGCCCGCGGCGTCATACGTCCGCAGGTACATCCCCAGCCCTTCGCCGGAGACCGCGAAGTACTTGCCGCGCAGGTCATACACGCCCCCGCCGCGGATCGGCACCCGCGCTGCCGTCACGTTTGAGCCCCGTTTGTCGTCCTCGTCCACGATCTTCAGCGACCACTTGCCGCTGGCCGCCTGCTCCTCGGACAGCGTCCCCATGCCATCCGCAGGCATGGTCCAGCCCTTTGAACCTTCGTCAAAGCCGCCATTGACCAACGGCAGCGAGGTCTCTGCGGCATATGAGGCTACGCCGACCAGGATGGCAACGACAACAGGGAATCGCCAGCGCATGAGAGGCCCTCCAGGTATCCAGCAGACACACCTTCATGTATTGCACACTCGCTTCGGCTTTACCTTGTGCACCCAGGCAGGAATCCACCCGATGCGACGGAAATGCACCAGCAGCGTCCAATCCGTCGTTACACCGGAGGACCCCATGGCTGGCTACCACGTCTTCGATGAAGAGGATCTGCTCGCAGTCAAGGACGTGCTTGACCGCGGCAACCTCTGCTCCATCGGCACCGATACCTTCTCCGAGAGGTTCGAGCAGGAGTTTGCGGCGGAGTTTGGCTCGCCGCTGGGCCTGACCATCGTCAATGCCATGGCGGGCCTGCACGCCGGCGTGGCAGCCTCCGGCGCCGGCCCCGGCGATGAGGTCATCTGCGACCCCATGGTCGTCTTTGGCGCCCTGGGCATCATGTACCACAACGCCATACCGATTTTCGCCGACGTGGACCCCGACACCCATCTCGTTGACCCCGCTTCCCTTGAAGCCAACCTTACCGACCGCACCCGCGCCATCATCGTCACCCAACTCTGGGGCCTGATGGCCGACATGGACCCGATCATGGCCCTGGCTCGAAAGCACGGCCTGACCGTGATCGAAGACTGCGCCCACGCCATCTATGCCAGCTACAAGGGCCATTACGCAGGCACAGTAGGCGACATCGGCGTCTTCTCCTTCCAGCAGTCCAAGCAGATGGCCCTCGGCGACGGCGGCATGACCCTCATGCACGACCCGGCCAAGCGCCAGATCATGTACGATCTCACCACCTTCGGCACCTGTCCCGCCCGCCTGTCCTGGAACTACCGCATGAATGAGGTCGTGGCCGCCATCGGCAGAGTGCAGCTCAAGCGCGCCCGCGGCTATGTGGACACTTGCATCGAGAACGCGAACCTGCTGAGCGAGGCTGTGAGGGGATTTGAGGAGATCGTCAGGCCACAGGCGAACCCAGACCCGGCAAATAGAACCCACGCCTACCACATCTGGGCGGCTCGGTACGAGGGGGACAAGGTGGGGATAGAGCAGGAGACCTTAAAGCGGGCCTGCAGCGCTGCGGGCCTCTCGCTCAACTTCGGCTACATCCAGCAGCCGGCCTACCGCCAGCAGGCCATCAACCAGCAGATTGCCTACGGCAAGGACTGCCCGCGTGGCTGCGGCTTCGCCTCGCGCCAGCCAGACTACAACGCCTCACTATGCCCCAACGCTGAATACCTCATGCCGCGGCTCATCCTCAGCGGCACCGGAGGCGACCGCGCGGGCTACCAGCAGACCGCAGAGAAGCTGCGCGGGGTGCTGGAGCAGTTTGCCTGAGTATTGCCATCGTGGCCGAACCCGTCTATAATCTGGTTATGCTTTAGGCGAAGGGCTAGCGTCATGTGCCTCAAAGGCAAGAAGACCGCACCGGAAGAGCCGGGCAATTTCAAGTGCAAAAAGTGCGGCGCGACCTCAAAGAAGAAGAAAGACCTCTGCGAGCCCAAGAAGATCAAGTGACCTCTGGGGCTTGATCTCTTTCGTCACGAATCAGAAGTGCCCGGCGGATCTGCCGGGCACTTTCATTTTCAGGTCATACCTGCCTACTCCGCGACCTCTTCCGGCAGCGGCGCCAGTTCCCCCGCCCGGCTCAGTTCCGCCGTCTTGCGCAGCCGGGCCACCACTGTCTCCTGCGGCAGTAGCTCCAGCAGGTGAAACAGGCTCGGCCCCACGGTCGTGCCGCTGACCGCCGCCCGCGTCGGATGGATCATCTCCCCGGCCTTCACGCCCCGCGTCTCCGCCTCGCCCCGCACCGCCGCCTCCAGCGCCTCCGCCGTCCACTCCGGTAGCGCTGCGAGCCTGTCAGCCATACTTTCGAGCTTCTCCGGCGTGTCCTCGCGCCCCAGCCACTTCTCCCGCGCCCGGTTCTCGTACTCGTACTCGTCGCTGAAGAAGTACCGCGCCCACGTAGTGAAGGTCGTCAGCAGCCGCGCGCGCTCCTTCATGAGCTCACATACCGCCGCCAGCCACTGCCGCCGCTCGGGGGTCGGCTCCGCCTCAAACAGCCCCTCCTCCACGAGCACCGGCAACACGCGCTCCGCCAGTTCCTCGCCGACCATTCGGTTGATGTACTCACCGTTCATCCACTCGGCCTTCTCAATGTCGAAAACCGCCGGAGACTTGCTGCATGCTTCCAGCGTGAACCGCTTGACGATCTCCTCGCGGGACAATATCTCCTCTTCGCTGCCCGGCGACCACCCCAACAGCGCCAGGAAGTTGAAGAGCGCCTCGGGCAGGTAACCCTTCTCCTGGTACTCGACCACGCTGACCGAGCCGTGGCGCTTGCCCAGCTTAGTGCGGTCGGTGCCAAGGATCAGCGGCAGGTGCGCATACTGCGGGTGTGGGAACCCCAGAGCGTCCTG
The DNA here is from genome assembly GCA_039683575.1 of Armatimonadia bacterium. Taxonomy (GTDB): domain Bacteria; phylum Armatimonadota; class Zipacnadia; order Zipacnadales; family UBA11051; genus JAJFUB01. The sequence continues at coordinate 5,166 of JBDKRC010000336.1, read as the reverse complement.
AAGCTGAACGTGGATCTGCGTGTTCGGAACATGATCCGCAGCGCGAATTACGTGGCTGATCCGCATCAGATAGTCATCCACGACCACTGCGAAGTGGAATGTCGGGAACCCCGAGGTTTTGCAGATCACGGGATCGCCAATAAGGGCGTTCTCATTGACCACTTCGCCCTGAATGAGGTCATTGAACGCCGTCTTGCCGGTCTCGGCCACTTTGAGACGTATGCAGTACTCCGCCCCCTCCCGCGGTTCGGCGGTCCGGCAGCGACCTTCATAGCGCGGCGGGAGGTTGCGAGCCTGCATGATCTGGCGCTGCTCTTCCAGGTCTTCGCGCGTGCAGTAGCACTTATACGCCTTGCCCTCGGCCAGAAGTTGGTCAAGGTACCTGCGGTAGATGTCCAGCCGCTCCGACTGTACATAGGGAGCATAGGGTCCGCCTACGTCCGGCCCCTCATCCCACTCCATCTCCATCCACTTGAGCCCGCTATAGATGACGCCTACTGATTCCGCGGTAGAGCGTACCTCATCGGTGTCCTCGATGCGCAGTATGAACTTCCCCCCCACATTGCGGGCGAAGAGGTAGTTGAACATCGCAGTATGAACGCTGCCGATATGCATAAACCCCGTCGGTGAGGGGGCGAAACGGACTCTGATCTCGTCGGACATGGTGAGGCTCCTCGAAGGGTAAGTGAGTGAAAAGCGAAGAATGGCTGTGGGATTGGTGAGCGGTCATTCTACAGCATTTCGCAGCGCTTTGCCATAGCGGAAGGTCTCTCGCCGCGCGGAAGGAATGCCTGACGATGGCAGACCATAGACGGGAAGAACTTGCGCCCTTGGCGCATTTTGCACCAAGAGAAGCAAACGCTTGCATACCTGGGGGATTACAGATGAAGCGACGCAGACTGGTTGTGATCATCGGGCTGGCTACGGTTGCCCTGGCGGCAGTTGTGCTGCCGAGGGTGCGCATCAAGGGCGATACGCTGCTGCACAAGGCTATCGAGAGGGACCACCCCAGTCTGGCGCTGGGGCTGCTGTACCTGGGGGCAAGTCCAACGGCTGTTGATCGCAACGGCGGGCCGCCAATTCACAGGTTGGTACAAGCACAGCGCCCCAATCGCCGAGTGTTGTCACTGCTCCTGCGTCGGGGCGCGCCTGTGGACCAACGGGCATGGGAGGACTCTACCCCTCTGCACACCGCAGCCGGGAGCAAGACAGCAACGGCTTGCGAGTTGCTGCTCGAAGCAGGAGCCACGGTGGATGCGGCAGACTGCTGGAAGCGGACGCCGCTCATGATTGCGTGCCGGTCAGGCGGCTCGGAGGTGGCCGAGTTGCTGCTGGGCGCGGGAGCGAGCACTAACAAAGCTGACAACGACGGCAAGACACCGCTCATCCTGGCTTGTGAGTATTCCAATCTGGCCACTATCAAGGCGCTGCTGGCCGCTGGAGCCAAGGTGAAGGCTCGCGACAATAGTGGCAAGGCGGCCTTGCACTACGCAGCAATGTCCGACTCCAAAGAGGCGGTCACCATCATCTGCGATGCAGGAGCCGACCTGATGGTGGAGGATTACGAGGGTACCACCCCTATATGGGCCGCGAAAAACGCAGGCAAGGACGCCAATGCTCGCGTGATAGACGCCAGATGCCAAGCCTCAAAGAGCATCTTCGAGGCCGCTCGCGAGGGCGACCTGCGTGTGCTGGAGCAACGTCTTGACGAAGGTGTTGACCCGAATGCAAAGGACAAACACAGCCGTTCCCCGCTATCCTACGCCTTCCTGTGGCAACCGGAAGCGACAGCGCTGCTGGTCGAGCGTGGTGCGCGCCGCGATGACAGTATCCACATGGCTGCAGCGGCCGGCGACCTCAGGGCCGTCAAGCGTCTCATTGCGCGTGGCATTGGCCCTAACGCCTCTCTCGACCTGGATGGGGCGGAGTACCATCCGCTGTACCTCGCCGCCAGGTCAGGAAATCTCGAGTTAGTAAAGTACCTCGTGGCACGCGGAGCCAAACTCGAGGAGCGCAGCGGCGGCGACTGCGCCACTGACACCGCTCTAATGGCCGCTATCGGCAACTTCCCGATGGTAAAGTGGCTGGTTGACCACGGGGCTGACGTCAATGCAGCCAGCGGCTGTGATGGCTGTGTGTCAATGTTGAGCATCGCGCTGGAGCGTAAGGATGAGCGCTCGCTGCGGTATCTCATTGCCCACGGGGCCAATGTCAATCAGGCGCTGATCGCCGCCGCCTCCTGCAGAGACCTTCAGACCTGCCGGGCGCTGGTCAAACTCGGCGCAGATGTCAACTACAAACACAAGGGCCAGTCGCCCCTCAGCGCGGCACAGGACTTTGATGAGATTGTCACCTTCCTCCGCCGGCAAGGCGCAAGGCGTTAAGCCCCGCCATACCGCTGGCTAGTGTTGCCTATGTCCGCCGACAGAAGGTATCTCCCCTCCCTCCGGCGAACCTGACTTGCTCAGTTTCATCCTAACGTGTATATTCGATCTATTATGTCTTCAGGAGGCGAGAGAGATGTCCGACAAACCAGCATGTGAAGGTGGCAGCCCCATTCGTTCCGAGGCTTTCCCCCCTTGGCCGTATTTTCAGCCCGAGATGATTGACGCCGCGGTAGAGCCGCTCAAGACCGGTCGCGTGAACTACTGGACCGGTGACATCGGCATGAAGTTTGAGGATGAGTTTGCCAAGTGGGCCGGCGCCAGGTTCGCCGTTACCACCAGCAACGGCACCAGTGCCCTGCACACTGCCCTTGCCGGCGCGGGCGTGGGCCCCGGCGACGAGGTCATCTGCACCCCCTACAGCTTCATTGCGTCGTGCTTCTGCGCCCTGCAGGCCAACGCCATCCCCGTCTTCGCGGATGTCGAGAAGAACGGCCACACCATGGACCCCAAGAGCGTCGAGGCGAAGATCTCCGAGAAGACCAAGGCGATCGTCCCGGTGCACCTGTATGGGGTAATGTGCGACATGGACCCGATCATGGCCCTGGCCGAGAAGTACAACCTCAAGGTCATTGAGGACTGCGCCCAGGCCCACGGCGGCCAGATCCGCGACAAGAAGGCCGGCACGATCGGTCACTTCGGCGCGTTCTCCTTCTGCCAGTCCAAGCACTTCACCACCGGCGGCGAGGGCGGCGCGGTCGTCACCAACGACGAGGACGCCATCTGGACCATGCGCTCCTTCCGCGACCACGGCTACGACGTCCGCGAGCGGCTCCGACTGCTCGAACTCGAAGAGAAGCTGCCGTACATCCACAACACCATCGGCTTCAACTACCGCATGACCGAGATGCAGTCGGCCATCGGCATTGAGTGCCTGAAGATCTTCGATGACTGGAACCTCGCCAACCGCGTCCGCAACGCCGGTATCCTCGATGCGGCGCTCAAGGACGAGGCGTGGATCGCGTCCCTGCCGGTCAACAACGAGTACCGCAAGAACGCGTACTGGCTGTACCCGATCGTGCTGGACACCGACAAGATCAGCATCGGCGGCAAGGACTTCTTCAAGGCCCTCGCCAAGGAAGGCGTCCCGGCCGGTCCGGTACTGTGGCCCCAGTGCTACAAGGAGCGCGTCTTCCAGGACCGCAACGGCTTCGGCAGCCTGAACTACCCGTTCAACGACCCGGCAGCCCGGCCCGAGGCGACGCACTACGAGGACGTCCTGTGCGAAAACGCCGCAGACGTAGAGCCCAAGACCTTCTTCGTCCCGACCCACCCGACGTACGAGGTCAAGGACATGCAGGACATTGCGGCGGCGATCCTGAAGGTCGGCCGGTACTACGCGAAGTAGCAGGGATCAGGTCTCAGGATTCAGGGATCAGGTACGGAGGGCTGGCGCTTTGCTGGCCCTCCGTTTGCAGTCCGTGTAAGCACGTTTGCATTAGGTAGGAAATGGGGTATAATGTAGTCATTGAGGTGAGATGTATGACTACAATAGCAATTTCCGAAAAGGGACAGCTGACCCTACCTGTTGACGTCCGTAAGAAACTCGGTATTAAGCCGCGGTCGCGCATGGAAGTTGAAGTTCGTGACAATGAAGTAGTGCTTCGGCGAGTGCGATCAGTAGAGGAACTTCACGGTATCTTCGCAGAGTATGCCATCCCTGGCATGACGCATGAGAAGGAACATGAGATCATGGAGAGAGCCGTCGCACAGGAGGCCATGAGTGACTGACCCCGAGCCTGTGTGCGCCGTCGACGCTAATGTGATTGTTCGTTATCTGGTGCGGGATGACCCTCGGCACGACAAGGCCGCCCAAGACATCATGCGGGGCGTCAGCACGGGTAAGCGGCGTCTGCTGTGCGATCCGGTTATTCTGTCGGAGGTTGTATTCGTTCTAGGCTCCGTCTACCATCTTCCCCGCGAACGCATCAGCGAGGGCCTGACCGACTTGCTACTGGCCCCTGGGCTCCTCATGCCGGGGAAAGACCTGTACTTGAGGGCGCTCGCACTGTTTGCGACAGATGTTCCCCACTTCGGCGACGCCTGCGCCTGCGCTCTCGCGATGGCAGAGTGCGAAGGGCGCCTCTACTCATTTGACCGCAAGCTCTCGTCACTGAATGGGATCACTCGCTTGGATAAGCTCACAAGGTGAGTGAAAGGCATCCCAAACCAGGCCTCGCCGTAATCGGCCTCCACAGCCGCTGAGGCCATTTCAGCCGGTCTGAAGCATGATTCGGGAAGAGGTGCTCTGATGCAACGACGTCATCTGAGTCTCATCGCCCTGTTGGTGCTCTTCCTTGTCCCAAGCGCCCAAGCCTGGGCCGCCTACACCGTGTACTTCAAATTGGATGGACTGCCCGGGCTGTGCACCCAGGCTCAGCATCGGGGCTGGTTCGAGGGCAGAAGCTTTTCATGCCCGATTGTGCATGAGCCTGACGGCCTGCTGATGCCCAGCAGCACCGTAGAGATCACCAGGCCGACCGACGACATGTCACCCGCCATCATGGATGCCTGCGCGAGGGGCCGCAAGTTCGATTATGCGGCAGTGGCCTTGCGCAAGACCGGCAAGGGCGCGCCCACCGGTGACTACTTCATCGCCACGCTCTGCGGGGTGGTGATCAGCGGCTACTTTGCCGCCAGCGGCGACGCCGGGACCGGCGAACACCTCAGTCTGGCCTTTGGCAAGGTCATGCGGCAGTACCGTCAGCCCAACCCGAACGCC
>JBDKRC010000335.1:0-9327 GCA_039683575.1 Armatimonadia bacterium | reverse complement strand
TGAAGGGGCGCGAAACGGGCTGTAGAGGGCTTCTGGAGCCAAAATCCGGCAAAAAAGCAGATTCCGAAAGTCAAAGCTGAACTTCAACGCACGAGAAGGGCCGGTTGTTCAGCGGCTACATGATGGCGATAACAACCAACAACTCAATCAGGGTGAAACCACGACGTGACATAACTGACCTCCTTGGCGTGCAGCCGTTTGCGTTTCTACGTTATCCGCCCTCACAAGCTACGGCGTGTGATACTAAGCAGGGGACGAACCTCTGCGGGAACGCCCCCTGTGCAACACTATTCTAACCGCTTGGACAACTGTCCGCAAGCCTATACTAGTTGAGCGTCCACCACTCCGGGTGGCCGATGATTGAGGCGCCCGAGAACCACTTGGCATGCCCGTCGGCCAGCCCTACATTGATGCCCTCGTTGTGGCGGCCACTGACGAAGTCCGTTGATACCGCGCCCGTGAGCACCGCGGCGCCCAGGCCAGCGGGATTGCGAGTACCACAGGTACCCGGAACGTACCAAAACGCGCCCTGCGGGTACGTAACGTCTCCCCAGCCAACCATGTACGGCCCGGCATCCAGCACGCAGAAGACCTCTGCCGGCCGCGCGACCTGGCCCAGTGCGACTGCGGAGGTGCCAGCAAGGGTGAAATTCGGGCACAAAGCGCTGTTGAAGCCATAGTTGCACGAATAGGTGCTGGCGGAGCTGGGCGAGGAGGGGCAGGTGAAGAGCTGAGTGTTCTTCACATAGGGGTAGATGATGTCGGAGGTGTTCTTGGCGACAGTGAACCAGGTGCTCTTGGTGACAGGGCCCTGGCTGGAGTCCGAACCGACCAGACCCCCGGGATAGCGTTCGTCATAGTCCTGTGCGTATGCCAGCACGCCAATGATCATCTGCTTGACGTTGCTCAGACAACTGCTCTGTCGTGCCTTTTCGCGAGCCTTGGCGAAAACCGGGAACAGGATCGCCGCCAGGATCGCGATGATCGCAATCACCACCAACAACTCAATCAGTGTGAAGCCGCGTCGCATGTCCATCCCTCCTTCTGAGTATGGCCCAACGGAGTTTACTTCGTCATCGCCTCCGGCTTCCCCTGCAGCGATAATGTAGACTTGCAGGGTTCGCTCGATGGTCATGGCGTTTGACGGAGGCTTCACGGGGTACGGCTGGATGGCCAAAAAGAGCGGCGCGGGAGTCCTGAGGACTTCCCGCGCCGTGGTACTCTGAGACTATTGACTTTCCCCCCCAGCGTTAGATGCCTAGTTGAAGTCGTAGTAGCCGCTGGCCCATGCCGCTTGACGGCTCAGCCACTTGGCGTGGCCATCATAGAAGCCGAAGTTGGCGCCTTCGTTGTGGCGGTTTGACATGGAACCATAGGAGCCCATGCCCGCGTTCGGCGGCGCGTAGAAGGTGGGGAAGGCCGCGGCTTCGTTATCATTCAGCCGGGTGTCCATGAAGGTGAAAGTCTCTGACGGATTGCCGATGGAGCCAAGCGCGATACCGCTGGCCGGCGAGTCCTGCAGACAGCCCGTGGCCCGGGTGATACCGTAGCTGATGCTCCAAGCGCCCCATTTGGTGGTGATGGACTGCGAAGGACAAACCAGAATCTGCGTGTTCTTGAGGTATGGTTGCACCAGCTCATACCACATCACGCCGTTACCGCTGCTCAGGGTCGAGTAGCAGAGGGTCTTCTCATCATAGTCCTGTGCATAGCTGAGGTTAGCCGTGCACAGTTGCCGCACATTGCTCAGACAAGACGACTGCCGGGCTTTCTCCCGCGCCTTAGCGAACACCGGGAACAGTATAGCCGCCAGAATGGCGATGATCGCGATCACGACCAACAACTCAATCAATGTGAAACCTCTACGCATTTCGTCACTCCTTCTGAGTTCTTGACACACAGACTGCACTATGTTCGCGGTATTGTGCGCAATCCCTCCATCGTGTTAGGGAGCGACACCTGGGCGAAGCCTCACTCACCGCTGACCGGCCGCACCCGTACGTCGTCATACCAGGCCGTGGCGGTGCTGTTCACGTTGTAGAGGTATAGGAGCACCCGCGCTACGTCGTCTTTCACGGTGAAAGTCCCCCGGTACTCGTTCCACTGGTCGTCGGGCGCCTTGGGCGTCTTCTGCATGTACACGTAACGTTCGCCGCCGGCCTTGAGGAAGAGGACGACGGCCGGGCCGGTCCGCGCCCCCTCACCCGCTGTGCGGCGCATCCGGCAGGTCGCCTCATAGGTGCTGCCCGGCTCCACCGCGATCGTCTGGTCGGCCTCGACGAAGACGCCCTTTTGCCCCTCCAGCTTCAGGCATTGCTGACCTTCGGCAGGGCTCTTGGTCTCAATCGAGACCCGCTCTGGCCCCTGGTAGCTCCAGTCGGCGGGCCTGCCGCCCGCTCCGGCGCGCTCGAAACCGCCATTGATAACCACAGGGCGCACAGCCAGCCGCTGCTGATCCGCCTGCCCGCCAACCTGTATCTCGGCATCCAGTGATAGTGTATCCGGTGGGGCGTTCTCCAGCGGCAGCAGCACCTGGGCAGCCTGAGACGGGCCGAGCTTCAGGGTCTCCTTCACTCCGGCAGGCCATGGTATGCCTTTGAGCGTCAGCAGACCCTCCTGGGTGGCCTGGCTCTGGTTGATGACCGTTACGCGCACGCCCTGGGGCTTCAGCGTGGCGCTGAGCCCGAAGGGGCTGACCACCAGTAGCTCGACAGGCCGGCGCACCTTCGTGCCGGCGGCTTCCAATATGACATGGCCGCTGTAGCAGCGGCGTTCGGCGGCCGCCGTGGCCGTGAGCGGGAGGCGCACTGCGATGGTGGCCTGCGGGGGCAGATTGAGGTTCGTCTGCGGGTTGTTGCCCGCCAGCGGCTGCTCGAGGCGGAGCTTGCCCTGAATTCGCTGCGCTGTGACGTTCGTCACGAAGACCTCAAGGTAGCCCGCATCGCCTGCTGTGATACTCGCCGTCGGCACGCGCACCAGCGGCTCACAGCGCCGCGCCAGCACTACTGTCGAGGCGCGGCTCGTCGGCGCACTGAAGATCACGCGATTGCCCTGCGCCTGCACTGGCAGAGGTCCCTCTTTGCCTTCCAGGTCGAAGTAGTAGGCCGAGTACCCCGCGGGCTTCTCCACAGCGACGGTCACCTGGGCAGCAGGCTTGTGCTCGGGATTTGCGAGGTTGATCAGCCGAATATCGTCGAGGACGTTCAGCTTGGCGCGCACCTGTTCATCGGCGGTCTCAACGCCAACACTATCCATGAACCGCGCGCGGTAGAGAAGCTGCTTGGTGCGCTGGCGGAGCTTGAGGTAGTCGGCGGCGGCGACGCTGAAGGAATCATAGCGGTTGCCATGCAGGTGGACATCGAGGAAGCAGTCCTCCTGCGATTTGCCGTACGTCCCGTTGGCGACGCCGTCGTAGAGAATGTAATCGGGGAAGGTGTAGTGGAAGCACTCGGGCGCGAAGCGGCGGGTGACGCCCCACTGGCCGGGCTTACGGGCGGAAGCGGGTGAGATGAGGTTCACGTCGGCGAACTGGCCGACCGCGTCGCCGCAGCCCTCCATGGCAAACATCCAGTCGGGATCACGCTTGCGGCCGCTCTCCACCATGTCGCGCATCGACTTGGTGAGGCCCGCGCCCCAGACCCCGTGATGTTCGTGTCCGTGGTTCGCGGCGAAGCAATAGCGCTCGCTAGCGGCGCAGGTCTCGTCCAGATAGATGCCGCTCGCACCGTACTGCCCTCCGTACTGGTCCACACACCAGTACTTGAGGTGCCGGTTGGCCCAGGCGTCGGTCATGGGACAGAGAATGGTGCGCCGCCAGTTGGTGAGGTAGCGGGCCTTCTCCTCGGGGCTAAGGGGCGTGTCGCCGGAGAAGCCGCCGTCATAGCCGCGGATGGCGTAGTTGATCCACTCTGTCCAGTCCCAGGTCGGCACGCCCGCAGGCAGCAGTGACCGTGGCGTACTGCCGATCATCGGCTCGTTGCCATAGTCAACCTTCCAGAACTGGCTGGAGACGTAGAAAGTGATGTGGCCGCCCCAGCGCCGGACTTCCCGTACGGAGGCCTTGAACTCATCGAGACCGCCCAGCACCGGGTTGGGATAGGGCAGCGAGTCGCAGTTGTTGCCGCCGGTCATCTGGCCCCAGACCTGAATGTAATTCGTGCCAAGCTCGCGTGCGCGTTTGAGGTACTCGGGCATCCGGCGGAACGGGATCTTGCTGCTGTCGGCGCTGGTGACGAGGCCATACCAGCCGTCAGCTTCGCGCACCCACTCGGGCGGGTTGGGCTTGCGCATCCAGGTCTGGGCCCAGGTGCGGTAAGCGTCAGCGGCCGTGTGCCAGTCGCCCTGGTGCACACCAATGACCGCGGGGGCGGTGGTGAAGCGCTTGCCGGGCTTGACGTGGGCATACTTGGTGAGACTGAAGGTCAGGGTGTCGGCTTCCCGATCCGGGGTAGCCGACAGATAGCACCCCATGAGTGAGGTATCATGGCCGGAGAGGTAGATCCCGTGCGCGGGCTGCTTCTCATACAGGTCAAACCAGCACATCGCCCCGCCGGTGGGGTAGCGCACGCCGCCTTCGCCGATGCGGACGGGATCGCTCGTTTCGACGCCGCCCTGCCAGCTGGGGGTCATGAGAAGGTCATCGGCGCTACGCTCACCCATGCGCACCCCCGGCAGGAAGGGGCAGGCTACCTCGACGAGGTCGAGCTTTGAGGCATTGTCCACATCCAGCCCGAAGGTCAGTTCATCGCCCTTCAGACCGACCTGCAGCCTGACCCGGATGTCGCTGGCGACCAGATAGGTTGCGGACAGGCCTGTCTTCTCCACCTTGAGCCCCGTCAGCTTCACCTGATCGGCGGGTATGGTCTCGGGCTTGGCTGCCCCGGTGGGCAAGTGGCGCAAGGCGAAGGGGGCCTCCAAACCTGGAGCGTTCAGGCAATCGGCCTTCGCGCCTTTGTCGTAGAGGCCCACCAGTGCCCCGGTGGCCTTCAGAAAAGTGGCACGGACGCGGTCGTTTTCGAGCGTCACGAGTGCTTGTGGGCTGGTTTCGTAGGAGAGGGTTGGGGCGGAGAGGGCTGGGCCTCGGCCATTGGCTGCCTGGAGATCAGCGCGCAAGGCTACCTGCGCCACTGGCTCATTGAGGCCTGCTCTGGGTGCGAGCGGCTCCCAGGTTCGTCCACCGTCAAGCGAGATGCGCCGGGTCACCTGCCCGCCGTCGGCCTCGCCGGGCCAATCGGCGGCGGTGAGGGCGGTCAGTCCGGGGATTGCCACCACGCGCGTGACCGCCCAGCCCTCTTTGGCAGGGGCAAGCGGAGTGCTGGCCGGACCCATGTCCGATGGCGCTGTGCCCTCCGGCATCAGGGCAATCTTGTCGAGAAGGGCGCCGCCGTGCCAGTTATGCAGCCACAGGAGATGCATGCCGGCGGCGAGGTCATATACAGGGCCCTTGACCCAGACCCATTTGCCGGCGGTGCTGCCGTCGCAGTCTGTGTACCACTGCGGCGCGCCGAAGTCGAGGGATTCGCTGTGTACCCATCCGCCGCCCTGCGGGAAGTACCCGCGTACCCAACGGACGTACCGGCCGGGCTTGGTCACCCGCACCGGGAACAACGCCCGGTCTACCCGCACGACGCAGCGCCCGCCGGAACAGGCCTCGTCCGCCTGGCCTTGCGCCGGATTAGCGATCAGGTCCACCGCCTGCTCCGCCTCCATGGCGATGGCCGGCGCGTCCGCCTGATCGAAGGCGCGGTCGAGAACGACTCTGCCAGCGTCTATGCGGCAGCCGACGAGGCGCAGGTCGTCCAGCGCGAAGTCCTGCCGCTGCCCTGCAAAGACGGCTACCGGCAGCAGAAGCGCGATCAGATAGAGCCAACGGTGGTGGGTCATCATATACCTCACACCCTATGGGATTAGGAGCAAGGGTTCGACTGATGACGCAAACATCCTTCACCACCCCATGAGCCCGACCGGAATGTCGCGCCGACAGAAGCTGTCGGGCCGACAGAGGCTGTCGGGCATACATGGGACGCCTGGGAAGGACATGTGGACGCTGAGGCTTTGGGGATCGGGGCTAGGAGCGAAGAGCCTGCTGGAGCGCAGTCTGCTCCTCGGGCATGAGCGGCATCTCGGACTCGCCGTTGATGATCGGGCGAAGGAAGATGCGGCAGGATTCGAGGCTGTGGATGGAGGTCAGCATCAAGCCGTGGTTGCGGCTGTCGAGCATGGCAAGCGCGAAACTGAGGTTGCCGCCAATGACCTCGTCGGAGTTGAAGCGCTGCAGGCCGATGCGCTGCACGGCATCGCGAAGCTGCAGCTTGAGGCTCTCAGCGGCAGCATCCAGATCGCGCAGGCGGGTCTCCTGTCCCTGGACCTGCGATAGCAGCGTGGCGAGCAGTTGCTCTCCCTCGGGCTGGGCAAGACGCTCCGCAAGACGGCGCATCTCAGAAGTGGGAGTGGCCAGCGCGCGGGCCTTCTGGGACTGCCACAGCGCTACTCCACCAAGAATCGCCGCCAAGGCGGACAGACCGAGCGGAAGCCAGTTCAGGAATGATTGCATGATCTAGTCCCCATCGTGGGCGCGGCGACGGATAGCGCGGCGGTCGAACTTGAGGCGCACGTTCGGCGCGACCTCGAGTTCGATCGTCTCGTCGCGTACCTTGGTGATCTTCCCATAGATGCCGCCGGCGGAAATGACCTCGTCGCCTTCTGCGAGGCTGCTGACGAGGTTCTGGTGCGTCTGTTGGCGCTGCTTGGTGGGCTTGAGGATCATGAAGTAGAACAGGACCATCATGACGGCCATAAAGCCCACGAGAGGCAAAAGTTGTTTCAGATCCGAACCTTCCATTAACGTCTCCTTCGATGAACTTCAAGGATGGATGGCAGCCTTGATGACCTGATCCTTATTGTGCTCCACCCAGTCAAGGGCGTGAGGTGCCTCGTCCAGGGGGAAGTGGTGTGTTATGAGCGCCTGTACGTCTACTCGCCGCGCCTGCACCAACTCAATCCCCGCCGGATAGGTGTTGGCATAGCGGAACAGACCGGTGACCTGCAACTCGCGCGTGATGATCTCGTATACCGGTATCTGCGGGTCGGTCTGGCTCGGCATGCCTACAAGCTGGACATGCCCGCCACTGCGAGTAGCCCGTAAAGCGGCCTGAAGGGCCGGAATCGCCCCTGCGCACTCAAAGGTGACATGGGGGCCATCCCCCTCGGTCAGATCGCGAATTTGGGCCACGTTCTGAGCGCCTGCGGCCAGAGTATGCGTGGCGCCGAGTCTGCGAGCGGCTTCGAGACGGGAGGGCACGCTATCCACCACTATGGCGGTCGTGGCTCCCGCTGCCAGCGCCGCCTGAAGCGTGGCGAGGCCAACGGGTCCCGCGCCGAAGACCGCAACGCTCTGCCCCGGACTCACAGCGGCGATGCGCACGGAGTGCAGGCCTACTGAGAGCGGCTCGATCATCGCTCCCTCATCAAGGCTAAGAGCCTCCGGGAGCTTGTGCAGGAAGTCTGCGGGCCAGGACAGGTACTCACAGAAGGCGCCATCAACCGGCGGGGTGGCCAGGAAAGTGACGCTCTCACACAGGTTGTAGCGGCCCTGTTTGCACAGCCGGCACGTGCGATCCGGGTAACCGGGCTCGATGGCGACGCGGTCGCCGACTTGGAGGCTGGTGACGGCCTCGCCGACGGCGATGACCTCGCCGGCAGCCTCATGGCCCAGGATCAGCGGCTCTTCGACGATGAAATCGCCGATCCGGCCCTCGGTGTAGAAGTGCAGGTCAGAGCCGCAGATACCCACCGAGCGCACGCGGACCATGGCGTGGCAGGGGTCAGTAAGCTCCGGCCGCGGAACTTCCTCGACCCGAAGATCGCCCACACCATGCAGCACAGCTGCCCACATCATCTCGCTCATGGTCATGCCTCCGCTATTACAGGTTACAACAAGCATAGACGGTGGCGCAAGGCGGAAGTGTCAGTCGGAGGCTTCGTTGTGGATGGCGCTGCTCTGTAAAGTCTTGTCATCCTGAACGAAGTGAAGGATCTCGCATCCGTCCGAGATCCTTCACTTCGTTCAGGATGACAAACCTGGGTCGCGCTATGACAGAAGATGCGACGCCAACCCCCGGGTGCGGTCAGATGACCCGCCGGGGTTTGCTGTAGAAGCCACTGTACTGCTTGCCGGCCTCGATCACCCGCACTACCTCGCGAGCTTCCTCGGCCTTCACGACCATCTCCTGACCCTCACGCAGCACTCCCCAGACGTTATCGTAGAAGTCGCCGATGCCGGGCGCTGTGGCCGGGATCGTCTCCTCCTGCCATTCGATCACATCGTCATTGTCATAGCGGCGGCTGGCGGCGGCCCCGGGATCGGCGGTGATGGGGGCCAGCGTGGCCGGATCGAACCACTTCAGGCGCGACTCGCTGCCATTGCTGGTCATGGTCCCATGCTCCCCACAGATCGTCCACTTCGGCTCGGGGAAGACGCAGGCGAGGGAGATCTCGAGGTCATAGACCCGGCCGTTCTCGGCCGTCAAAACCACCTTCACATGGTCCTCAACGTCTCCTGCTGAGGCAACCTGTTTGAGGTCGCAGTAGACCTTCTGCACCGGCGCGCCGAGAAGCTGCATGCCGAGGTCGAGGTAGTGTGAGCCGGCGTTGTTGAGCACGCCGCCGTCGAACTGGCTGAGGGTCTGCCAGTCAAACCGTCGCGTGAAGCGCAACTCGCGCATCCTGATCTCGAACACCTCGCCCAGACGGCGGCTCTCCACTATGTCCTTGAGGTGCAGGAACTCGGCTGAGAAGCGCCGGTTGTGGTGCATGAAGAGCAGACGGCCGGTCTCGCTGGCCGTCGCGATCATCCGGTCGGCGTCGGCGGTGCTGGAAGCCATGGGCTTTTCGCATATAGCGTGGCGGCCGGTGTGGAGGACTTCGCAGGTGACGTCCGGATGCGAACTGGAGGCGCTGGCCACGACCACGATGTCGGCGTCGGCCTTCTCCAGCAGCTCTTTGTAGTCGCTGTAGCCTTCGCAGCCGAGATCGGAAGTGACTTCCTGGATACGCTCGGGGACCCAGTCTGTAACGGCGGTCACTTTGTAGCGCTCGTCATCGCGCACGCGCTTGATATGAATGTTCAGCCCGGCGCGGCCGAGGCCAATCACGGCAACTTTGATGGGTTCGGTGCTCATCGGATCACATCCTGTCGGGGGTGAGGACAACGGGGTGAAGGTAGCACGTCCGCGCCTGTAGCGCAAGTGTGTCGCGCCGAAGGGTGTAACCTGCTGTTGTCGGTAGCCGTGTCGTCGGACTGTAGGGCGGGGGCTCCGTACCCCGCCG
>JBDKRC010000334.1:0-8497 GCA_039683575.1 Armatimonadia bacterium | reverse complement strand
TGGCCATTCCGCTGGCGACGGCATTGCTATACCTGGGGCTGGTCGGCATTGGGTTGGCGATGGTTGCGCCGGCACTGGCGGTGCCGCTTTGCGCGGTGGCGAAGGTGTTGCTGCAGGTCATGCTCGTGGCTATCGGGGTGTTCGCCAACCTGCCGGGCGCGACGGTGGACCGGGTATATATGGGGCCCGTGTTCGTGGTGGTGTGGTATGCGGTGGCGCTGGCGCTGTTCGGTGGGCTGAGGATGACGTCGGCGCGGCGGGTGTATGCGAGCCTTGACCGGCGCTGGCTGGGGACGGGGGCAGTGGCGGCGGCTGGGGTTGTCTTCCTCGTCGTGGTGGTCACGCGGCTGGAGCCGGAGCGGTTGCGGGTGGAGGTGCTTGACGTGGGAGCGGCCCAGTGTTTGCTCGTGCGCACCCCGGCGGGGGCGGTGATGGTGGACGCGGGGGCGGAGCCTGCCGGGGGCGAGGTGCCGCTGGCGGTCCAGCGGCGGGTGATGACTTACCTGGCGCTGCGGGGGGTGAGCAGGCTGGAGGCGCTGATCATCACCCACCCGCATGAGGACCACACCAACCTGGCCCTGGAGGTGCTGCGGCAGATACCGACGGAGCGGCTGCTGCTGGGGCCGGAGAGCGGGGCCGAGGAGAGCTGGCTGGCGCTGCGGCAGGAGGCGAACTTGCAGCAGCGGCAGGTGGTCCCGCTGCAGGCGGGGCTGCGGTTGCCGCTGGGACGGGCGAGTATTGAGGTGCTTGAACCGACGGGGGTGCTGACGGGGACGGAGGAGGACACCAATAACAACAGCGCGGTGCTGCGGGTGACATACGGGCAGACGCGGGTGCTCTTGCCGGCGGACTTGCAGTTGGAGGGGGAGCGGCGTCTGCTTGATGATCATTGGTCCCGGCCCGATGATCTGCGGGCTGAGGTGCTCGTGGCGGCGCACCATGGCAGCGTGCATTCCAACCATGCGGCGTTTCTGGAGGCGGTGCGGCCGGGGTGTGTCGTGATCTCGTGTGGGAAGGGCGCCAGGGGACCGCGGTTGGCCGCGCTGCGGCGGTTTGCGGATAGGGGCCTGCCGGTGTGGCGGACGGACTTGAATGGGACACTGCAAATCGTGAGTGACGGGCGGAAGGTGTGGGTTAAGGGGTATCGAAACGAGTGATACGTGAAAAGACGCCATGACAAGGGCGTGTCATCCTGAGCCCGCACGTCTGCGCGCGGTGGAGCGAAGGATCGCCACGGGGGATGCTTCACTTCGTTCAGCATGACAAGGGTCTTCTGGATGTCTCACGCATAGGAATAGTCCATGAGGTGCATGATGTCACGACTTGCCATTCTGCTGTGCCTGATGCTTGTTGCTGGTGCGGGACTCGCGCAGGCGTCTGGTGACATCGTTTGCCCGCGGGTGGCGGCGCCGCCGGTTGTTGACGGGGCGCTGGGGGACGCGGCTTGGCCGGGGCAGCCGCAGATTGCGAACTTCTATCTCGTTTCGCAGTACCAGACCGCGCCCAAGCCGATCAGCGGGTACCTGTGCTTTGACGACAAGGCGCTGTATCTGGGGTTCCGGGTGACGGAGCCGAAGCCGGGACTGCTCAAGACCGGGGCGGCGGATGGGTCGCGCAATGTCTATACGAACGACTGCCTCGAGATCTTCCTGCGTACGAGCGACAGCGCGATTGATTTCGATCAGTTCATCGTCAACTCCGCCGGGAGCAGGCAGTCGGAGCGGTGTCGCAATGGGATACAGGTGAATGACTGGCGGCCCCAGTGGCCGGTGGCGGCGAAGGTGTATGGGGACCATTGGATCGTGGAGCTTGCGATACCGTGGAGCGTGCTGGAAGTGGCGCCGCCGGTGCGGGGTCAGATGTTCCAACTGGGTCTGGGGCATGAGGACTACACCAAGACGGGGCCGTCGCTGACGAACTGGCCGGCGGGGGTTGGCTATGGCGGGTCGGGCGGGTATGGGCGGCTGTTTTTCGAGACGGCAAACCAGCTTACAAATACCGACTTCGGCGACCAGAAGGACGGGAAGGCAGTCGGCTGGACCTTCAGCGAGAAGGACGCCGACGCCGCACTGTTCTCACCCGTGGATGATGCCGGAACGCACGCCATCCTGTTCAAGAAGCCGGGCAGATATGCCATCGCGCAACAGAGCCTGAGGCTGCGGCCGAACAGCATGTATGTGCTGCAGGCACGGGTGAAGGGGGCCGGGGTCAACCTGCGGGCGCGGACGGCGGCCCGGCCGGGAACGACTACGACGGCGTATTCGCTGGAGGTTCAGCCCTCGGCGGAGTACCAGGCGGTTGAGTTGCCGTTCCCCACGGGAGTGGAAGGCACGGCGCTTATCATCTTTGGCGCCACCGACGGGGTTGGCGAGGTGTACGTAGCGGACCTGCGAGTGGCGCAGTCGGTGGCCTTCGAGGCGGAGGGGCCCGCAATTGCACTCCCGGCGGGAAAACCGCTGCGGGTGCAGAAGGCGATTGTCACCGATTGCCGGGCGCTGCGGGGGTTCGTGGGGGCGCCGGTGGACGGGCGGCTGGCGAGCTACAACTGGGACATGGCGAAGTGGGAGTACAACCAGGGCGGGGCCGGGGCGGGGGTGGGGTATGGCTATCGCAACAACGACGGTCTGCATGTGACGCTGGCGGACAAGAAGGGCGTGGATGCGGTACAGATTCGCGAGGGTGTGCGGGTGAAGATGTATGCGGGCGCGGACCGGTATGATGACCCGGGGAAGGCGCCGCTCTTGTGGGAGTTCAAGGGGAAAGCGCGGAGTTCCCGGGCGCTCTTGCCGGCGCGGGCGATGACGGACCGCTTCAGCTTCTTTGACCTGACCGACGGGCTGCTGGCGAATGCGCAGTTCCTGCGGATCGAGCCGGGAATGCCGTCTGGCAAACCGGGTGTTACCTATGTCCTGTCAGTGCCGGGCGAGCCGCAGAGCGTCGAGGCGGCGCTGCAGGCGCGGTTTGATGAGAAGAACCGGACGCTGCGGCAGCTTTCGCAGGGACCGGCGCAGTCCGATGAGGCGCCCGCCAAGCTCGCCTACCACCTGCTGACGCCGCCACTTGCGCAGGAGACCTCGCTGGACGCGATTGGGCTGAAGCTCTTGATGAAGGGGTCGCTGGCGGGGTGCCCGCTGACGGTGGCGGTGCAGGACCCGGTCAACCCGCTGGAAGAGCTGATGAGCGTGGAGTTTGCGCTGGGTGAGGGCAGCGACGGGCAGTTCAGCCCGATCCTGGACTTTCCAAACATCGTGGTGCCGGCGGGGCGGCAGTTGTGGCTGACGCTGACCTTTGGGGCGAAAGCGACCATTGGGACGGCGGAGGTTCAGCTCTACGAGCTGACGCGGGAACAGGCGGCGCCGGAGGCGGTGGCTTACCGGAAGCTGCTGATGCGGGGGTTGTTCTCGGAGCTGAGCGAGGCGCGGCAGTGGGGCGGACTGCGCAAGAATGTTGATCCCGAGAAGCTGTTTACGGAGAACCACTGGGGCCCCGGGATCAGGGAACTGGCGCAGGCGATTGCTTACTGCAAGGCGCTGGCGCCTGAGGATGACATGGTGCGCCAGTATGACGAGTGGATCTGGCGCAGTGCCCGGGACCTGCCGGAGTGGCCGACGAAGTATGAGAGCGCGCCGGGGGCGCCCGAGTGGGCGAACGTGCTGCGGCAGGCGTGGCTGGAGAATCGCAGCATCGCGCAGTGGTGGCTGGACAACCGGCTGGTGCCGACAGGGGAGTTGGGCGGGCTGGTCGGCGATGACAGCGACATGTACCAGAACTGGGCCTGCTTCCCGCTGCTGGAGAGCGATGGCGTGGGGGCGCGGTGCAAGGCCGCGGCGCGGGAGCTGGCCGAACTGGCTGACAAAGAGAACATCGAATACGGGCTCAACAAGCACAGCACCGACCCGCTCCATGCCTACGAGGAGGGCGTGAATCACGAGTCGCTGATGCTGTGGTGGAACTATGGCGACCCGCTTTACTTCGAGCGGTGCCTGATGGCGGCGAAGTACCTCCCGGCGCTGACCGTCATGACCGACAAGGGGCACAGGCACTTCAAGAGCCAGGTTTGCGGGTCAGAGGATGTGCGGATCGACCGGCCCGTGGACGTGGACGGCCACGCGCACCCGCTCATGTGGCATCCGGCGCTGGAGGTGGCGTGGTACAACCGCAGCCCGCAGGTGCTCAAGTACCTGGACGAGTGGGCAGCGGGGTGGGCGGCGCATGATGAGCCGGGGAAGTATGCGATCTCCGTGGATGTGGCGACTGATACGACGAAGGAGACGACGCCGCGCCCGCTGTATGGGGGATACTCGGCCCAGGCCACAACGCATGCCTTCCTGTACTTCATCACCGGCAAGGCGGCGTATCTCGATCCCTTCATGTACTACTTCAAGAAGGCCGAGCTGCAGCTTCCGATGAAGAACTTCATCCCGGAACTATACCAGCGCGGGTATTTCGAGGGGCTGGACACCAAGGACAAGGTGCTGGACATGCACCCGGTGACCGCCGCGGTGGCGCTGGGGCGCAAGGATGCGCTTATCAAGCAGCTCAAGGCCGACATCACGGAGTTGCAGCGGTTCAAGTGGATGTACACGGGGGCCGAGGTCTTCACGGATCGGATCTTTCTCGACATGTTCATCAGCACCGTGCAGGCCTACACCGGGGGCTATGCCACGCGCAACAAGTTCAATCACACCCAGGCGGTTAGCTGGGAGGGGTTGGGTACGGATTACGCGGCGCTGGTGCTGCAGGCGCGGCCGGAGCGTTTCAAGGCACTGGTGTACAACTTCTCGGACAAGCCCGTGACAGGGAGCTTGCGGCTGTGGCTGCTGGATCACGGGCGGTACCAGTTGACGCAGGGACTGGATGCCGACGGCGATGACCAGATGGACAAGGCGACGCGGACGGAGGCGGTGGAGGTGGCGCGAGCGACCGGGCTGCCGCTGACGCTGGCGCCGCGGGCGGTGACCGTGATCGAGCTTACGCAGACCGAGAAGCTGGATGATCTGCTGACGCGCGCGGACCTGGCGATCAACGCGCGGGACCTGAAGCTGGAGAAGGGGGTGCTCGAGGGGATCGTACACAACATCGGGGCCGCGGAGGTGAAGTCGTTCACAGTGACGCTGCTGGACGGGGCCGGGAAGGTTCTGGGCAAGCAGTCGCTGGGGCCGCTGGCGGCGCCGGTGGACCTCACGCCCAAGACGCTGGCGTTTGAGTTCAAGGCTCCAGCGGGGCTGGCGAAGGCTACGGTGGTGGTTGACGCAGGCAAGCTCGTGCCGGAAATCTACGAAGGAAACAATGCCGCGACATTACCCTAAGGGGGACGAAGGTTTCATGCGCAGAGGTTTCACGCTGGTTGAATTGCTAGTTGTCATCGGGATCATTGCAGTGCTGGCCGCGATACTGTTTCCAGTGGTAGGGGCGGCTACTCGGTCGGCGCGGAAGGCCAAGTGCATATCGAACCTGCGGCAACTGGCGCAGGCGCAGAGGATTTACTCGGATGACTACGACCGGACCCTGGTGCCGGCGCGGGCGGGGACGGTCACATGGTGCGAACTGCTCCAGCCGCAGATGAAGAACGACAAGATCATCCTGTGCCCCGAGGAGACGGACGGACAGAAGGTTACCGGGCTGACCGACTTGAAGCATAGCTACGGGATTAACTACAACCTGACCTTCAACTCAAGCTGGTCGGCGCCGTACACGTACAAGATGTCGGCTCTGAATGACACCAGCAGCCTGATCCTGTTTTTCGACCTGAAGCCGGGGCAGAATGCCATGGGGTCCAGTTACACCACCAACCGTCTGACGCGCGTGGACCCGCGGCATGCGGGGCGGTGTGGGGTGGCGTTCCTGGACGGGCATGTGAAGATGATGCTGCCGAAGGAGACGGAGAAGCCGGTCAATATGTGGATGGCGAAGTAGGGACGAGCTTCGGACGCGTGGTAGGCATGCTCCGCATGCCGGAACATGGTAGCATCACGGAGTCCGGCACACGGAGTGTGCCTACCACGCGACAAGAGCTCCTACCAAGCGACAAGAGTGCCTACCACGCGATCAAGAGGAGAGACCAAGATGCTCATAGGTTTTGCGAAGACTGACATTACCCCGCGCGTTGGGGTCGAGCTTTGTGGCTTTGGGCCGTTCCTGAACCGGCGGTCCATTGGCATTCGGGACAGGTTGTGGTCGCGGGCGATGGCGGTGCGGGTTGGTGAGACGACCGCAGTGGTTATCAGCAACGACATCATTCAGCTTAGCCTGCCAGACACGCGGCGCATCCGGCAGATTGTCCATGAGGAGACGGGGCTGGCGTCGGAGCACATCATGGTGCACTGCACCCACACCCACAGCGGGCCGGCTACCGGCACGCTGGCGGGCTGGGGCATGCAGGATGCGCCGTATCTCGAGACGCTGCCGAGGAAGGTGGCGCAGGCGGCGATTGACGCCCTCCGGGCGTTGCAGCCGGCTACGCTGAGCCATGCCGAGGTGCCGTGCGAGGGGGTGGGTCTGAACCGGGAGTATGACAAAGACGCGCCGCCGTTGGAGGACGTGCTGAAGGAAGACTGGCGGCCGGCGCGGCCGGAGTTGACGGATACGACGTGTCAGGTGTTGGTGGCACGGGCCGAAGAGGGCGACAAGCGGATCATCGGCTTCGCGTCGTATTTCGGCTGTCATCCCGTGGTCTGCTGCGCGCAGACGCGGTACATTCATGGCGATTACGCCGGTGTAGCGACGAACCTGCTGGAGCGGGAGCACCCGGGGTCGGTGGGGCTGTTCTTGCAGGGCGCGCAGGGCGATGTGAACAGTTGTGTCGTGCACAAACCCGAGCAGGAGGCGCTGCTTGCCCTGGATGTGATCGCGGCCCGCTATGCGCGGGCGGTCCGCCGGGGCATGGCTGAGGCCAAGCCTGTGGACGTGCCGGAGATCGTGTCACGAGTGCGGCCGGTGACGTTCTCGCGGAAGCAGGTCACTCGCGAGGACCTTGCGGCCAGGCTGGCGGAGCAGGAAGCGATCCTGCATGCGCCGGGAGCCTCGGATGAGGCCTCGGAGGTGCGCATGGCCATGGTGTACGCGCAGGCGTACCGGAAGCTGCTGCGGCAGATGGACGCAGGGGAGAGCCTCGAGGCGCCGACCGAAGTGCAGGGGCTGCGGCTGGGGTCGGTGACGCTGCTCGGCGGGCCGTTCGAGATCTTCCAGGCGATCAAGAACGACGTGCGCGCCGGGGCCCGGTCGCCGCAGACGATGGTCATGGGTCTCACCAACGATCAGCTAGGGTACGCACCGGACAAGACGGCAGCGGCGCGCGGTGGCTATGCCGCCGACATGGTGCCCTTGATGCTTGGCACTCTGCCCTTTGCGGGGATCCACGATGAACTGGTGCGGGAACTGCTGGCGGCGGAGGATGCACTATACGAGTAATCAGGGAATTTGAGCGGGCGATTAGGCGTTCTTGTATTGTGGTAGACTTATATTGCGCTTTGATGAAGATGAAGATGTGGAACTGCGAGCGGTGCCAGTGAGTCTATTGATATAGACACAAAGAGGAGGGAAACCAGATGAGAGTCCTCGGACGATCGGGTTTCACACTAATCGAGCTTCTGGTCGTCATTGCGATCATCTCGATTCTCGCCTCCATTCTGATGCCGGTCTTCGCTCGCGCCCGTGAAAAGGGCCGGCAGACGGCTTGCGTGAGCAATGTCCGCCAGATCGGCATTGCGATGGGGATGTATGCGCAGGACTATGATGAGATCGTCACGCCCGGTGAACTGGGCGGGTATCTGTGGCATGAACTGATCTACCCGTACACCCACAACAAGCAGATCTATACCTGCCCGAGCCGCAAGGACCGGCAGATGGGGTATGCGGTGAACAATCTGGTCGCGGGTAACTCCGAAGGGGCGATGTTTGACCCGGCGGTGAAGATCCTGGTCATGGACGTCCCGCCGGAAGCGCTGGGCTCCACGGCCTCCAGCCCCGGTAACGAGTGGTGGTGCAACAGCCTCAGCGGTGTTGGTATCCCGCTGTCGTTGCCCGACGGTGTGACCGACGGTGACAACACCTTCAAGCATCTCAGCCAGCCTGAGCGGCATAACGAGGGCATCAACGTGGCGTATGGCGATGGCCACGCCAAGTGGGCCAAGGAAGGCCAGCTTGACCAGACGTATCTGTGGGAACCGACGCTGGAAACGCCGTAGTCGCTGACTTCGGCTTCATAGAAATCATGTGAAAGGCCCGGCGAACTGTCGCCGGGCCTTTTCGTGCGCGGTGGCAGGCCCGACGAAAACAGGCGCGATATCCGCGTGAGCGCAAGAGGCAATCGCGACGTCGAAGGCGAACCAAAGCAGCAGGCGAGTGGCGTCTATGGCAACTCCCCGACGCGTTTTGCGGACAGGTTGCCACAGAGGCCGCGAATTCCTTGCCTATCACAACCAACGGAGAGGCCGGAGGCGCAGACGGCGCGCCTTCGGCCCCTCCAGAATGAAAGATGAGAGGGTTACGATGAGTC
>JBDKRC010000333.1:0-19937 GCA_039683575.1 Armatimonadia bacterium | reverse complement strand
TGACCGAGCAGCAACGAGACATCATCCAGGCCCTGGGCCTACCCGACCCCGACCACCTGCTAAGCCTGTAGCCGCAAGCGTGAGCAGCCTAGAGGAAGACCAATTGTCAAAGTGCGAAATATCAGATCCTGCCGCGAGCTAACGCCAATAAAGCCCGGCTTCCAGCCGGGCGGACAAGGCTATCCGCCCCGCTCCCTTGACGCATCCTGGTCCTCACCAACCCGGCTGCCTGTAGGAGCGGTCACCAGACCGCGATATCCCCGCCTCCCCTCCCCCTGTTTTCCGTTTTCCGTTTTCTGTCCCCGCCGTTCCTCCCCCCTACCCATGCCCCGTCCGCGCCAATATCTCATCCTGCATCTCCGGCGCCAGCAACGTATAGAAATCGCTATACCCACCAATGCGCACCAGCAAATCCCGGTGGTCCTCCGGATGCTCCCGCGCATCTAGCAACGTCTCTCTCGACACGCAGTTCACCTGAAGCTGTAGCCCCCCTTGATCCATCGCCGTCTTGATGACCGCCTTCATGCTGCTTCGCGTCGCGTCCCCCATCGGTTGGAACTTGAAATTGATCGCGACGCCGCCCATGAATGGCTGCTGGTCCCAGCAGGTCGACGACATGATCGCCGCTGTCGGCCCGCTGACGTCGCGCCCCTGCACCGGCGACGACGCCGCGGCCAGCGCAGTATGCGCCCTGCGCCCATCCGGTGTCGCTGGCGTCTTCTTCCCCTCGGCTACGTGCTGCAGATACGTATAGGCCCCCGGTATGGCCTTGTCGCCGTACAGGTTCACAATCCCTTCGCACGAGCGCACGATCATCTCCGAGACCGCCCGCATCAGGGCGTTCGTCTCCGGATCGTTGTTGCCAAAGTGCGGAAGCTTGTTGATGATCCGCCTGTGCAGCGGCTCCTCGCCTTTGAAGTCGTCCATGAGTATCTGGTGAAACTCGCCCATCGTCAGGTCCTGCTCCTCAAATACCAGGGCCTTGATCGCGATGATCGAGTCCGCGAGGTTGGCCATGCCCAGGAAAGTCGGCATGATGAAGTTGTAGTTCGCGCCACCCTCGTCAATGGCTTTCCCCTTCTTCAAGCAGTCGTTCACGAGGCACGAGGAGAGCAGGTTGTCGCTGCCGTTTCTCGATCTCTCGAGCTGCAGCATCTTCTGGATGCCAACGTCAGCCAGGACCTTTTCGCGCAGTCGCTGCTCATAGGTCTCCATGAGCTCTTCCACGCCATCGCACTCAGTGGCGTCCCTCATGACCTCCAAAAGCAGCGCCGGGGTGTTTATGACCGGACTGAAGACCCAGCAGCCGGACTGCGTGCAGGGCGTGATCTCTACACACGAACTGTGGACATAATTCCGCGCGTCGCGCTCTGGCAGCCCCAGGTCCATCAGACCCCGCGTGATGGCTTCGTCGTTGAAGATCGCCGGGTGCGAGTAGCCGTTTGCCAGCATGTCCACGGCCAGGTCCAGCAGGTCCTCAGGTGTCTCCTCGTGTACGCACAGTCCGATACTCGGATAGGCCATGCGGGTGTGGGCGATGCTGTTGATGAACATGTAGGTCAGTTCGTTGTGTACCGCCTTGCCGGCGCGATCCCGCCCGCCGACCATGAACCCAACCGCCGACCCCTTGGGGTGGTTGGTCGAGTACAGGAAACAGTAGCAGTCAATCAGCTCCTGCGCGCTCTCCGGGGTCAGTCTACCTGCCGCGAGGTCAGCGCGGTACAAGTCAATCAGAAACTGATCCGGGCGCCCCATCTGGTAGTCGCCCCACAGCATGAACGTGTAGAAGTGTATGGTCTGCAAGGCCTCGCGGAAGGTCTTTGCCGGCCCCGCCGGGACCCTCTCCATGATGTCGGCAATATCCCGCAACTCGCTCGCACGCGGCGCTGGTGCGCTCTCAGCCATCTTCCGGGCCCGTTCGACATACCGCTCGGCAAACCTCAGGAGCGCCCCAAGTTCGAGCAGGCAGCCCTGGTAGAACTCGTCCTTCCCGATGCTCTCCGGCAACTGCGGGTTCAGACCCTTGCGGCGCTGCTCTAGCTCCGCTATCAGGCCGTTGACCCCCACTTCAATGAGCTTCTCATAGTCCATGGCCATGTGGTCATAGGTTCCACGAGACAGCGGCATGCCTGTGCGGGCTGCCTGGATCTGCTTGAGTCGCTGCTCCTCCTCTTCAGTCAGCGCTGAGAGGTCCGGGCAGCCCACTATCAACTCGCTCTCGCCGATCACGATCTCGCTGTGGTCCAGGCGGTAGGCGTGACTCGCCGCGCGGCGCAGGCGGGTTGTTAGCTCGCCTGCCGACGCCACCCACCCTTCGGCCAGTAGCAAGTCCCTTCGCGGGCCCCAGGTGTGCGACGGCAGTTCTGCCATCATTGGGCAGAGAAGAATCTGTTTCCGCAGCTTCATTGTCCGCTCGGTGGGTTCGATCAAATCCATTGCCGTCTCCTTGGGGTGACTGTCTGCAGTGCCCCCTTCGCAGACTGCTAGCCAGAGTCCTGCCGAGGCCTGGACGCTATCTGGCAAAGTGGTATTCTGCCGGGTAGAGAAGCGCTGCATTACGGCGACAGAGGGGGTGTAGAACGAGGGATTCGCCGCCGAGATTTCCACGGTTCGGAGGCTCGGAGTAGTGCGCCGAGTGCTGTGAATTATCGATTCGCTGGGAAGTGCCAAATGGCTGAAAAGAGCCTCTGCGGGGCTCTCAGGGCCATTTCGAGTGTATCACAGATTTCCGGGGCCGCTGCAGGGCCCAAATAGCCACTATTCAACGAAAACCTTAAATAGTCCACAATGGCCGCAGGCCCCCCGTATAGCCCCACAGCCCCAAATCACCTTCTGCCAACCCCACCCCTCGGTGGCTCGACAAAGCCGCGCGAAATACCTCCCAAAAGAGTCAAACTGTTCTGATAACAAAGCAGATACCTCACCAGATTATATGAAACCATACAATCAATGGCGGGGTATCAGGTCACTGTCGGGCTACAAATCTGCTGTAGGGCGGGGGCTCCGTACCCCGCCGCTCGGGTGGTCGTAGACAACGGCCGGCGGGGTACGAGCCCCCGCCCTACAGCTTTGGCTATGGCTAGTGCGCAGTGGCCGTGCAACCGGGCCAGTCATCGGTCCGGAACGGGACCGCGGGCAGGCCTGCGGCGTTGTACACATTCGTGTCAGGATTGTCCGCCCACGCGTACCGCACCGCGACCGGGGCGGCCACTTCGGGGCTGCTGACAACGATGCTCTTGCCGTCAATCTTGGCCTCGGCCCAGACGAACTTCTTGTCCTCTCCGGCGATAGCAAAGCCCTTCACAGGCCCGCCGTCCTTGGTCGCCATGCCGTCGGCATGGGTGAAGGACAGGCGGATTTTGCCATTCTCGACGGCCATCTTGTCATACATCGGACCCGACCATTCATTGCCCTTGCCATAGGTCTTCGCCAGCGCCAGCACGGCGAGGCGGTTGCCTACGGTCTGCTTGTCGGTGGGATGAATATTGTCGGCCAGACCCACGTCAATGATGACAGCCTGGCCGTTGTCCGGC
Source organism: Armatimonadia bacterium (assembly GCA_039683575.1). GTDB lineage: Bacteria > Armatimonadota > Zipacnadia > Zipacnadales > UBA11051 > JAJFUB01. The sequence continues at coordinate 16,404 of JBDKRC010000333.1, read as the reverse complement.
AGGGCCGCGGTCATGGTCTGCGCCTCGCGCAGTTCGGCCCACGCGCTGTCGCCGGGCTGGTCCTTGCGGGCCATGTAGTTGGCGAGGTTGACCTGGTAGAACGGGAAGTCATAGCCCCACTTGGTGCGCCAGTCGGTGATCATGAGGGGCATCAGCTTGCGGTACTGGTAGGCCCGTCCCGCGTTGGATTCGCCCTGGTACCAGATGGCACCGCGGATGGCGAAGTTGATCAGGGGGTTGATCATGCCGTTGTAGAGGTTGCCGGGGCGATTGGGGCTGTCCGGGCCGTTGGGCGCGTAGGGGCGGCGCGGCTGGGCCGGGAGGGGCTGGTTGTCAGCCTTGGCCTTCTCGCACGCGGCCTTCCAGGCCTCGACGTCGGCGTTGTACTTCGCCATGGTTTCCTTGAACTTCTCGCTGGCGGCCGGGTAGTCGGCGATCATCTTGTCCCAGCGCTCGAACATGGTCTGGTATTCCGGGTCGGCCTTGAGGCTCGGGACGGTGGTCCAGGCCTCGGCGGCGGTCCCGCCCCAGGAGCTGTTGATGAGCCCTACGGGGACGTTGAGGGCCTTGTAGAGGTCACGGCCGAAGAAGTAGCCGGCCGCTGAGAAGCTGGGCACGGTCGCCGGGGAGCATTCCTGCCACTGGCTCACGACATCGGTCTGCGGCTCGACGGCAGTCTTGTTCGGCACCCTGAACAGGCGGATCTGGGGGTAGTTCGCCGCCGCGATCTCTTCGGGCGCTTTGGCGCTGCTCTGTACCGTCATCTGCATGTTCGACTGGCCGGAGCAGACCCAGACTTCGCCGATGAGGATGTTCTTGAGGGTGATGGTGTTCTTGCCGGTGATGGTCATGTCGAACGGGCCACCGGCAGCGATGGGCTTGAGAGTGGCCAGCCAGGCGCCCTGGGCGTCGGCGGTGGCTTCGACGGTCTGGCCGTGGAAGGCCACAGTGACCTTCTCAGCCGGGTCGGCGGTGCCCCAGATCTTCAGGGGCAGTTGCTGCTGGAGAACCATGTTGTCGCCCACGAGGGCAGGGAGCTTCACGTCGGCGTGGGCAGCGGTGACGAGGACAAGCACGAGTAACAGGGACGGCCACAGGCGAGTCATCGGCAGACCTTCTTCCGTTGGGGTGTTGGAGTTACGTGGGGTGAATTCGACGGGAGGGCGGATAAGACCTGCGAGACGAATCCCGAGCTGGGTGGTCAAAATGGGGACGGAGCCTCTGCGCCGATGGGCGGGGTGAGGGTTCCGCGTAAGGTAGTCGCGGCGCAGAGGCTCCGTCCCCATTTGGGGCGAGGGTTGGTCGGGGATAACGGCCGGCCGGGTACGAGCCCCGGCCCTACAGCGGAGGGGTTGGTCGGGGATGACGACTGCGGGCTAGAGGCCCGCGCTGGGCGGGTTGGCTTGACGGGGTTGGGGGGGCTGCCTATACTCATTATAGTAGTTCATCCACGCGTGAGCGCTGGCGTTAGCGGGTGTCTGGCTCCTGTGGATGACGGGAAAGCAAGGTATTTTCTATGGTTCACGCCAGCGCGCCGGGTCGCGGCGGCATTATTGGTAATCCCTCTGATATATACGGTGGCACCGTGGTGTCTTGCGCGATCAGCGAGCGTGCCGAGGCTGTCATATCCGACAGCCCGCGCCTGATCTTTGACATCTACGGCCACTTTGCTGAGATTGCCGGGCCCGAGGATCTCGACTACGTGCCCGATATGCACTACCTCGATGTGGCCAAGGCTGTCTGGCGGTACCTGCGGACGTCGGAGTTTGCTGAGCAAGGTCTGCTTGACCCGAATGCGACCTTCCATGTGCGGGCGCAGAGTTCAATTCCGCTGAAGGCGGGCTGTGCGGGCTCTACAGCGATGCTGGTGGTAATTCTGGCAGGGGTGCTCAAGCACCTGAACGTGACAGTGGAGCGGCACCAACTGGCAGAGCTGGCACGGCGAATCGAGCGGTACGAGCTCGGCGTGCACTGCGGCTATCAGGACCACTACATGGCCATCTTTGGGGGCTGTAACTGCATAGACTTGCGCGACAAAGCGGACCACGGCGACGGCCGCGAGGCGCCGTATGCGACAGTCGAGTGCCTTACACATGATGCAACCAAGCTGCCCTTCATTCTGGCCAACACCGGCATCCAGCGCGCCTCTGGTGAGTTTCATGCCGAGCCGCGACGGCAGTGGGAGAATGGCGACCCGGCGCGGGTTAAGGGCTTCGAGCGGATCGGCGAGCTGGGGCGGCTGGGTAAGAAGGCGCTGCTCCTGGGCGACTGGGAGTGGCTCGGCGAATTGATGAACGAGAACCACGCGCTGACCTGCGAACTGGCAGGATGTGGCGAGGCCAATGACAGGCTGATTCAGGCGGCGCTGAAGCATGGGGCGCTGGGGGCGAAGCTGTCGGGCGCCGGGCGTGGCGGCACGATCATCGCGCTGCACGAGGACCCCAATTGGATGGGCGCACGGCTGCTGGAGGCGGGGGCGGAGCGGTTGATCCGGTTCTTCCCGGGACCGGGGCTGACCGTGCGGCGGATCTGAGGCGCGCATGACGCATACCGACAGCGTGTTGGAGGGCGGTCGCGCTCAGGGGAGCGCTCCTACCGTGGGTCGATTGGTTGTTCTGGGGCCTGGGGTTGATCCTGACCGCTCGCCTGCCTCAGGGACGGTGTTGCCTGGGCTGGAGGGGCTGGTTGAGGCGGCTTATTCTCGACTTCCTGAACATTCCCCCGTTAAGGACAATGTGCTGGCTTTGAATATGCGTTCGCGGTCGCTGGCAATGGCGCTGGGTGAGGCTTTGCCGGTGGAGCTTCGTGAGTTTTGGGAGGCCTATAGCGGCTGGTTCTCTATGTTCTCGATTGGGCCGCTGCTGGCCAATGAGGCGATGGTGCGGGGGGCTTTGGGGGAGGGAGTGCGGGAGGCTCTGATCCTTGAGAACTGGCGGAGTGCGGGCTGGTGGTCGGGGCGGGAGCTGCTTGAGCCGGCGGTGGCGGATCTGCTGGCGGAGAGGGGCGTGCGGATGCGGCTGCGGCCAGGGAGGACTTTGCGGGCTGTGCGGCAGGGGCTGATTGGAGTTGCGGCGCGGCGGTATGGCCAGAGGAGCCTGGCAGCGGTGGCGCGAGACGCGGAGAGGGCGGCGGGGGATGAGAGTCTGGCAAAGGCAGAGGCTTGTGAGGCGCTCTGGCTTAGTGTGGGGGCATCGAGCACGGAGCTGATTCGGCGGCTCGATCCGGCGGTGCGCGAATGTGGGGCGACGGTGCAGACCCTGGATTTTGACTACTACGGGTCGCGTGAGGCCCTGGCGAGGACGGGGCTGCGGTATAACGATATCTCAGTGTTCAAGACGGCGGACGTGTTGGAGGGGGCGCGGGAGATTGCCCGACGGTTGCCGGGGTGGTGGGAGGGCATTGCTGACCGGGCACAGGCCCTGGCGGTGAGGAGTGAGTTCTCGCCACGGCAGTTTGCGGCGGTGCTGGACAGGCTGCGGGTGGTGCTCTGGCGAGATGCGCCGTCGTGGTGGGCGCATAGCCAGGCGGCACATGCGGCACTCGATGCCTACACGCCGCGGGTGGTCGTGGGGTTTCATGTGTACGGGCCGGTGATTGCGCCGATGGTGATTGCGGCAAAGCGGCGAGGGATTGCGCGGGTCTGTCTGCAGCATGGGGTGATCGGGCCGCGGTACCTGGCGCTGCCGTGTTTGCCGTATGATGAGAAGCTGGTGTTCGGGGAGTACGCGGCGGAGATCATGCGGAGGGCGCGGGAGGGGGAGATGAAGGTGACGGTGACCGGCCATTCGCTGTATGACCAGCCGGAGGAGCCGGTGCAGCCGCGGGCGGAGGTGCTGGCACTGCGCGAGGGGGTGAGAGGGCTGGTGGTGCTTTGCACGCAGTTCAATGAGCACATGTTCTATCAGCCGGAAGGGTGGTGGCTGGCGGAGGTAGCGGCGGCGTGCCGGAAGCTGGGAGTGCGGCTGGCGCTGAAGCTGCACCCGTCCGATGATGAGAAGACGCTGCCCCTGTACCGCAAGCTCGTGGTGGAGGGGGACGACCGCGTGGTGCTGGTGCCGCATGGAACGTTGCCGCTGAATGAGTTGCTGGCGGCCTGCGACATGATGATCACGCGGGACTCGACGGTGGTGTTCGAGGCGAACCTGCTGGGGAAGCCGGCGATTACGATCAACTTGAGCCGGTGGGAGGAGGAGTTGCCGTACGCGGCGACGGGCGGGGCGCTGGGAGTGTACAGGCTGGAGGATATTGAGGGCGCGATACGATCGGTGCTTGAGGAGGAGGCAGTGCGGGAGGAGTTGGCGCGGAAGCGGGAGGGGTTTGGGGAGGCGCATATGGGGCCGCGGGATGGAGGGGCGACGAGGAGGATTGCGGAGGTCATTTGTGGGTATGGGCGGGGGTGAGATGCGTAGGCCGCCCGGGGTTGAAACCCCGGTCTGAGGAATGGGCGTGCCTCCGGCACGCGGAGAGGGGGAGGAAGAGCGCGTTTTGGGTGTGCAAGTTCAGGAAGAAGATCTTGACAAAGGTGTACGTTGGTTCTATATTTAGCACAGTTGTTCGACGAACATCCGTGCTAAATGTGGGAGAGAGACCAATGTACACAGCACAGGGCGCCGTAAACGGGTTCGACATTCTGCTTTGGTTGGGATTTATGTATGTTGTGGCCCCGAGGATTCTGGGGTGGAAGCCGCGGAAGAGACGGCGAGTGGTGAAGGTGGTGCGGCGGCAGAGAGTGGCAGGGGTTCCGGCAGGCGAGATGGAGCTACGCGCGGCTTGAGGGGGCTGGCGCGTTGGCGAATACGAAGAAACGAGACGGGAGAGGATCGAGGCCTCTCCCGTTTTTTTGTGAGTCAGCACGGCGAGAACGGAAAACAGAAAACAGAAGACGGAAAACAGGGGGAGGGGAGGGCGGTGAGCGGTCGTGTGGGAGGGTACCCGAAGGGTTGGTCGGTGATGATCGCGATCTGGTGATCGCTCCTACAGGCGGCGTTGGTGGCTGGGGTGATGGTTAGCGGGATTCGGTCGCGCTCGGGGGAGCGCTCCTACCGGCGGCGTTGGTGGGGGCGGTCGGCCCCCCTGGTGATCAGTCGTAGACCAGGAGGACGTTGCTTAGGCGGCGGCTGGGTTTACTGATGAACTCGCCGTTGCAGTAGAGGGCGGTGGAGGAGCCACCGTCGAGGGCGGCCGCTTCGGTGCAGCCCAGGCGGAGCATGATGTGGCTCAGTTTGTTGAGCGAGATTTTGGAGTGAACGGTGACGAGGACCAGCTTGTCGTCCCAGGTGAGGCCGAGGGCGCTGCGGCGCGCCATGCCCAGGACGCGGGGGTCCTTGAAGCCCTCGTGGCGGGGGCGGAGCCAGAGACTGCCTTTACGCACGAGGGTGGGGCCGGTGGTGATGGCGTTTTCGACGCCCTTCCAGCCGCGGTGGCGGCCGTAGGTGCCGGACTGGTAGCGGAAGGTCACGCGGCCCCGCTTGTCGATGCAGATGGTGGTGCCCCAGCGACCGTCGTAGAGGAATTCACCGTGGCGGACGATGGCGCCGGTGGGCTGGCCGTTGAGCATGTGGAAGTAGGTGCCGTTGATGGCCACGCGGGGGGCGTAGCGCCTCACCGTGCGGTAGAAGTTTTCGCGGGGGAAGTAGCCGTGGACGGGATCGGCCCCGGCGGCGAAGCCGGTGAGGAAGCGGACGCTGGTGGGACGGGTGTTGATGTAGACGGCGTTGACGCCCACGCCGCCGATGAGCTTCCAGGTGCGCGAGACGTGGCAGGAGCGGGTCTTGCAGGTGTTCTGAAAGGGAATGGGCAGGACCAACGAGGCCTCGGCGGCGCCGGTGGTGGGCGCGTCCTGGTCAGGCACGGCAGGAGGCGTGCGGTGGGACGTGGGCGCTATGAATATGCCCAGACACAGCATTGTGAACAGGGCGAGGTGCAGTAGCGAACGGTGTTTCGTCATGGCTTTCGTCAGGTGCTGCTTTTGATGTGCGACTGGCTCAGGAGAATTCCTGGAGGGCCTTTTGGGCCTGATCCGACACCTCCTTGTTCGGGCTCTTGGAGGCTTGCTGCAGCAGGGGCAGGCCACTGGCCTTGTCGCCGGTCTTGGCGAGGGCCCAGCCTAGATGGTAGGCGATGACGGGGTTGTTGGGCTCCAGGCGGTGGACGCGGCGGAGGATCTGGAGGCCCTCGGAATACTCGCTGTGGCGGACCAGGGCCCAGCCGAGAGTGTCGTTGACGGCAGGGTTGCGCGGCGTAAGCTGGGCGGCTTTGCGGGCCCAGGCGACGGCGGTGCCGGTGTCCTGGCCCTGGTCGGCGAGGAGCAGGGCGAGGTTGTTGGCAGCGGGGACCATAGCGGGGTCAATGACCAGGGCTTCTTTGTACTGGGCGACAGCCTCGTCGAAACGGCCAAGCTGGTGCAGGGCGCTGCCAGCCATGAAGCGGGCGTCGCCGGAGTTGGGGTCCTGCTCAACGACCTTGAGAGCCTCGGCGGCGGCCTCGTCCCGCTTGCCCATGTTCATAAGGGTCTGGACCAGGCACATGCGGACGCGGGTCAGCTCGGGGTCGAGCTTGATCGCGCGGCGGTAGTGCTTGAGGGCCTCGTCGTAGCGCTGCAGGACGCTCTGGGTGTCGGCGAGTGCCCACTGGAGCCTGGCGTCGCGCGGGTTGCGCTTGACGGCGGCGGTGAGTACCGTCTCGGAGTCAGCGGCCTTGCCCTGCTTGAGGAGGATGCGGCCGAGCAGTTCGTTGGCCGGGGCCGAGTTGGGAGTCTTCTCGAGCACGCGGCGGGTGAGGGTCTCGGCGGCGTCGGCCTTGTTGAGGTCCATCAGCAGGCGGGCCATGAGGAGGCTCGCGGGCGCGTAGGTGGGATCGAGGCTGACGGCCTTCTGGAGGGCCTGGCGGGCCGCCTGGGGCTGGTTGGCGCGACTCAGGGCGCGGGCGAGGTAGTCGTAGTTGGGGGCGCTGGGATCGGCCTTGACCGCCTCTTTGGCGCGGGCGAGAGTCTCGGGGATGCCGTAGCGCTCGAGGTCGCTCTTGATGCGGGCCTCGGGGTCGGAGGCGCGACGGCCGCAGCCGGCCACCAAAATGAAGGCGGGGATGAGTAGCATCCAACCGAGGCGTTTTGTCATGGCCGGGGCATCTCCGTGTTGATGAAGCACTGCGTCGAAGTTGGTGAGATGAGTTCGGCGTTTCGCTACCCCGTACCTGCCACAACGACCCCCACGTGCGATGTGTCTACAGTATTGGACAAGTTGGGTGAGGAGGCGGTTCCGGTGGCTGAAGGCGAACGGAAAACGGAAAACAGTTCGGAGGGGCTGTCGCCCCTTCGGGGCTCAAGATGATTTGGGCCGGGAACCAGGGCCTTGCGGCCCTGGCTAGATGCCGGACGGCCCTTCGGGCCTTACGGCAACGGCAACGGCAACGGCGTGCGGGCAGGATGCCCTGCGAAGAAGACTTCGCTGCGCGCACCTACGGCAACGGCATGCGGCTCCACACGGCGAACGGCGAACGGCGAACAGAAAAACAGTTCGGAGGGGCTGTCGCCCCTTCGGGGCTCAAGATGATTTGGGCTGGGAACCAGGGCCTTGCGGCCCTGGCTAGATGCCGTAAGGCCCTTCGGGCCTTACGGCAACGGCAACGGCAACGGCGTGCGGGCAGGATGCCCGCGCACCTACGGCAACGGCATGCGGGCAGGGATGCCCTGCGACGCGGACGTCACTTCGCGCTCCACACGGCGAACGGCGCACGGCAGACGGCAACCCTAGGCTTGGCCGGCGATTTCGGCGGCGAGGCGGGCGCAGAAGGCCTGGGCGTTGTCGTCGGTGCCGAGGGATTGCAGGACCGGGAGCTGCTCTTTCAGGCTGGCGCGATGGTAGTCGCTCGCGATGTGGCTGATGACTTGGCGCAGGCCGTCGCCGTCGTCGCTGCGGCCGGCGAAGATGTCGGCGAGGAGGGCGCAGCTTTCATGCATGACGCGGGAGCGCTCGGCGGCGAGGCGGCGGCCGGCGTCGCTGCGGAGCAGGTCCATCAGCTCGTCCTTCTTGGGCAGCCACTCGATCATGCCGTCTATGGTGTCCTGCAAGGTGGACTGGCGGCCGGCGCGGATGGTGATGAAGCGCCAGGTGGCGACGAGGCCGAAGTTGGCGTCGATGAGATCGGCGTCGCCGAGGACGCGGTTTTCCGCCGGGTGCTCCGCCGTGTTGTCGCCCGAATGAGTGGCGATGGCGTAGCGGACCGGCTCGATGAAGTGGGGGTCCAGGTTGAGCCGGGCAAGGAGGGAGGCGGCCTCGGCGGCGCCGATGGTGGCGTGTTCGCGGCCCTCGGCCTTGGCGATGTCATGGAGCAGGGCGGCGACTTCCACGATTGCGGGGTCCGCGTGCTCCTCGGCGGCGAGGCCGAGAGCAAGGTTGCGGACGCGGAGGGTGTGCTCGTAGGTGTAGCCGGGCCAGTGGAAGCCCTCCCACTGGGGCGGCCAGTTGCCGAGACGGTCGAAGATTATGTCGTGAAGAGTTGAAGTGAGGTCGACTGGCAAGAGCATTTGAAACCTGCTGGTGGTGAGAATGAGAGGGAGTGTCCCCGGGGGTATTATAGCAGAATGGAGGCGGGAACGGGTACGGCGGGAACTGGTACGGCGGGAACTGGTGGGGCGGGAACGTCGGGAACGACGGCGGGGGAAGGGTGGCGGGTGGTGGTGGTCAAAATGGGGACGGAGCCTTTGCGCGAAGGAGGGGGAAGAGGGTTCTGGCGAGTGTTTGGGTGGCGCGCAAAGGCTGCCGTCCCCGATTTTGGGCGAAGGATGGTCGGAGATGACGGCGTGCGGGCGGGGATGCCCTGCGACGCGGACGTCGCTTCGCGCTCCACACGGCGATGGCGACATGCGGGCGGGGATGCCCTGCGGTGCGGACGGCGGTTTGCGCACGTACGGCAGAGGCAACGGCAGAGGCGGCGGGAACGGGTGTGGGGAGGCGGAACTTGGGTTGCGGGGTTGGGGTGGAAGAGGCTATAACTATGGCCATATGTCTTTTGGGTTTCAGGAGATGACACATGCTTAAGTTTAGTCCTGTTTTGTTTGGTGCGATTTTGCTGTTGGGGTTGGTTGGTGGGGCGCTGTCGGGGCTTTTGGGAATCGGGAGCGGCATCATTATGGTCCCGGCGCTTAGCGCGCTTTGGGAGAAGCACCAGGATGCGCAGAAGATCGCGCAGGGCACGGCTCTGGCCGTTATGGTGCCGATGACTGTGGCCGGGGCGCTGAGCTACCACTTTGGGGGCGGGGCGGGCAACTGGCGAGTGACCGTACCGGTTATCCTGTGGAGCCTGCTGATCGGGCTGATCGCGCTCGCCATACCGCTGCGGTGTGGCTCCTTGATCTGCGTGACCCAGGCGCTGGGGCATGTTAACTGGAACTACGTGGCGCTTTTGGCGCTGGGCGGAGTACTGGGGAGCACGTGGCTGGGCGCGCCGCTGGCAGCGGTGTTGCCGTCGGATGTTCTGAAGAAGGTCTTTGGCGTGTTCATCATCATCGTAGGCCTGCGCATGGTCGGCGTATTCGCGGCCGTGGGCTCGATGCTACAGCGAGGAGCATAAGATGAAGCTGGGCCTGATCACCGGGACGGGGCTTGAGAGCTTCGGCGCAGGACAGTGCCAGAACCAGGCGCTGGAGACGCCTTACGGGCGCGTGACGGTGGAGTACATGCAGGCGGGGGAGCAGGAAGTGTATCTGCTGCCGCGGCATGGCCGGGAGCATGACATCCCCCCGCACATGATCAACTACCGCGCGAACATCATGGCCCTGAAGCTGCTCGGGTGTGAGATGGTGGTCGCGACGAATGCGGTAGGGTCGCTGCGGCAGTCCATGGGCCCGACGCAGTATGTGCTGCCTGATCAGTTCCTGGATTTCACGCGGGTGAGACCGCTGACGTTCTTTGAGGGCGAGGACGGCAAAGTGCGTCATGTTGATGTTACCGAGCCGTACTGCGGGGCGATGCGGGCGACGATAGCTCAGGTGCTGGAGGAGCGGAAGCTGCAGGCGCATCCGGCAGCGACGTATCTGTGCACGGAGGGGCCGCGGTTTGAGACCCCGGCGGAGATCCGGATGTTTCGGACCTGGGGGGCGGATGTGGTGGGGATGACGGGGCTGCCGGAGGTGGTTTTGGCGCGGGAGGCAGGGCTTTGCTATGCGTCGCTTTGCGTTGTGACGAACTATGCGGCGGGGATGACCGGGGGGCCGATCGAGGATGGGGAGGTCGGGGCGGTAATGCGGTCGGTTGGCGAAGTCACAACGGGGGTGCTGGAAGAGCTGGTGCAGCGGTTGAGGCCGGGCGTGTGTGCTTGCAGAGGAGTTTTGTGATGAGCGAATTGCCGAAACTGAAGGCTTACTTGTTTGATCTGGACGGGACGGTTTACCTGGGCGAAGCGATCATCCCCGGGGTGCCGGAGGGGATTGCGCGGCTGAAGGCGCGGGGGGCGAAGGTCATGTACATTACCAACAAGCCGCTGTCAGAGCCGGAGGAGTATGCGGAGAAGCTGACGCGGCTGGGCATTCCGGCGACGCCGGAGGAGATCATCACGTCCTCGATGGTGCTGGCGCAGTATATGGCGCAGGAGACGCCGGGGGCTAAGGTGCTGTGTGTGGGGGAGGCGGTGATGAGGGCGCAACTGGCAGCGGTGGGGATGGAGTTTGTGGAACGGTGGGAGGAGGCGGAGGTGCTGGCGCTGTCGTGGGACCGGCATTTCGACTATGAGCGGCTGAACGCGTCGCTGCAGGCGCTCTTGCGCGGAGTCAAGTTCTTCGCCACGAACCCGGACGTCCTGTGCCCGGTGGATGAAGGAGAAGTGGTGCCGGACTGCGGGGCGCTGATCGCAGCGATTGCGGCTTGCAGCGGGCGGATGCCGGATTACATCGCGGGCAAGCCGGGGCCGATGCTGCCGCTGGGGGCGCTGGAGCGGCTGGGCGTGGCGCCGGAGGACGCGGCGATGGTGGGGGACAGGCTGGAGACGGATATCGCGTGCGGGAACCTGGCCGGGATGACGACGATTGCGGTGCTGACGGGGGTGGCGACGGAGGAGACGATTGCGGAGGCGGAGGGTGAGGAGAAGCCAGATTGGGTTCTGGGGAGCGTGGCGGAGTTGGGGTGAAGGCAGGGGTCAGGTATCAGGGATCAGGATTCAGAAACGGCATAGTTAACAGGGGCCCCCGATTGGGGGCCCCTGTTTGTTGGGGGCATTGAGGTCAGGGCTGGGGGGCTTGTTGCAGTTCGGCAGCGGTCCAGGTTTGTTTGGCCTTGATCATGCGGTTGTACTGATCGGCTGAGGGGTTTGACCTGCCGTTGATGGGGAGGCCCTTGTCATTTAGCTCGTACCGCATCTGAGTCGTGATGTTCAGCCGAACCTGCTCCGCATACTCGGGCGCGCCCATAATGTATACGGGGACCGTCAGGCTCTCCCCGGGCCCGAGAGGCGGCAGGGGCACGGGATTGCCCGCGGCGACCCAGCGCAGGCCCTGCGCAGTGGGGGCGGTCACGTTGCAGAAGACGGTTACGCGGTCGGTGCTTTTTGCCGAGGGATTGGAGACGAGCAGATCGACCCGGGCGGGGCGGTAGAGCTTGTTGTAGTCCGGGATCATCCACATGCTGGTGTCGCCGCCGCCGCGGCGCGCGTCCCTGGTGTGATCCGCGATCTGCTCCAGAGCTTCCCTGGTGACCGCCGAGGGGATGCCGGTCTCGTCGGCGATGTATTTGCAGAGGTAGTCGGCGCCCAGGTTCTGCAGGTCGTCGAAGTCCGGGAGCGAGGGCGGGATTCCCACTGCAGCAAGACCGATGTCGAGCGCGACGGAAAACACCCCGCGCAGTTCAGGTGCAATCGTGGCGAGACCATCCACGACCATGGACTTGATGCTGCTGTAGAGGTTGGAGACATAGTTGATGGCATCGGCTACCCAGTTGACGAAGGAGCCCACAGCCTCTTTGACCTTGTCCCACCAGCTTTTGTCCTTGGGGGGCCAGTACACCTCGATTGGCTCGCCGTACTTCTGGCCGGGGGCGACGGAAGTGAAGGTGGACTGGGGAACGCCCGGCAGGCTCGGGAGGAGGTACGGGCGCCGAACGATCATCCGCCAGTAGGCGGCGCTGGCATCCTGGTGCCGCTCGGGCTGCCAGTAGATGGGCGTGACCTGCGGGTGGATGGCGGGGGGCGCCTGGTAGAAAGTGACATCCGTGGGCTGGGCGTTGTGCCGGACACAGACGGTGGCCGAGGCGGGGCCGATACGGTTGCCTTTGGCGTCCAGCGGCAGCACCCGGACGTAGAAGGTGAGGACCTTCTCAGTCTTCTTCACGTTCTTGGCCGCGCTGGCGGACGAGCCGGTCTTGCCCCAGCCGAAGTGAACCAGCTTGAGGTTGCTGCTGCCGGTCAAGCGGCTGAGGACTGAGGCTGGGCCAGGTACCTGGACCGGGTAGACGCCCTGGGGCGCCATCGGCCTATTGAGCCGCACGACATCCAAATAATAGCCGAGGTCGAGGTCAAAGGGGTAAGTATGCTTACCATCCGGCACGATGGTGTCGGAGAGCATCCCGGAGTCGACAAGCCCCGGCGGTGACTGCCAGGCCTCGCCAGTTTGGGCCCGATACGGCATGACCGACACCTGCCAGAGCAGGCGCGCGGTCTTGGGCTGGCTGGTCTTCGCCTCGAAGTTCCACTTCGAGAACCTGGTGAGGTTGACTTCGAGGAAGTCGTAGGTGGTTCTGACGTCGCCGCTGGCCAGGAGGCCTATGAGCTTCGTCTGGGTCGCCGCTTGCGCGGCGAGGGCGGGCAGGTTGGCCTTCGGGGCAAGGACTCTGGGCGGGGCGGCGAAGGCGGAGGTGGTGAGAAGGAGGAGACAGCAGGTGAGAAGAGCGAGGGGTCGGTCTATGGGCATGGTGTCTGCTCCCGATCATGTCCCAGATCAGTAGATAGTACGCGATTCCCTCGCAGTTCCTTCTTGGGCAACGGTCACCTCCTTCCCCATCCATGCTCTTCATCCCGCGCGGCCTTGAGCACCCGCAGATCGCGGCAGGCGTCAAGGCGGCGGAGGTTCGCTGACGTGGCCAGGAGTAATCCGGCGGCCCAGCGAACACCACACCGCCGCCCTGCCGCGTGACGGGCGATCAGATGCGCGTGGTTGGGCATGGGCCAACACGCCCAGATCTCCACCTCAAGTGCGCGCCGCCATTCGAGCATCAAAGTCGAGCCGGTAGCCAAGCTTGATATGCCGGGCGTGAAAGTCAAACAGCGCCGCGGGATCGGCAGTTCAGTCTACGTGGGCATGGGCTCGATAGTCATTCTCGCCTTCTTTGATGCGCAGCGTAGCGATAACTCCGCGCGGATCAGTGCAGTATCTCGGCATCGGGGTGCTGCGCCCGGACCTTCTGGACTGTCTTCGCAGTGGCCTCGCGCCTGTCCTTGCCGAAGGCGTATGCAACTTGATTCCCCTTCTCGTCCCGAGCCACCGCGTAGTACTCGCTCTGGAACAGTCCGGGAGCGGTGACGCTGATGTCGATCCGCTTCTTGGCCATCATGGCCTCCTCGTGCCTATGCCGATCGGGCAACGCCGGTGGCGCCGCGCTGTCGGTTGAAGTCGACCAAGTCCTGTATGCGTCGTCCAAGCATGGGATGGGTGGACAGGAGATCAGATGGCGCTCCCTGGGGAGCCATGGCAACGGCGATTAACTGAGGCAGGCTTAGCCGCGCGGTCTCTGCCGGCCCAAACTCAATCAGCGCCAGGGCCGTTACTGCAGTCTGTAAATCACCGCAGGCGATTAGCCCTGCCCGGTCCGCCGTGTGCTCGGACAGACGGTCCCATTGTCTCATGCTCACCTTGATAAGCCAGATGGCCGGACGGCACAGCAGCCCCCACATCGCCGATTCGAGGAGTGGGTTCTCCAGATAGCTTTTGAGTATCAGGTGCGAGGCCTTGACGTGTCCGAACTCGTGGCCCACCACGAAACAGAGCTGCCGCGGGTCAGACATGGTGGCCAGCAGGCCCTGATGGATGAAGACGATCGGGTTATCGATCAAGCCTCCCGTACCAAGAACAAAGGCGTTAACATCGGGGCGGTCGGTGGCGATATGAACAGGGAGGGGCTCCATGCCCAGAAGCGCGGCGGCCTGCTGGATGGCGGCATGAACCTGCGGGTAGTTGGCGGGGGTCACTTCAGGGTACCGCTGCCGCAGCGAATTGCGATACCAGTATGTCGCCACGGCCACGCCTACGCTCCACACCATGACGGCGGGGAACAGGAGGATAAGACCCAGAACGAAGCCGATTCCTCCGGTAATGAGGCCCTGTATAACAAAGGCGATCGCAGCGAGGGTCAGCAACCCGAAGAGGATCAGGAACCCGGCAATGAACGCCGGTGTCTCTCCCTTATGACGAAAGCTTCCGGCGGAGATGGAGGCGCGAGGGGCGGCCTGGGCAGGCAGAACAGGCGAACCGGGGGGCGGCGCCGACGGTCGGGGTGGCGGTGACGTCTGGACTGAGGGGGACACCCCCGCCGATGGCGGCACTGCGGGGCGAGCTGATGGGGGCGGCGGGATACCGGGCTGAGACCGCGTCGGCGGCGACAGCAGCGTGGCCGCCGTCACCCAGTCCGGGGTGCCCGCCTTGTTGAGTTTCGCGTGTGGCGGGATCGCCCCGCAACGTATCCATTCCTTGATTTGGCTCTCCGGGTAGGGGCCGTTCGCTTTGCCGTTGCGCCACAGGTACCAGTTCGACATGTCCTTCTCCTCCCAATTGCGTTCCGAGTTTGATGGAGAATTAGACAGGTCTCTACCAATGCCTTCTTCACGCAACCATCAATTCCGTCCCCTGCTCCTGCAATCCAGCGCGGCCTTGAGCATCCACAGGTCGTGGCAGGCGTCAAGGCGGCGGAGGTTTGCTGCCGTGGCTCGGATTGCCTAACAGATCCCGCCAGGGAGGGCTGCTGGTTACTACCCCTCGACTTTCAACTATGCCTGCGACACCGCCCCTCTGCGCCTTCCTATGGCGCAGACAGAGCGCTGAGAGACTCAGTGAAGGGCGGTTGGGCAACTCCCTTTTCGGTGATTATGGCGGTCACGAGGTCGGCAGGGGTTACGTCGAAGGCGGGATTGTAGATATTGCAGCCTTCAGGGGTCACCGAGGCGGCGGAGAAGTGGCCGAGGTGGGAGACTTCTTCGGCGGCGCGCTGCTCGATGGGGATCTCGGCGCCGGATTTGAGCGCGTAGTCCACGGTGGAGAGCGGGGCGGCGACGTAGAAGGGGAGGTTGTGGTACCTGGCGAGGACGGCCACGCCGTAGGTGCCGATCTTGTTGGCGAAGTCCCCGTTGGCGGCGATGCGATCGGCGCCGACTACCACGCAGTCTATTTCCCCTCTGGCCATCAGACTCGCGGCCATGTTGTCGCAGATTACGGTGCACGGGATGCCCTCGCGGCAGAGCTCCCAGGCAGTGAGGCGCGCGCCCTGGAGCAGGGGGCGGGTTTCGTCGGCGTAGACGCGGGCTACCTTGCCCTGCTCGGCGGCGGCGCGGATGACACCCAGGGCGGTGCCGTAGCCCGCGGTGGCTAACGCGCCGGCGTTGCAGTGGGTGAGGATGCGGGCGCCGGGAGGAATCAGTTCGGCGCCGTGGGCGCCCATGCGGCGGCAGCGGTCGAGGTCGTCGGTGATTATGGAGCGGGCCTCGGCGGCGAGGGCGTCGCGGAGGGCGCAGGCGTCGGTCGCGCGGGCGACGACTTGCTTCATGCGCTCGAGGGCCCAGAAGAGGTTGACGGCGGTGGGGCGGGTGGCGGCGAGGTCATCGATGGCCTCGCGGACGTAGGCCTGGAGGGTGGCCAGGTCGGTGGCGTCGCAGCGGGAGGCGGCCAGCGCGGCGCCACAGGCGGCGGCACAGCCGATAGCGGGTGCGCCACGGACGCGGAGGCGCTTGATGGCCTCGCAGACCTCGGCGACGGTGGTGAGGTCGAGGGTGAGTTCGCGGCCGGGCAGGAGAGTCTGGTCGAGAATGCGCACGGCGAGGCCGGTGGGCGTGTCGGCGAGTTGGATGGTGTCGGGGATGGAGTTAGGCATGGGCGGGAGGTTCGCCGGAGGTGGCGGGGTTTCCTTGGCGACAGGTAGAGGCGGCGAGGGTGAGGAAATGAGTGGCGGGCGCGGCGAACGGCGAAAACGGAAGACAGAAAACGGAGAACAGTTCGGAGGGGCTGTCGCCCCTTCCGGGCTCAAGATGATTGGGGGCGGGGAACCAGGGCCTTGCGGCCCTGGCTAGAGGCTGACGGCCCTTCGGGCCTGACGGCAACGGCAACGGCAACGGCAACGGCAACGGCAACGGCAACGGCAACGGCAACGGCAACGGCAACGGCAACGGCAACGGCAACGGCAACGGCAACGGCAACGGCAACGGCAACGGCAACGG
>JBDKRC010000332.1:0-10501 GCA_039683575.1 Armatimonadia bacterium | reverse complement strand
TTCTGTCGCCCCCCGGAGCGGCGGGGTACGGAGCCCCCGCCCTACAGCCGACCACAGCTCTCCCGCAACCGATGGAACCCTACCCCCCGCTCAGGTGTTCTCTAACACAAAGGACCCAGATCGCGCTGTTTCCGTCATTGATCCAGTCTTTGTGCTTGACCCACCCCCGATTTGGGTATCCTCTTTGTAACTGAAGCTGTGCCTCTGGCTCTGGAAGGGCGCTTTGCGCCCGCGCGCGGTGGTGGCGTACCACCTCAGTCTTGGCCATGCCGAATTCAGTTGTCTCACAGGCTCGAGTGCGCGCACTCGAGGGCCGGCCGGGTTCTTGTGAACCCGCATCGTCACCCGTAGAGGTGAACTAATGACACGACGTGGCTTCACGCTTATCGAGCTTCTGGTCGTCATCGCCATCATCGCCATTCTCGCGGCCATCCTGTTCCCAGTCTTTGCTAAGGCCCGTGAGAAGGCTCGGCAGACCAGTTGTCTGTCCAATCTCAAGCAGCTTGGCCTGAGCGTGCTGTCGTACGCCCAGGACTACGATGAGCGCTTCATGCGCCCCAACAACGCGCCTTGCACCTACAACCTGCCCAATGGGGCGGTTTCCGGCAGCACCAACATGCTCTGGATGTATCAGCTAATGCCCTACATCAAGAACGCGCAGATCTTTAGCTGCCCGTCCAACTCCTATCGCTGGCCCGACAACGCCTACAGCTCCGCTGCCGACTACGGCTTCAACGACACCTACCTGGGCGGCGTATCGCTAGGCACCCTGGTGGCCCCCACAGAGACCCTCGTGCTGCTCGACAGCACCTACTATCTCTCCGACTGGGACACAAACGCCACCGGTGACAACCACGCCGCCCCGAACCCGCTGCATAACGACGGCTCCAACGCCGTCCTCGCCGACGGTCACGCCAAGTGGTACGGCATCAGCAAGCTCGGCTATACTGACGCCGTTGACCACGCCGCGCCGCCGGATCCCAATCTCTGGGACAACCTGTAGTAACTAACCACACCCGAGGCGCATCCCGCCATCCATGGGGATGCGCCTCTATTTGTGCTTACAGATCAACGTCCGCCACAATACTGCCACATTTTGGCAGTAGAAAATACACCCTACGAGGTAGTCGAATGAAGAGAACCGGTTTCACGCTTATCGAGCTGCTGGTCGTTATCGCTATCATCGCGATTCTGGCCGCAATCCTCTTCCCGGTCTTCGCCAAGGCCCGGGAAAAAGCCCGCCAGTCGAGTTGTCTCTCCAACGTCAAGCAGCTCGGCATCGCCGTGCAGTCTTACGCGCAGGACTATGACGAGATGTGCCCGCAGCACCGCGACACCGGCTCCACCTATGGCTGGATGGACTCCTTCCAGCCCTACGTCAAAAATCGCCAGCTCTTCCTCTGCCCCAGCGGCACCGGCACTGGTGTGCTCGTTGTCGCCGGTGGCGTTCCCACTCACTACGGCTACAACTGGCTGCAGCTTGGCGCGGACGCTCCCGGCACCCAGCGCAGCCTCGGGGCCATCACCATGCCCGCGGAGACCATCGCCTTCGGTGACAGCGTCTCCTACGTCATCAACTACTACGACGTCAACTATCGCCCGCTACCCCGCCACAACGAGGGCACCAACCTCGTCTTCGTGGACGGCCATGCCAAGTGGATGCTGCGCAATGCCATCTACACCGGCACCGACACCGCCAGTGGCTCCAACCTCACCACCAACAAGCAGGCGTACTACTACCTCTACAACAAGTAGACCCGCCTGTAGCACGTAAGCCATGAGACCCGGGCCCGGCCCGGGTCTCATCGTTTCCAGCTTCACGTAACACTTTAGGTATTGATTCGACGTCCGATATGGTATACTTTACGAAACTTAGGAATATACGTCAGCGAGGTGAAGGAATGCAGAGACCCCGGCACACGAACCTTCAGGGGTATGCTTAGGGTCTGCCTTGCCGTGGTATAATGTAAGTTGGTTGGGATATTCTGATTAGAGGTGCAAGTATGAATCGACGTGGCTTTACGCTCATCGAATTGCTTGTCGTCATCGCCATCATCGCCAGTCTCGCGGCCATCCTGTTCCCTGTGTTCGCCAAGGCCCGCGAGAAGGCCCGACAGTCATCCTGTCTCAACAACATGAAGCAGCTTGGGCTCGCCGCCATGCAGTACGCCCAGGACTACGACGAAATGCTGCCGCGGACCAACATCGGCCCCGGCGTCGGCACCTACACTCTTCCCAACGGCACTACGTCCTCGAACTACATGCTGTGGCATACCTGCATCTACCCCTACGTCAAGAACGTGCAGGTCTACAACTGCCCCAGCGATAGCGCTGCTGCCTTCACCGGCCAGTACACCGGCGGCGGCTCCTACGGTCTCAATAGCTACAACTCCGGCCGCGCCCTCGGCACCGTCAACTACCCCGCCGAGGCCATGTTCTTTGCCGAGGCTGGCGGCGGCGACTCCTACAACCTCGACGGCGACACCGCCGGGGCCAATGAGGAAATGGTCGGCTCCGCTACCTTCACCAGCGTTCCCCGCCACAACAACGGGTTGAATAACGCCTTCTGCGATGGTCACGCCAAGTGGATGCAGGGCACGGCTATCCCGGCGTTCAACGCCAACAGCCGCTACTGGAATGGGGCCTACACCGGCAATAATCCCTAGGGTTTGGCCAGTTTGCCGAATACGATAGCGCCCGGGCCGTCTGCCCGGGCGTTTTTTTGTGTCCCGACACGCATGATATCGCGTCTAATGTGGTATAGACCTGTAATAGGCAATGTCATAGCGAGGTGCATATCATGAGCAGGCGCGGCTTTACGTTGATCGAGCTTCTCGTCGTCATCGCCATTATCGCCATTCTCGCAGCAATTCTCTTCCCAGTTTTCGCCAAGGCCCGTGAGAAGGCCCGCCAGACCAGTTGCCTGAGCAACCTCAGGCAGCTTGGTACCGCCGTCTTGTCCTATGCGCAGGACTATGACGAGCGCTTCATACGCGCCAACAACTCCCCCTGCACTTACCTCCTGCCTGACGGTACTGTCTCTACGAGCACAAACATGCTGTGGCACTACCAGTTGGCGCCCTACACCAAGAACTGGCAGATCTTCAACTGCCCCTCGGCCACCGACAACTTGTCCCTGACCGCTTACGATGCGAGCTTCGGCTATGGTTTCCATGGCATTGCAGCATGGAACTTGGCCGGCCGGTCGCTCGGCGAGATCAATGTTCCCGCCGAGACCATAGTCCTCGCCGACTGCGCCTACTATCTCACCGACTGGGACACTCGCAGCACCGGCGACAACGCTGAGCCGCCCGCTGTACGCCACAACGATGGGGCCAACTGCACTTTCGCCGACGGCCATGCCAAATGGTATAAGGGTTCGGCCCTCGGCTACTATGACGCCGTCGACTACGCCGCAGGCCCGTCTCCGAACCTGTGGGACAACCAGTAGTCAACGCCTGACGCAAGCCCGCGACCAACACCAGTTGCCCGGCCACAAAGGCCGGGCATCTTCATTTCACCCACCAAACTTGCCAGATTTCCCCTCGTCAATGGTATCATCGGGCAGCGGTTCTACAATTCCGTCCTACATGACTGGAAGTCGAGGGAATATGGAACTGATTTGCCTCGTCACTTTATGTGCTAGTTGTCGTATCATTTCCTGTGAGGGGCCGCTCACTGCCCCCGACCCTCCCGCCCCACCAAACATGCTTGATTTCCGCTGATTAATGGTATAATCTGCCTAACGTTCCATCATTCCATGTGAGGTGAAATATGAAAAGACGCGGCTTTACGCTCATCGAGTTGCTGGTGGTCATCGCCATCATCGCTATTCTTGCCGCGATCCTCTTCCCGGTCTTTGCCAAGGCCCGCGAAAAGGCTCGCCAGTCCAGTTGTCTCTCCAACGTCAAGCAGATCGGCCTCGGCCTTTTGTCGTATGCCCAGGACTATGACGAGATGCTCCCCTCCTTCACATACGGTAATATCAGGTGGGACAGCCTCATCCAGGCCTACGTCAAGAACACCCAGATCTTCAAGTGCCCCAGCTCGGCCACCATGGCGCTGGGCTATGGCTGGAACTACAACTACCTCGGTTATCCTTCCGCGCCCACCGTGGCCGCCAAGTCACTTGGCGCGATTGACAAGCCCGCCGAGACGCTCTGGGGCATGGATGTAGACAACGCCCCGGTCCTGGCCTACAAGTACTTCGCCGCCTATGCTCCGTCCCTGAGGCACAACGACGGTTCGAACGTTGGCTTCGTTGACGGCCACGCCAAGTGGTTCTCGTACTCTTCGCTGTATACGCCCACCTGCACGCTCTACGGGTACTAGACCCCGTAGGGGCGTTCCGGCTCCACTCTCAAGCGTATGATTCACAGGAAGGAAAAGGCCCGGGCCGTTGGCCCGGGCCTTTTTATTCTGCACCGCCACCCGCCTCCGGCTCGGCAACTCCCCCTCAAAAACCTACCTTGTACGAGCGATCACCGATCGCGACCATCACCGACCAACCTACGCCCCCGACCACCTTCTCCCCTTCCGGATGTACGCCCGACATTCCCGTCGGGCCATCCCCGACCAGCTTTCGCCCTTCACAGTATCCTGGCCTTAACCTCTCCGCTTCTCTTCTCCTCCTCCGCCCCCTCCACAGCCGCCTGCGCTCGCTTCCCCTCCTGCTGCCGCCGCCACCGGCAATACGACGTCGGGCACGAGAAGCCCAGTATGTCCGCGATCCGATACTGCTGGTAACCCCGCTTCTCCAGCTCATGCGCCCGGCGCAGCCGGCACTGATTGAGGTATTCCAGCACCGTACACCCCACCTGCTGGCGAAACAGCCGCATGAAGTGGGCTCGGCTATAGCCGGACATTCTGGCCAGCTCCGCCGGGGTTAGCCCCTGCCCGCCCGTCTCCTCCATGTACTCCTGCATCATCCGCACCACTCTCTCGCGGACCTGCTCTTCCCGCGGGTGGACCGGCGCGTCGCCCTGCTCCACCAGCGCCGCGACCAGCGTTTCCACCGCCGCGTATAGCTGCAGGGCCCGCACCTCCCGCCGCGGGGCCCGGTCCGGCCACTGCTCCGGCATCGGGTCAACTTCCAGCAGCCCTGTGTCCTTGGCCAGGACGATGAAACCCATCGTCTCGGCGCCGCCCGGCAGGTCCGGACGGAACTGCGTCACCTGCGCCACGAACTTCCGCCCCATCAGAACGATCCACAGCATCTCCGTTTCCTGACCCCAGACCGGGATCTCCAGGTCGTGGCTCTCTCCGGGTTGAAAGCAAAAGACCGTTCCGGGACCGTAAGGGTAGATTCGCTTTTCATAGCCCATACTGCCCCGGCCCTTGAGTACAAACATTATCTCTGTATGGGTATGTTTGTGTGAGTGGTTGCGCATCCACTTCTCGTGCCGCCGGTCATTCACCGGCTGGACTTCGCGAGGGATTCCGGAGGCGATGAGCCACCATCGCTTCCGGTCGAACAGCACCTCGAGCATTGGTTTGCTGAAGGTTCTGCTGGAGACCGGTCGGTCCACCATCATCATGGTAGAACATTTCCTCCAATATCACTATTGGTCAAGATTGACTTCATCAGTATATTGGCTTTTTGAGCGACTTTACCTACTATTTGCGCAGCCCAATTCCCAAAATCAGTCCGGAGGCAACCCATGTCCAGTTCCCTCGCACTAACCGGCGGCGACCGCGCCGTAACTCTCCCCTGCCCCACCTGGCCCGTCTCGGGCGAGCTGGAGGTCCAGTGGATGGAGGAGGTCATCCGCAGCGGCAAATGGAGCTGGATGGGCCCTCACGAGACGGCTTTCACCGCCGATTTCGCTTCCTTCATCGGCTCCCGCCATGCCCTGTGCCTGTCCAATGGGACCGTCACCATCCAGTGCGCCCTGCAGGCTGTGGGCGTTAAGCCGGGCGATGAGGTCATTGTCCCCGGCCTGACCTGGACCGCCACCGCCCAGGCGGCCATGGACATCGGGGCCAATGTGGTCTTCGCGGACATTGACCCCGAGACGTTCTGTTTGGACGCAGCGGCCGCTGAGAAGGCCATAACGCCCAAAACCACTGCGTTGCTGCCGGTTCATATCTATGGCTGCATGTGCGACATGGATGCCATCATGGACCTGGCGCGGCGGCATAGCCTGAAGGTTGTAGAGGACGTTGCGCACCAGCATGGCAGCCAGTGGCGCGGCCAGGGCGCAGGGGCCATCGGCGATGCCGGCAGCTACTCCTTCCAGCAGTCGAAGCTCCTGACCAGCGGCGAAGGTGGGGCGATTACGTGCAACGATGACGAGGTCTTCCAGACCGCCTTCGCGCTCAAGCAGGTCGGCTGGTCCGCTCCCCCCGACATGGCCCCGGCGCGGCGCTACGGCCACAATTACCGGATTACGGAGATGCAGTGCGTGCTGCTCCGGGGCGGGCTGACGCGGCTGACCGAGCAGACCCTGAAGCGCGATGAGAACGCCCAGTGGCTGGCCGCGGAGCTGGCACGGATCGGCGGGCCGCTGCGGGCCGCCAAGCGGGATGAGCGGGTCACGCGGCAGGCCTACTATGCCATGTCGCTGCACTTCGATCCCGCGCAGGCTCAGGGCGTCACGCGGTCACAGTACGTCCAGGCGCTGGCGGCCGAGGGGCTGGGTTTGGGCGAGGTCTATGACCCCGTCTACCGCAATCCGCTGCTGAATCTGTACGACAGCACCAGCCCGATCCCGTACCGTGAGAACGTGCCACAGGACTATGCCAACCTCCGGCTGCCGGTATGCGAGCAGGTCAAGACCGAGACCGGTCTGGTCATGATGCACCAGCACCTGCTGGGCG
This sequence comes from Armatimonadia bacterium, assembly GCA_039683575.1. Lineage (GTDB taxonomy): Bacteria > Armatimonadota > Zipacnadia > Zipacnadales > UBA11051 > JAJFUB01. The sequence goes on along the minus strand of JBDKRC010000332.1, from coordinate 3,682 downwards.
AGGCGGGGTACATGAAGCAGCTTCTGGCGGCGGTGGAGAAGGTGAACGCAAATTTGACAAATATCGTAACAAATACAGCGAACCTATAGACAGGTTTCGCGCGTTAGTGTATAAGTATTTCGGTAAGTACACGTGCGCGCGCCATCTTCTGTCTGAGGTGAGCCCATTGAAGAGTCGAGGTTTTACGCTTATCGAGTTGCTGGTGGTGATCGCCATCATCGCCATCCTGGCGGCGATCCTGTTCCCGGTTTTCGCCAAGGCCCGTGAGAAAGCCCGCCAGTCGTCCTGTCTGTCCAACGTAAAGCAGATCGGCCTTGCGATCATGCAGTACGCCCAGGACTATGATGAAGTCCTGCCCTACGCCTCGGCCTGGGGCAGCCCGGCCAAGAACTGGAACCTGTACCTGGACCCGTACGTTAAGAATGCCCAGATTTTCACCTGTCCCAGCAACAGCGCCTCGGCGCTGGGCTATGGCTGGAACTACCAGAACCTCGGTTACTACAGCGGCGGCACCGGGACTTTCTACAACAACCCCGGACGCTCGCTGGGTGACATCAAGCAGTCCGCCGAGACAATCATCATCGGCGACAACCCGGACACGGGGCAGTATGGCGCAGGCGGCGCCTTCATCTATGGTCCGACCCAGTCCACGCCGCCGACTGACGGCATCGGCAATGTAGCCGGCCGGCACAATGATGGCGGCAACTACGGCTTCTGCGACGGCCATGCCAAGTGGCTCGGCCGCACGGCAGCCGCAGGTCAGGACAGGCTCTGGACGCTCGCCGAGGACTAGACACGCCCCAATCGAAGCAGCCCACAGCAGCCTCCCCTCACCGGGAGGCTGCTTGCCAGATGCCTGCCGCGACTGCGGGACCCGCGATCGGAAGAAGGACGTTTCGAGCCCGCTGAGGAAAGCAATAATACCTTAAGAGGAATCTCTTGCGGGACCGACTATGAACTGAGGTGCAACATGACAAGACGTGGTTTTACGCTCATCGAGTTGTTGGTAGTAATCGCCATCATTGCCATCCTGGCGGCAATCCTGTTCCCGGTTTTCGCCAAGGCCCGTGAGAAGGCGCGGCAGTCGAGCTGCCAGTCGAACCTCAAGCAGATCGGCATCGCCTGGGTAATGTACATCCAGGACTATGACGAGGTCTGCCCGCCGCTCTATACCTCGACGCCGGGCATCTCTAGTAACTACTTCCACATGCCCGAGCTGCTGTATCCGTACCAGAAGAACGCCCAGATCTGGCGCTGCCCCAGCGAGTCCAGCGCCGGGCAGGCCTTCGACTACGGCATCTTCAACAACTACGGGTACAACCAGAGCCGCTTTGTCGGCAAGACCAACTTCGACTCCGGCACCATCAGCCTTGCCCAGCTCGAGGACCCGGTGGGCACGCTGATCTTCATTGATGACGTCGACCTGTACGCCGGGCCCTACAGCCCGGCAGTGGCAGCGGGCTACAACCCGGCCCAAGGCGTGCTCAACAGCCCCACCGACACCACGGGCACGCGGGCATGGAACCGCCACAACGACATGTATAACATCGCCTTCGCGGACGGGCACGTGAAGTCGATGAAGGACACGTACTACCGGAACTGGTCTTATTGGATGGACTAGACGGCTCCGCTGAAACCCAGGACAATAACAACGCCTCCCCCGGTTTGCGGGGGAGGCGTTGTTGCTTGTTGTTAGGCCCTGCAGCCGCCGGGGAGCTTCAAGGTTGCCTGCGTGCCTTTGCCGGGCTTCGAGGATATCTCCAGCGTGCCGCCGAGGTACTTCATCCGCTCCCCAAAGGCCAGCAGGCCGAAGCCCTCTTTGGCCACCGTTGCCGCCGGTTCGAACCCCAAGCCGTTGTCCGCCACGATGAGCTGCAGTTCGTCGTCGACGCAATTCACGGTGACGCGTGCTTCCGTGGCCTGCGCATGTCTTTCGACGTTCTCCAGCAACTCCTTGAAGCCCTCGAACATCGCGGCTTCCTGTGTTTTGTCGATCTGCACCGTGCCGACCGGTGCGTCTACCCTGACCAGCAGCCCTGAACGGCTCTGCACCAACTCAGCCCACCAGCGCACCGCCTCGATGAGGCCCATTCGCTGGAGAATCGGCGGGCTCAACTCGGTCATGATGCTGCGGACTTGCTGCGTGGCTTCGTCGGTCAGCGTCACGAGCGGGTCGATATCTTCCGCGGACCCTGGCAGAGCCTTGCGGAGCAGCGACAGGCGCAGCTTCATGGCCCCGAGGGGCTGAGCGACCTCGTCGTGAACCAGGGTGGCGAGACGCTGACGTTCTCTTTGCTCGGTCGTCACCAGTTCGATGGTGAGCGCCCGCAGCCGCTCCTGTTGTGCCTCCAGGGTCATGGTGCGGTCCTTAACCAGGCGTTCCAACTCCTGCTGGTACTCACGAATACCGGTCACGTCGGTAAAGATGCCGACGACTCGAGCGACGCCGCCGCCAGTCGCCCGGACCGGCGCCCCGGAGACGCTGAACCATCTGGAGACGGCATCAGGCCAGGTGACGCGCAACATGGCGTTGAGGATCGTTTCGCCCCTGGAGGCGCGCGCCAGCGGCAGTTCAGCCCATGCTACGACCTGCGACTGGTCGTTATGAAAGACTAGATCGCGTACGTCCCACTGCCGGGTCTCGGACTCGGGGTCGCTGTCCAGCACGCCCCGCATGAGGGTGCGCGCGCGCTCGTTGGCCCGTTCGAGGGCTCCTGCAGGCGTATATACCATTACGCCATCGGGAATTGAGTTGATGATGACCTCAAGCTCACTCGCCCGCTGTAGCGCATCGGCTGCGGCACGATCAAGCTCCTGCGCGAGGTGCAGCAGGGCTGCTTCATGGGCATTCCGCTGCTCCTCACGCACGGCCTCAGCGTCCCTTTCGGAGGCGGCGGCGAGCATCGCCATGCCCAGGCCGGTCATCATCAAGGCAATTGCAGCCGGGAGTGCGGCGTTACCCACCTCGGCAGTATACAAGAGCGGGCGACCGTAGAGATAACCCAACACAAGGACGCCACCCAAAGCCGCCGCAAGGCCGCCCACTCCCAGAACTGCCGCTCGCGTCCGTTCCTTAAGAAAGAGCAGCAAGCAGGCGCCAAGCAGAATGACGATGACGGCGCCGGGAACAGCATAGTGTGCGTCGGGAGGAGCGGGGAAGTAGGCTGAGAGAAAGAGGCCGCTGACATCCCACTCCGAACCGGAGTCATATTCCAGAACGCGCAGGATCGCGAGAACAATGCAGGTCAAGCCAGAGATCCACACTAGCCATCGCGGCGGACGGCGAAGAAGGCCAAGCATGGCAAGGCAGAGCCCGAGCAAGGCGAAGCTGAGCGCCGCCGCAGGCACCATGACCTTGGTGGCGGGCACGAAGCTTCCCAGCAGCGCGGCTCCGGTGAAGCGCGCGAGCAGCGCGAGGAGCCCGATGACGGCAACCACCAGGCCACAGAAGGCGGCGCCATAGCGGAGCCGTATGCCAGCCAAGCGCGCTTGCTCGTCAGAATGGCTGATCCCTGCCCCCGATGTCATACTGAGGTAGACGCTACGGTGTTTGGTTGAGGTCAGAGAGGGGGGACGAGCCGACGGCCAGATCGCGCGGCCGACGTTCCGTCCGTTTGGTGAGCGCTCCCAGAGGCGGCCGGGTTGGCAGAGCGGTTGGTCAGCCCTGGCAGTCTCGCGCTCT
>JBDKRC010000331.1:0-56460 GCA_039683575.1 Armatimonadia bacterium | reverse complement strand
CGGAGAAATGAGCCATCGGGAGAGCCTCCACAGAAGGTTGTCTGGTAACAATCACTTCTTGCCGGAGCTCTCCCACCCCTCTTTCTCCCCCAAGTTTTTATGAGACACTACTGGCGGCTCGCCCGCCAGTAGCCACCCCAAGGCGGGCGAGCCGCCCGCCCTGGTATAGGTTAGCGCGTATTGGGGTGAAACCCCTGGTAGACTGCCGCCTTACCTGTCCTTGACCCCAAAGGGGTCGCCCGCCGTGCACAAACCACACACACCTCATCCACGGAACCGTCACATGACCTGCTGCCCTCAAACCCTCAAAGCCATAGTCTTCGATTTCGACGGCACTCTCGCCGAGACCAATATCGACTTCGCCGAGATGCGCCGCCGCATCTATGAACTCATTCACCAGTGGGGTCTGTGGGAAGACCACATGGGCGACGGCCGCTACGTGCTCGAAGTGATCGACGCTGCCAAAGCCAAACTCGCCGCCGATCCTGAGCGGCAGGCCGAATTCGACCGTCAGGCCGCCCAGGTACTGGTTGATGTCGAGATGGAGACCGTCGCCAACGCCGCGCCCTACGCCGGCGTCGTCGAAGCTCTCGACCGTCTCGTCCAAAGCGGCTATAGGCTCGGCATCGTCACCCGCAACTGCCGCGAGTGCGTCGAACACTTCCTCGCGCGGCATCCCCTGCCGTGCGAGGTGTGCCTGACCCGCGATGACGTGCAGCTCGTAAAGCCGGATCCCGCCCATCTGCTCGCGGCGCTCGAACGTCTGGTGGTGGACCCCGCCGAGGCGATCATGGTCGGCGACCACAAGAGCGACATCGAGTGCGGCCAGGCTGCCGGATGCTGCACCGTCGGCGTGTTCCTGACCGGCACCACTGCCGGGCAGTTCGCGGAGTTGGGCGCCAATGCCGCCTATGAGGACGTGCCGGCCTTCGTGGCGGCCCTGTGCGGTGACAAAGCGTGAACACCCTCCCGCTGGGCAAGCTCGACGCCGATTTCCTCGCCCGCCTCCTCCGGGACCTCCCAACTCCGCCGGAGGTCCTGGTAGGCCCCGGCATTGGGCGCGATGTCGCCGTCATAGACCTCGGGCACGACGAACTCCTGCTCGCCAAAACCGACCCCATCACCTTCGCCACCGCTGCCATCGGCTATTACGCGGTGGCGGTGAACAGCAACGATATCGCCACCAGCGGCGGCCTCCCGCGCTGGTTCCTGGCCACACTGCTCCTGCCCGAGGCTGCAACCACGCCGGAACTCGTCGAGACCATCTACGGTCAACTACAGGACACCTGCCAGCGCCTCGGCATCGCCCTGGTGGGAGGCCACACCGAAGTCACCCACGGCCTCGACCGGCCGCTCCTGATCGGCCAGATGCTCGGCCAGGTCCGCCGGGACGAACTGATTCACCCGGACGGCATGCGGCCGGGCGACGTGCTGCTCCTGACCAAGGGCGTAGCCCTCGAGGGCACCTCGCTCATCGCCCGCGAACAGCGCGAGGAACTCCTGCAGCGCGGCTACGAGCCCGCCTTCCTGGACCGCTGCGCCAACATGCTCTACGATCCCGGAATCATGGTCCTGCCCGAGGCGCGGGCGATCTGCGGGGCCATCCGCCCGCACGCCCTCCACGACCCGACTGAGGGCGGCCTGGCCACTGCTGTCTGGGAGATGGCCGAGGGCTCACAAGTCGGAATTCGCCTGGAATACGAAGCAATCCCATTCTTGCCGGAAGCCCAACGCCTTTGCGACGAGTACGATCTTGACCCGTTGGGCCTGATAGCCTCGGGCTCCCTCCTCGCCGCCGTCGCGTTCGCCGACGCCGAAGCCGCCGTCGCCGCCTGCACCAAAGCCGCCATCGCCTGCACCGCCATCGGTCGAGCCACCGAGCTCACCGAGGGCAGCGTCCTGGTACGCGATGGCCGGGAGCAACCGCTGCCGCGCTTCGATCAGGACGAAATAGCCCGGCTATTCTGACCGCCATTCGTGCTTCTTGACCCCAACGGGGCCACCCGCCGTTCACTGGATCATGAGAAACCGGCCCAAGCGCATGAGACACCCTCTCACCCTCAAAATCCTGCTGTTCCTGTGTCTCGCTCCCCTTTCCGCCCAGACCAATCAAAGCGTGCCCAGGGCCTCACGCCCCAAGCCCCGCCCCGTTGCGCAGCCCGCGGCGCCCCCTTCCACCGTCTTCTGCGTCTTTGGTGACACCCGCCCCGGTGGCAAGCCCGAGCGCCTCAAGATCGTCTCTGCCGTAGCCCGCGCCATGGCCGCCGAACGCCCCGCTTTCACCCTCGGCACCGGCGACTACATTGATGGTGCCAACAACGCCGCCGCCGTCCGCCGCCAATACCAGCGCTTCTTCGAGGCCCTGTTGCCGCTCCAGAAGTTCGGCCCCGTGCCCCTGGCCGCGGCCGCTGGCAACCACGACCTGGGTGGGGGCCTGGGCGGCCTGTTCGAGCAGTACTTCGGACGCCGCTACTACTCCTTCGACGTCGGCTGCGCGCACTTCGTCATCCTCGACACTCAGCAGCCCGGCCAGTATGGCCGGATTGACGGCACACAATGGCAGTGGCTCTACCAGGACCTGACGCAGGCCCAGGACAAGTCGCTCATCTTCGTGACCCTCCACCAGCCACTCTTCCCGGTCAGCGTCCACCGGGGCAGTTCGCTCGACAAGTACCCCAAGTACCGCGACCGCCTCCACCTGCTGTTCGCCAGGGCCAAAGTCAACGCGGTCTTCGCGGGTCACGAGCACCTGTACAACCACCAGGTCCGCGACAAGGTCCACTACTTCATAACGGCCGGCGGCGGCGCGCCCCTGTACGCCAACCCAGACGCCGGCGGTCTCTACCACTACCTCAGAGTGCAGTACAACGAGGATGACTACGCGATAGAAGTAAAACGAGTTCAGCCTTGAGTGACGCGTATGCTCGACACTCCATGCTGTTGCCTCGCCTCTTCGGAGGGGCCGAATGATCGCGCCGTCTGCGATCATCCGGCCCGCCAACATCCGCGACTACCCTCCCGCGTAGTGCGGGCGTCTCGCCCGCTCCGACCCGCACTGTGGTATAATGTCTCCATCACCTCACGAGGTACCTGATTCGTGCGCTTCTCCTCCACTGACTTTCGCCGCTCCGTCCGCGCCGCTCTCGGCCCGGCGGTCATAGATACCCTCCACTGGCTCGTCAGCCGCCGCGACTGGTATGGCGCGCAGCAGCTCGGTCGCAAGCTCGGCGCCTGGGGCTACCGCCACGACGCCCGCCACCGCGACATCATCCTGCACAACCTCTCGCTGGCCTACGGCGACGCCCTGTCAGAACAGGCCGCCCACGACATCGCCAAGGGCTGCCTGCAGAACGTCACGATGCTCTTCATCGAGGCTCTGCGGCTGGCGGACATGTCGCGGGAGGAGTGTCTGGAGATCTGTGACATCAAGGGAGAGCAGCACCTGCAGGCGGCGCTGGAGCAAAACCGCGGTGTGGTGCTGTTTACGGGGCATCTGGGGAATCAGGAGGTAGGAGCCGTTCGCTTCATTCATGGCGGCTACAACGTCCTGCCGCTCTCACGTCCGCCGCGCAGTCCGCGCATCGGTCGCAAGTTCAAAGAGATCCGCGCCCGGCAAAACTTCCCAGTAATCCCGGTCTCCGAGGGCCTCCGCGGCATCTTCCGCGCGCTGAAGAGCAACTGTATCGTGCCGGTCATGCCCGACCGCTATGCCAAAGGCCAGGGCGTAGTCGTCCCCTTCTTCGGCTTGAAAACCAACGTCTGGCACACCCCGGCCCTGTTGCATTCCCGCACGCAGTCGCCCGTACTGCCGGCGCACGCCCTGCGCCGCCCTGATGGCCGCTTCGTAATAGAGATTGACCCGCCGGTGGAGATGAGGGAGAGCGAGGATCGTGATGGGGATCTGGTGGAGAACACCGCCCGCCTTATGGCAGTGCTCGAACAAAAAGTCCGGGCCGTCCCCGAACAGTACGCGTGGCAGTACCGCCTCTGGCGCGGAGAGCCCGAGCGCGCCGACTAGCAAACAACGCCGCCTTTCCCGCCGTACGAGCGGCTTCCAGCCGCGAGGGTAGCGCCAACGGAGCCGGGCTTCCAGCCCGGCGGCACCGCGACCGGCTAGTCCCCCCGCAACTCCTCCAACAACTCCCCCTCCGGCATGTTGGCGACAAACTCCGACGCGGCCGTATCCGACTCCTCCTCCAGGATCGCCATCGCCCGCTGCATCGCCTCCGCCCGCAGCCCCAGCATGACCACCTCATTGGTATGCCTGTTGCGAAACAGCACCCGCATCTCATCATCCACATGATGCCGCAGGTTGTGCTTCCCCAGCGTACACCCGGTGGCGACCTGTATCCCATCCATGATGCACGAGGCAGGCGGCGAAGCCGGGCACCACACGTCGGCCTCCACGCCCTGGTGCGGCTTCGCCTGCAGACGCTTGAGCGCAAACCGCCCCATCCGCAGCCCCGCCGTCACATACGGCCCCAGATGCCCATGGAACCCCTTTAGGAGTTTCAGTTGGTCTTCCATTTCCTTACCCCTCTCCGCTGCTAACCGCCTGCTTGCTGACGCGGCAGCGCCGCCTCAAGTTCCGCCGCCGCCTCTTTCAGTGCCTTCTTCGGCTCCATCCCGCCGCTGAAGACACGCTCCAACGCCTTCCTCAAGATCCCGCTGGATTGCTCATAGCTCAAGTACGCCCCCTCCGCCGGCACCGGATACGGCTCCGCCCTCTCCACCGCGAGCCTGAGCACCTCCGCCGCCTGCGCCCCAAAGCCCTGCTCAAGCGCTTCCCCCCTCTGTAGCTCCTTCGCCGCCGGGACGCAGAAGCCTGCCGCCGTCCGCCGCCGGCTCCCCTCCGTGGCATAGAACCGCATGAACCGCAGCGCCCCGCGCTGGTTGGCGCAACTCCCCGCCATCGCCACCGCCGAGGGCAGGCATCCCGTCGCCGTCCCCCGGTCGCGCAACGGCCCCGCCAGCCGCCATGGCCGCGAGTTCCCCTTCTTCAGCATCCCCAGCGAATACGGTGTCACGAACGTCATCGCCACTCGCCCCGCGCGGAAGTCCTCCATCGAGCTATCCTGCGCCGGATCGGGCCGCATGATCAGCCCCCCCCGCGCCAGCCGCAGCAAATACTCTACCCCTCGCAGGCTCCGCTGATCCCGCAGCACCGCTCCCAGCCCCTCGCTCCGCGCCGCCGCCATATCCACCCCGCCCTGGGACAGCCACGCCATCGCCGCATACGGATAAAGGCACACCGACGCCGCCCGCTTCCCCTCCCCGAGCCCCGCCTTCAGAGCCCGGCAGGCCGCCTCAAACTCCCCCCACGTCCACCCCTCCTCCGGTGGCAGCCCCACTCCCGCCTCCGCCAGCGCCTCCGGGTCATACAGCAGCAAATTCGTCGGGTTACACTCAATCAGCCACGCCGGGCAGTACCCGTCCTCCAGCCTCACTGCCTCGACGCCCTCGCTCTCCTTAGCCAGATCAGCCAGCACCCGCCGCTGCGCAAAGTCCCTCAGCCGCCCGTGGTTGAGCACCATCACATCCGGCGGCGTCCCTCCGGCAAACATCGTCGAGAGCTTCTCATAGTACCCGCTGGGGATTTCGAGAATCTCAATCTTGAGGTCGGGATTGGCCGCCTCAAACTCCCGCACCAACTCCTGCGTAAGCGTCACTTCCGCCGGGTTCAGAGCCCAGAACGCAAAACGCAGGGGCCGGTCAGTCCCCGTCGGCCTGACCGCGCACCCTGCGCAGCACACCAGCAAGCCCCCCGCCATCAGCAGCCAAAGCCGCCTCACAGCACCTGCACAACCTTGAAGCGGTCATCCCGCGCCGACAAGTCCCGTCCCTGCTCAGAGCTCAGATGCGAGAACCCCACCTGTGGCAGGATCTCCTTCACCGCCGCCACGACTGCCGCCATCTCCTCGTCAGTGGGCCGCCGCCACGGCGCTCCCGGCACCGGCATATACCCCATAATGTGAAACGGTATCTCCGCCGACACCGCCGCCACAAACTCCGCCATCCGCAGTATCTGGTCCGTCTCGCAGAACTCCGGGATATACACCGTGCTGGCCTTCATCGCCACTCCGCGATCGAACGCCAGCCGGAAGTTGTCATAGATCGGTTGCCCCGGCTGCCCCGTGTAATCCAGATACCTCTCCGGCTCCCACGCCTTGAACGAGACATTCGTGAAGTCATACCTGACCCCCGGCAGCTTCGACCCGTTGGAGTGTCCCAGCCCCGCCGTCAGCCCCAGCTCCTCCCGGCAAAACTGCAGCATCTCGTCCAGGTCCGCACAAGTGGTCGGCTCCCCGCCCATAAAGTGCACCCGGTCACACTCCAGCCCTGCCAGCGCCTCCTTGAACTCCTCCAGAGCCGGTATCCTCTCCGGCTTCGGGTGCCCGCCCTTGAGCTTATACGCACACCCCCGGCACCGGAAATTGCACCCCAGATTATGCACCGTAGCCCGCCGGTACTGCTCCGAGTAAGTCAGCTTATAGAACGCCACGTCTTTCCTCCGCGTAGTGCGGGCGTCTCGCCCGCATGCCGTTATCCCCGACCAACCGCCCTCCCCAATGTCGCGTAGTGCGGGCGTCTCGCCCGCATGCCGTCATCACCGATACGTTCCGTCTCTCCCTGGAGGGGCCGAATGCGCAGCCTCACCGCGCATCCGGCCCGTGCCGTTATCCCCGACCAACTCCTCGCCCAAAATGGGGACGGAGACTTAGCGCGCCACCAGCCCTCGTCAGAACCCAACCTCCCAACCCTCGCGCCAAGTCTCCGTCCCCATTTTGACCACCTACCTTCGCCCACCCTAGTCCCCCGGGTCCGTACTCCAGTTCCTCTTCCCACTACTCCGCGCCCACTTCGCGTGCCCGTCATAGTACAGCGCATTGAACCCCTCATTGTGCCGGTACGCCACCCGCGTCACCGGCTCGCTGAACACCGCTCCACCGCCCACATAGTAGCTCCCCTGCGTCGGATCGGTCGGGTGCTTGCTATCCGTGACCCAGATCGTCCCGCTTGCATCCCCAATCTCCTCATCCCCGGGGCCATACCAAAACGACGGGTACGCCCCCGGCGCGAAGTTGAACGAACTCATCCCGTACGACATGTACAGCCCGCTATAGGGGTCAATCTCCTGCCCGGAACTCATGCACCGAAACAGGTCGTCGTTCTTCACATAAGGCGCAATCGCCTGATGCCAGCGCACCACCCGCGATCCGCCGTAATACGCCCGGCAGTTGGTCTCGTCATAGTCCTGGCAGTACGCCTTCAGCGCCAGCCCGATCTGCTTGAGATTCGACAAACACGAAGTCTGCCGCGCCTTCTCCCGCGCCTTGGCAAAGACCGGAAAGAGAATCGTGGCCAGGATCGCGATGATCGCAATCGCCACGAGCAGTTCAATCAACGTAAAGCCCTGTCGTCGGTACATGATGATCCTTTGACCACACCTCGTAGCACGAAGTTCCAAATCGTGTTACCAGTAATAGTAACCCCCTTCAACACCTCCCGTCAAACACCAGAATGGGTCTGCGTCGGTGAAGGGCCGTATGGAGCGCGAAGCGACGTCCGCTGTAGGGCGGGGGCTCCGTACCCCGCCTGCCGTTATCTATGACCTTCCCGAGCGGCGGGGTACGGAGCCCCCGCCCTACAACCTTTTCCCTCTCCCTCTCTTCCCATCCTATCCATCCGTGCCTCTATCCTGCACATCCTGTATGCCTTGTCTGCTAAGGTCCCTCCCCTCCCAATATCGAACCTCCACCCATGACCCGCGTCCTCGTCTGGAACGAGAATTGCCACGAAAAGCAGAGCCCGCACATCGCCGCCCTTTACCCCGACGGCATCCACGGCGCCCTCGCTTCCCATCTCCGCACCGTCCCCGGCCTGGACGTCCAAACCGCCACCCAGGACGAGCCGGAGCGCGGCCTCTCCGCTGACCGCCTCAGCCAGACCGACGTGGTCATCTACTGGGGCCACATCGCGCAAAATGAGATCCCCGACGAGATCGTGGACCGCCTCCAGCGCCACATTCTGGAGGGCCTTGGCCTCATAATCCTGCACTCCGCCTGCATCTCGAAAATCGCCTGCCGAATGCTCGGCACCACCGGCATGATGAAATGGCGCGAGTCCGGCGAGCACCAGCGCCACTGGACCGTCGCTCCCGGCCATCCTATCGCCGAGGGCGTTCCCGAGCACTTTGAGATCGCCCAGGACGAGACCTACGGCGAGCACTTCGACATCCCCGCCCCCGACGAGCTGATCTTCATCGGCTGGTCCCCCGGCGGCGAAGTACTCCGCAGCGGCACCTGCTTCACCCGCGGCCAGGGCCGGATCTTCCTCTTCACCCCCGGCCACGAGACCTATCCGGTCTACCACGACCAGAACGTCCTGAAGATAATCGCCAACGCAACCAAATGGGCCGCTAAGACCCGCAACCCAGAGCCACTCCGCGGCAACGTCCAGCCGCTGGAACCGCTGCCGTTGCCGTCTCCGAAAGGAGGGGCCGAGCTTTAGCCGGCCCTGCCGTCATCACCGACCAGCCCGGTGAATCGCCAGCCTCCATCGGCAAAAGGTGACTACCATGCTCAGACATCTCGCCCTGCCGTTACTGCTTCTCACCCTCGCCCTCCCACTCTGCGCCCAACAGGAGATCAAACCCTTGGACAACACTACCCGCGAAACCATGGAATGGTGCAACATGTGGTGGGACCACGCGCCCGACACCACCCTCCCCCGCGTGCTGCTCATGGGCGATTCCATCGCCAATCAATACTCCGCCGAAACCCGCAAGCGCCTCGCCGGCAAGGCCAACGTGGACCTCCTCGCCACCTCCAAAAGCATGTGCGATCCCGCCCTGCTCCGCGAGGTCGAGACCATGGTCACCGGCTACAACTACAAGGTCATCCACTTCAACAACGGCCTCCACGGCTTCCATCTCTCCGACGCCGACTACGAAGCCGGCCTGCGCCGCCTCGTCGCCCTCCTGCAAGAGCTCCAGCCACAGGCCAAGCTCCTCTGGGCCAACTGCACGCCCGTAGTCGTCGCCAACGACGTCGCCACTCTCGCACCCGGCAACGCCACCGTCCTGCGCCGCAACGCCACCGCCGCCCCAGTGATGGCCGAACTCGGCATCCCCATCACCGACCTCTACAGCATCTCAGTAGACCACCCCGAGTACCGCAACAACGGCGACGGCTACCACTACAACCAGGCCGGGAAGGTCGTCCAGGCCGAACTGGTCTCCAAAGTAATCACCGACGCCCTGCAGACTCCTTAGCAGTCTCGCGGAGGTCGGTGCGTCCCGCACCGACCTCCCACATTTGTTGTCATCCTGAGCGCGGACGTCCGCGTCCGCCAAGCGAAGGATCTCTCCCCACGCTGCAGATTCTTCGCTTCGCTCAGAATGACAAACCTATAGCCGTCCCATCCTGTCCATCCGCCGCTAATCCTGCTCCGAAAATGCTCTGTCATTCTGAGCCCGCACGTACTCGTGCGGCAAGCGAAGAATCCCCACGTGTCGGTTCTTCGCTTCGCTCAGAATGACAACCCTATAGCCGTCTCATCCTGTCCATCCGCCGTTAATCCTGTCCATCCTGACAAGCTCTCAAAGAAGGTCCACCCCAATGTCCAAATCCCACGGTCTCCAAACCCAGGCCATCCACGCCGGGTACGGCCCCGAGCCGGGCTGCCAGGCAGTGGCTGTTCCCATCTACCAGACCTCCACCTTTGGCTTCGAAAGCGCCGCCCAGAGCGCCCGCTGCTTCTCCGGCGAGGAGGACGGCTACACCTACACCCGTTACGGCAATCCCACTATCAAGGTCTTCGAGGACAAGCTCGCCTGCATGGAAGGCGCCGAGGCCGCGCAGGCCGTCGCCTCTGGCATGGCCGCGATCAGCACCGCCCTCCTCGGTCTCGCTAAGGCCGGCGACCACGTTCTGAGCAGCGATGCCGTCTATATCGGCACTCACCTCATGCTGACCGAGACCATGCCGGAGCTTGGCATCGAATGCAGCTACGTTGACGCCTCGAACGTTGACAACGTCGCCGCCGCCATTCGTCCGAACACGAAGGTGATCTACCTCGAAACGCCGGGCAACCCTTCGCTCAAGCTGGTGGACCTCGCCGCCGTCGCGGCCCTCGCCAAAGAGCGTGGGATCCTGACGATCGTGGACAACACCTTCGCCTCCCCGATCAACCAGCGTCCTCTGCAACTCGGCTGCGATGTGGTAGTACACAGCGCCACCAAGTACCTCAACGGCCACGGGGACTGCATCGGCGGGGGGATCTGCGGTAGCGAGGAGCTCATCAAGAAACTCTGGCACAAGTACATCCAGTTCGGCGGCACGCTGGCCCCGCTCAACGCCTTCCTGATCGCCCGCGGCATGCAGACCCTGCCCCTGCGCATGAGGGCTCACAACCAGATCGCCCAGCAGGTCGCCGAGTTCCTGGAACAGCATCCGGCGGTGGAGCGGGTTTACTATCCGGGCCTGCCGTCCTTCCCGCAATATGAGCTCGCCAAGAAGCAGATGACCGGCGGCTTCGGCGCCATGGTCTGCTTCGAGCTACGCGGCGGCATCGAAGCCGGCGCGCGGCTGATGGACAACGTGAAGCTCTGCACGATAGCGGTCAGCCTCGGCGACGTGGTGACCCTGATCTCGCATCCAGCCTCCATGACCCACGCCATGGCCCCCCGCGAGGATCGCCTCAAAGCCGGAATAACCGACGGCCTGGTCCGCCTGTCAGTAGGCCTCGAAGACGTAGAAGACATAATCGAAGACCTCGATCAGGCCATGCGCTAGTAACTCCGTCTCCCGCGTAGGTGGGTGCGTCTCGCACCCACACCTGTGCCCGTAATCAGCCGCACGAGCGGCATCCATGCGACCGCAGCGGTCGCCACGCGGGATTCCGCCAACAGAGCCCGGCTTCCAGCCGGGCGGGCCACGCCAGCCGACCCTCACAATCAATGCCGTCCATCCTGTCCATCCGTTCTTGTCCTGCTCCGAAGAGCGGGTGGAAGCCGCTCATACGGCTTGTGTTAGCAGCGATATGACCATGGAAGGGAATGATGGCGATGCCGCTTAGTTTCCTGCTGGTGACGGTGCTGCTGCTAGTGTTTGTGACGCAGAGCGTGGCTGAGGGGCTGTTTGAGGAGACGCTGGTGGTGAAGAAGCCGCGGGGAGACCATGGCTACCGGGGGATCATGGGCGACTTCATTGCGCTCAAAGATGGTTCGCTGCTCATGTCGTACACTGACGGCGACATCATGGTCATGCGCTCGACGGACCAGGGGAAGACCTGGGGGAAAGCGGAAGTGCTGGTCAAGCGGCCGGTGCCGCAGGCTAAGGCATATATCGCGCATCCCTCCTTCTTGCGCCTGCCGGACGGGCAGATCCTGCTGACGTACATCTACAGCACCCACCCGGCGACGCCGTACTTTGCGCACAACTACCTGCGGCGGTCGAGTGATGAGGGGAAGACGTGGAGCGACCCCATGTGCTACACGGCCTATCCGGGGTATGTGCTGGTACATAATGATCGAGTGAGTCTGCTTTCGACGGGACGGATCATGGCGGCGGCGGAGTACAAAATGTACTTGCCAAGCAGTGAAGATCACAGCGGGTTCGTCGGGCTGAGCTTCTACTCGGACGACAATGGGGTAAGCTGGCATCCGAGCGGCAACGTCGTGGACCTGTACGGGGAGCATGTGGAGGTGCAGGAGGCGGATGTGGTGGAGCTAAAGGACGGCCGGCTGCTGATGTTTGCGCGGACCTACAGCGGCTTCCCGGTCTTTGCATACTCCGAGGACAAAGGCGCGACGTGGGGGCCGGGGATCAAGCGCACGGACATCAAGCTGCCCTATGCCGGGCTGCCGACGGTACGGCGGATGCCCAACGGGGACCTGCTGTTCATCTGGATCACCGAGCGGTCGCAGGACAAGGTGAACCCCAAGATTCACCGGCGGTGTACGCTGACCGCAGCGATTTCGAAGGATGAGGGGGCGACGCTTATCAACTATCGGAATATCGCGAGCGACCCGGAGGACGACTTCGGGTACCAGTGCGTGGAGTTCCTGGACGAGGGGACGGTGCTGGTGGGCTATCACTGCCGCGATGGGATCCGGGTGGCGAGGATCGGGATGGATTGGTTCTACGGGAAGTAAGGCAATTGCGTATATGCAGAGAGACAGGGGCTTGCGGATATCCGCAAGCCCCTGTTGCTTGAGTAGTTACCTGCGGATCAGGAAGCTGACTGTGTCCCTGGTGACGGTGAGCTTCGTGCGGCCGTCTGGCAGACGCTCGGTCTGGGGCTTTGCGGTTTGGCCCTTGTCGCCGAGGGCGGTGATTGTGGCGGTCGGCAAGCCGAGCTTGCCGGTGTCTATGATGAGGACCGGGCAGCCGCGGTTGTCGGGGATCTGGCCGATGGTCAGGTCCGGTTGCCAGTAGCCGAGGCGGCCGCAGGGGACGAGTTCGAAGCCTTCGGGGCGCTTTTTCAGCCAGGCCGCACCCTGGACCTCGATGGCGCCGCGCTGGCGGGGCTGGTCGTCGCTGTTGAGGTAGGTGTACTCGGGGCATTGCACGTAGTCAACGCGCTTGCCATCCACGAGGGCGCTGTAGCCGAGAATCTCGCCGGGCTTGCTGATGACCCAGCCATATGGGGGCAGCGTGTATGTCTGGCCATCCTGGGTGACTTCCCAGGGCTTCTCGGGGTTGAGGTTCGCGGTGACGGTGAGGCCGCGGGAGTACTTCACCCGCACGCGTCCCTGCAGGTGGGCCCCCTCTTGCAGGGCGGGGCTGGTGGCGAGGAACTTCTCCTCGTTGTGGTACTCGATCTGCGTTGCGGCGTCTGTCAGATACTCCTTCTGTATGCCCTGCATCAGTGCATAGTACTGGATCATGTCCTGCATCGGTGGGAAGTAGCCATAGCCGAGCAGGAGCATGTGCCCGAAGGCGAGGCTCGTGGAAACGTAGCGGTAGTAGGCCTGCGAGCCGGGTTGGTCGCTGCTATGCAGTTGCTTCATCTCTTCGGCATTGAGAAGGCAACTGGGGCCGTAGCCCATCATGGTGCCGTGCTGGAAGGGGTGGAGCTTGAGCAGGTCAAAGTCCAGCGGCACCGGCATAGGCTGCTTCATGCGAACCTGCGCGTAGTCCATGTCGCACACCCCGGCGTACATCCAGCGGAAGATGCCCTCGCTGACCGTCGAGCCATACCATTTGCGCGCCTCGACGAGGCTGTCACCGTTGCCAATGACCATGCCCCTTGCCATCCCGGCGCCGGGCACGCCCGCTTCGAAGTCCATGGCGCGGGGACCGCGGTTGGTGCTGACGTCCAGATACACGCAATCAGGCGGGTAGTACTCTTTCATCTTGCGGCCGGTGAGTTCGGTGAAGGGGCGCATGAAGCTGGTCTTGGGGGCGTAGCTGCCCCACCAGGCGTCGCAGAGGTCGCCGGTGGTGGTCAGCGAGACGTTGTTCTCGTCCCACCACTCGTTGAGGGGGTAGTAGTCGGTTACGTCAATGTAGGCGCCGAACATGAAGCCGAGGTCCTTGATTTGCTGGCGCCAGCCCTGAACTTCCTTGATGGTGTAGTCGGGATGGGGGCGCCAGCGGCCTCCGAAGCCCTCGGAGTAGTCCTTGATGAAGATCCCGGCGAAGTCATTGGCGATGACGTGATCGAGGCCGTAGCGCTTCATGGTTTCCCAGCGCGGGAGCGACTTGGCGCGGTCCATAACGAACATGTAGGGCGCGAGGCGCTCGCGGTTGGGCGAGGGTGGATTCTGATGGTTCGGGAGGGTGTCGGCGAATTCCGGTGAGATGGTGATGATCAGGCGGTCGCTGAGGTCGTTGCGGCGGCCGTTGGTAAGAGGTGTATAGACTGTTGAGGCGATGAGGCCGATGCGGTCGGCGGTCGGCTCCTTGGTGGCGGTGTCCATGGAGGAGTAGTCGGAGTTGTAGAGATCGGGAAGGACCGAGACGAAGATGCCGTCCGCCGCGGCGATGAGCGCGCCGGGCTGTTGGTAGCTGAAGGTGAGGTAGGGGACCTCAATACCCTTCGGGTTGGGGAGGCCGGCGACGTCGCCGAAACGGGTACCGGTCGCCTGTCCGCCGGGGCACTTGAGGTCCACGAGGAGGCTGACGCCGGACAGAAGATAGGTAGCCTGCCACTTGCGGCCAGCGTCGTCCTGCCAGTCGGCGACGAGGGCGCCGTTCCTCACCTGCTGGCTCAGCAGCTTGCCGGAGAAGACGGCCTTGTCGTCGCCGATGCCCCCGCCCGCGCAGGGCTGGAAGGTTTTGCCGTCGCCCCAGCGTGCGGAGACGCCATCAAGGCAGCCCTTGGCCGGGGTGACGGTGACTTCAAGTGTCTTCCCGCGCGCCAGCGAGACGAACCTTGCCCCGTCCTTCGTGGCCTCGATGCGGGTCTTCACTCCTGGGGGCGGAGTGGGGAGAAGCCCGTTGGCGTTTTGCGGGAAGGCGGGCTTGGAGGGACGCGGGTAGACCTTAGGCTTGCGGTTCTGCTGGTAGAAGGTGAGAGATTCGAGATAGAGGCGGTAGTCGCCCTTGGATTGGGGCAGGGAAAGCTGCAGGCCTGTGAACTTCATCGGGAAGGCGTATTCGGCCTGTTTGCCGGGCAGGACGCCATGAAGGAGGACCCAGTAGCCCATTTGGATGGGGCCGAGGTCCATGGTCAGGTCGCTGCCACGGGCGTCCTGCAGAAGGGCCGTTACCTGGATCGGCACGTGTTCGGGGGACATGAAATGGCGGTGGCCGTAGACGAAGAGGTTAGCGGCGTCGAACGTGTCCTTGACCGTAATCGGTTGCGGCGGGCGGAGTTGCAGAACGAGGGACTTGCCCTCATTCTTGGGGATGAAGACTTCGGCGACGCGGGGGCGCCAAATGCGCTGGGTGGTCGACGCCGATATCGTGGCCTCGGTTTCGCCGATGCGGCGGGCGGTCCAGCCCTGCAGGTTGTCGAAGGTGACCTGCGCGGGCGGCTCGGGGCGGCCAGACCAGACGACTTCGTAAGCGCGGGTGCCGGGTCCGGCGTCAGGCGGGAGAACGGGGTTCACGGGGATCGGCGCGATCTTCATGCGCTGGCGGATTTCCTCGCGGATGGCGGCGATGTCGGTGGTTTTGAGGCCGCCAACGGTGACGCGCTCGACGATAAGCGGGGCCTGCTCCACCTTCATGGCGGCAGCGAGGCCCTTGAACGTGTGTTCGACGCCGAGGGTGAAGGTCTGCCCGGGGGCGAGGCCGGGCAACGCGAAGAGGTAGTCGGTGTCACGGCCGGTGCCGGCCCAGTTGCTCTGGGCGTTGGGCGCGAACATTGTCATCCAGGCGTTTGCTGTGTAGTCGGCATAGCTGCCGCGTGACCAGGTGAAGTGATAGTCGGTGCCGGGCGGGTCGAAGAAGGGGAGCTTGTTGAGCAGGCGCGGCTCGAAGACGTTCTCGGTCAGCGGGCGGCCATTGATGAGTATCCGCATGATGAAGTTGCAGCCGCCTCCGGCGGGGACGCGCGCACGGACGAAGAGAACGGGCGCCATTCCCGTCTCCATCTGGGGCAGGGCCACTTCCCGCTCCCACTTGGCGGCCTCGGCGATGGTCAGCGGCTGGTCAACCAGCGCCGTCTCGTGCTGGACTGGCGGCACTGTGGGTTGCTGCGCGCCCGCGGCGGTGATGAGCAGCAGGGCGACGAGCGACAGGTTCAGACGTAGCATAGCATTCACTTCCAGTTCTCACTTCTCAATCTGAGCGATCTTCACATTGTCAACATAGAAGACTGACTTGACGGTGGCGGTGCTGACGAAGCCGAGCCAGTGTACCTCAGCGAAGCGGTCGCCGCCATAGGGGATGTTGGTGCTGACCCAGGGCTGCTGGCCGGGGGTTTGCAGTGTGAGCTTCCATGTCTTTGGGGCGTCCTTGCCGAGGCGGGTTTCCATCTCGACATGGATCCACTGGCTGAGGGGAACGGTGGTGATGGCGTTTTGGTTGACGATCACCTTAGCCGCCTGTCCCTCCGATGCGTCAAAGGTGACATTGGGTCCGACGTTGGCGGGGTAGGGGGTGGTGTCACGCCACTCGGTGTACATCAGAGCCAGGGGCTCGAGGTAGATGTCGAAGCTCTCGCGAATGAGGCCGGTCTTGAAGTGCGGCTGGTAGAACATGTGTGGCTGCCAGGATGGCTGGGCGGCGGGGCTATCGATGAACTTAGCCGAATGACGGCCGGTGGCTGCCTGCTCCGCCGTCACGCGGATCGAGGCCCCGCCCTCTTCGCCATTCACGTTAGCCCCCTCAGGCTCGGCGCCTACCGTGGCCATCTCAAACCCGTCGTCCACTGACGTGGGTGAAGGAGGAGGCGGGGGAGCCGGGAAGACCGTCGCGGGATGCTTGACCGCGCGGGCTTCGGCTACGAGGGAAGCAGGAGCCTGGATGCCGACGGTCGAGGTGTCAATGGGTTTGATCCCCAGCTTGAGCGCAGGGGAGGATGGTTTGAAGACGGGGAAGAGCGTCTGGCCGGGCTTGTCCGGGTACAGCGCAGGGACGGGGAAGCCGTGCGGTCCAGTGCCGATCCACTGCGGGTCAGCAACGAGCGACTTGGTGTCGAGACCGAGCTTCTGCCATTGGGCGAAGTCGTAGCCGTAGAACTTGATGTCCGGCTGCTCGGGGTTCCAGTAGAGGTTCTCATCCCAGACGGCCGGGGTCTCGTTGGCCTCTAGGCGCTGGCGGAGACTGCCTTCTGAGAAGGGGATGAACAGGTCGCTCTCCGTGAAGTAGATGAGGTTGCGGCGGAAGGTGTTGATCCGCTTCTCCCAGTACGGCCAGAGCTGCTGCTGGGCGCAGGGGCCGAAGATGTTGTTCTGGATGACATGCTCGTGCCCGCCGTTGTTGTACATCAGGTCGCCGCTGAGGGTGTTGAAGACGACGTTGTTCTCGACGAGGTACTGGCTGGTTGTCGCGTCGAGGTAGATGCCCCAGCCGATGCCGCTGAACGGCCAGATGTCGTGGAAGACGTTGTTGCGGATGATGCTGCCGGGGGAAGTGCCGAGGCAGTAGATGGCACCGCCGTCGTTAAGCTGGTGATTCATGCAGTGGTGGACGTGGTTGTACTCGATGATGTTGTCATGAGTCCGCGTCGGGCTGTCGCCCCAGTTCCAGCCGACGGACATGCCGGAGTAGTTGAAATCGTGGATCTCATTGTGGGCGATGAGGTTACCGAAGCTCTGGCCGATCCAGATCCCATGCCCCGCGGGGTACACGTGGCCGCCGTCGAAGAGGTGGCAGTTGCGGACGGTGTTTCCGCTGCTGGTTATCTCGTCGGAGGGCGGCATTTGGGCTTCCCCGATGCGGATACCGCCGACGCCGAGGTCGTGGATGCGGCAGCCCTCGATGAGGTTGTTCTTGCAGCCGGCGCGGAGCCACAGGCCATAGGAGCCGACGTGGCTGAGGTCGCATTCCTTGAAGGTGCAGTTCAGGGCGGCATCAGCCATGATCGCGGCTGGGGCGGTGACGGTAGCCTGAGCGTCGCTGTGGCCCTGGGGCTCCAGTTCCCAGTCCTGATGGCCGAAGGTCAGGCCGGTGAAGCTGACGCCCTCGACCCACTGGCCGAGACGGGCGTCGCCACGGAGTTCGACGAGGCGGGTGAGCCTGGGGGCGATGACCTCGGCCTGTCGAAGGTCTTCGCCGGGCAGCGGCCAGTAGCTGAGGACGCCCGTGGCGCAGTCCAAGTACCATTCGCCGGGCTCGTCGAGGGCCTCGGGGAGGTTCTCAACGAAGTAGCGCTGCTTAGGCCCCCAGCGCTCAAAAGGCCAGACGGCTTTGCCGGTGAAGGTGACGACGCGATTAGCCTCGTCCACTGAAGCAAGGCGGTGGCGTGAAGTCTCCCAGGAGTGATAGACGCTGACCTGGATATCGCTGAGGTTGGGCCAGTTCTTGAGGTCGCCTTCCTTGAAGCGGAAGGCGATGCTGTCTTGAGATGTCTCTTTGCCGGCGGCGTCCACGAGCGGCGGAGCCTTGCCAGCGGTGACGAAGTAGCCGGTGGTGTCACCGAGGGGCGTTGTGGGCGTGGGCTTGACGAGGTTGGGAGTGCGGGCGCGGAGGCGGCGCTGGCCATTGACGAAGAGTTGCTGGAACTGCCACTGGCGGTTGGCAGCGGCTGGAATGGTGGCCCGCCAGAGCTTGCCCTCAGCCGGCTGCCATCCGGTCACAGGGAGGCCGCCACTCAGGACCACTTTCTGGCCGGGATAGGCTTGATAGGCCACGAAGGAGTCTTCGGGGGTGAGCACGAGGGGCTCGGCCATGCGGTAGGTGCCGCCGAGGATGACGACGGCGACTGGTTTCGTTGTCCCCAGTCGCGCATGCAGTCTGCGGGCGGCGTCGCGGGCGGCGGTGACGGTGGCGAGGGGACCGTCGGTCTTGGCGGCGTTGGGCGCGGCGAGGGTCCCTGACCAGGTGTCGCGGCCCTGGGGGGAGACATAGAGCTTGTCGGCAACGATCTGGGCGTGCGCAGCAGTGAGTGCTGCCAGGAGTGTGAACAGAACGAAGGCCTGACGCATGTTGAGCCTCCTGTCTCAGACTGGTGGAGTATTGGTCTTGAGGGCCGGGTAGTCCTTTGTGTGGAGGTTGGGTGGGAGAGGGGAATGAACACTACTACGTCGCCAGCCCGGCATTGAAATGCCGGTCTAGTGCATGAGCGTCCCTCCGGGACGCGAGATTTCCCGCCGTAGTTCCTGCGTCCCGGAGGGACGCTCATTCATCAGGCCGGGGTTTCAACCCCGGTCAGCCAACACGGGGGCCCACCACATGTCGGACACCAAAGCCGAACTGTACTTCCACTTCGTTTGGGGCACCAAAGGCGGCTTGCCCTGGATCACGTGCGAGGTCCGGAGGCGTCTGCACAATTGCATCGTAGATCAGGCTACCCAAATGGGGTGTAAGGCCCTTGCTATCGGCGGAGTTGACGATCATGTCCACCTTGTCGTACAAGCGCCGACCGACATCGCGCCGGCCCAAGTGGCGAAACAAGTGAAGGCTGTCAGTTCCCTCTTCGCCAAGGAGCAACTGGGGCAGCCCGGCTTCTACTGGCAGCCCGGCTACGGCGTCTTCAGCCTCAGCCGCTCGCACCTACAGAACGTCATGAAGTACGTGGCCCGCCAGGAAGAACATCACAGCGGCGGTAAGACTCACTCTGCGTGGGAACCCCCTCCCGAGTATGACGCATCCCTCCCCTCCCGCGTCCCGGAGGGACGCTCATCTCCTTAGGCCGGGATTTCAATCCCGGGCCGGGAGGTGCCTGCGTGCCCTCTGTCGAACTATCCCCATGCAACTACTGCAGGGAGGCCTATCATGGCATTTCAACCGGCTCTTTCAAAGTTCATCCCCTTCCAGGATGCCGCCGAGTGCGCGCGCGTTCGGGCTATCAAGAAGGAAGACATCACCAAGCATTCCAACCCCGATTTCAAGATCCGCCTGATCGAGAACATCGAGATCTTCTATGCTGAGTTCGCACTCGATATCGTCGGCCGTATCGTCACCGCCCAGCAGGAGGGGCGCAAGTGTGTGCTCATCCTGCCCGTGGGCCCCGTGCCGCAGTACGCTATCGCTGCCGGGATCATCAACCGCCTCAACATCGACTGCAAGCACCTCGTGACCTTTAACATGGACGAGTATGCTGATGAGAACGGCGTCACCGCGCCGGCGGACTGGGAAGGCTCCTTTGCCACCGCGATGATGGCCAACTTCTTTGGGCGGCTGAACCCGGAACTGCGCCCGAAGGACGAGAATATCCACTTCCCGAACAGTGGGAACATCAACAGCTACTCCGACATGATCGCCGATGCCGGTGGCGCTGACTGCTGCTACGGTGGCATCGGCTGGTGCGGACACATCGCGTTCTTCGAAGCCCACCTCGGCGACAACTATGACACTCTCGATGACTATATGAAGGCCAAAGCGCAGATCGTTGAGCTGAACCCGATGACGATCATGCAGAATGCGCTGCACAGCTTCGGCGGCGACTGGTCCTGGGTCCCGCCCAAGGCCGCCTCGATTGCCCCGGCTGACATCATGGGCGCGCGGCACCGCAGCTTCTGGCTGGACGGCATGTGCGGCGTCGGCACCAACATGAGCTGGCAGCGCTTCATCGCCCGCCTCGCGGCCCATGTGTACCCGAACAAGTACGTCCCCGGCTCCATTCTACAGACCACCAACACGGACTACACGATGTGGGGCCCGGTTGCCAATGACGTGCTGATCGAAATGAGCTAGAGATTCCCGCGTCAGGGATGGAGGGACACGACGATGGCTCGGCGAAAGCCGGGCCATTGTCGCCTGAGCACTCAGGAGTGCCAGGGCCTCTGCAACGGAGGAAGCCAATGCGTGGACTATTGCTGCTCCTCGGAGGGTTTATCGCCATGACCGCCCATGCCGCCCCGCCGCTGCTGCCCGCCGTCGAGGTTGAAGAGCCGCTGTACACCTATCAGCCTGCCGACAACGGCGCCGGCCCACTCTGGTGCTATGGCTCTACCTGCCTGGCGCGCCTGGGCGATGAGGTCTTCGCCAGCGGTATCGAGACGATCCCCAACCAGAAGCCCCTGAACAATGTCCGATGGATGCTGTACCAGCGAAAGCCCAAGGGCTGGCAACTCATGCAGTCGGACCCCACGGGCCGCCAGCGCGAGCCTTGCCCGCTCGGCATTCTCTCCAATGGGCGGTTGCTCCTCACCAGTAATCCGACGCTGACCCCGCCAGACGCCTACAATGGCTCAGCGCAGCCGCAAGTGCTGGTGTTTGACACCAAGGACCTGTCGAAGAAGGCGACAGTCTCCTTGCCCCAGTGGGACGGTACTCCGCCCTTCAGCGAACACTCCTACCGCGGCTTCTGTGCTGATGGGGTGAACAACGAGGCGCTCTACTTCAATAACATCGGCTACGACACGATCCATTGGAGCTTCCTCGGCCGCGATGGCAAGTGGTCCAAGTTTGGCAAACTCGGCGTGCCCTTTGGCGCGGAGTTTGAAAAGCCGGAGCCGATCCGCATCTGCTATCACAACATGGCCCTCAAGAACCGCGCCGCGCATACCATGGGCGTGAGCGACATCATCGAGC
This sequence comes from Armatimonadia bacterium, assembly GCA_039683575.1. Taxonomy (GTDB): domain Bacteria; phylum Armatimonadota; class Zipacnadia; order Zipacnadales; family UBA11051; genus JAJFUB01. The sequence continues at coordinate 35,365 of JBDKRC010000331.1, read as the reverse complement.
CTGTGCGGGAATGGCGGGAGTACAAGCTCATTCTGAACAAGGGGAAGACCTGGGACTACGATTTCCGGCGGCTCTATTACTGCTATACGCCGGACATCACCAAAGAGGCGTGGAAGCCGTGGATTCTCGTCGCTGACTGCGACAAGACCTGCGGGCATATCACGAACCTCGACATGTGGCTCGACGATCAGGGCCGCGCGCACCTGCTTTGGCTTGAGCAGAGCGTCTGGAACCCGCTGGTGCGTGACAAGTTCTTCCCTGAGGTCCCCATCACGTACGCGCTGATGTACGGGATCGTGGATCAGGGTAAGATTGTGTGCAAGTCACGGTTGGCCTTCGGCGGCGAGAAGCAGGAGTCCAAGGAGATACCGGGATACGCCCGGTTCCAAGCCACGCCGGACGGCCGCCTGTTCGTCTTCTACTTCACCAGCGGCTCCGATGCCTCCGGCAGGACCTTCTCTGAGAACCGTCTTATGGAAGTCTATCGCGACGGCAGTCACAGCGAGCCAGTCCGCGTGGCCCTGGAGCACCCCTTCACCGCCTTCATGACCGCCACCGAACGCGGAGGCTCTGCCCCGTCTGCGACGCTTGATATCTATGGGCAGGCGCCGGCTGTGCCCGGCATCTCGTATGCGCGCATCAGCCTGCTGAACCCGGTTCTGGCTGACTTTGAGGCTACCGTGACGCGGACGGCTACGGGCTCGAAGGTGGCGCTGGATGGCAGCCCCTCGCGCTGCGCGGAGGGCAAAATCGCGTCTTGGACATGGCAGATCGGCAAGGAGAAAGCGACGGGGGCGAAGGCTGAGAAGACTGTACAGGGCGGCGGCAGGCTGCCGGTGACCTTGACGGTCAGGGACACGAAGGGACACACGCACACCGTCAGCCGCACGCTGCAGCTCCCGCCAGCGCCTGCCGACTTCGGCCTGAAGCAGTGGGGACAGGTGTTGCGAATAGAGGCGGAGGCCTTTGCGGCCGAGGGCGGCGGTACAATCCATCGCCGCGCCGACAAGCTCGCCGCGTCCGGGATGTCGCTATCGCACTGGGACCCGCTGGACCTGTGGCTGGAGTGGCAATTCGAGGTGCCGGCGGCCGACAAGTACTACTTGCTGGCGCGCTATGCCGTGCCCGCCGACGCCGCGCGGGCGCTGACGGTGGATGACAAGCCTGTTGGCACCTTCGCCTTCCCCTCGACCGGTGGCTATGGCTCGGAGATGGCTGACAACTGGGGCCTGATTACGCTCACCGATGCGCAGGGCAAGCCTGTGCCGTTGTCCCTCAGTCAGGGCTCGCATCGCCTCCGGCTGCACAACAAGGACGGGCGAGGCCTCAACCTGGACTATCTCGAACTCATCGCCGCCACCAAGCCCTTCGCGCCTGCTGCCGGATACGCCATCGGCGATGAGAAGGGCTACCGCTATCTCACCGCTCAGAGCGGGACGATCCCGCCGACGCAGGTAAACCCGGAATTGGGCTTCTGCTACACGTATCAGCTTGGGCCACTGTTCCCTGGTGATGGGATCAAGGACTCCCCGGCGTCCACCCTCCGCCTGTTCGAGGACGGCAAGGAGATCGGCCCGGCGCATGCCCCCCACGTGGACATCCGGGAGAAGGGGCAGGGCCGGTACTCACACTGGAGCACGGCCCTGTACTTCTCCGCCTCCGATAACAGCGACCCGCGCACCAATGGTCGGCGGTACACGTGGCGTCTCGGAGGAGCTAACTGAGCCTCAAGCACATTCTGCTGCTCACGGCGAGCCCTCTGCTCACGAAACAAAACCGCCGTCGCCCTGAGTGGGCGGCGGCGGTTGTCATTTGCGGTGATCGTCTTACTGCTACTGTCGCGGGCGCCTGCTGTTGGTTCTCGCGGGTCTACCGGTGCGGCTGCGGCGGGATTTGGGGTCATTGCCTGGCAGGTACTCGGGCTGCGGGTCGCCGATGTAGTCCCGCACCTGGCTGGTCTTGCGTTGCCGGGCGGCGGCAGGCGCCGGGCGCCCGCGCACCAGGTGCACGCAGAGCAGGATGATGATCATCACCAGGCACCCGTCAGTCAGCGTGATGGAGTCGTAGACGCCCAACACGTTGACCGCAAGCCATTGCAGCAGGACGATACCGGGGAAGAACAGGAAGATCCCGAGCAGAACTCCGCCGATCGTTCGCATCTTAGTTCATCTCACTTCGTAAGTGATGCGAAGGCATCACAGGGCTGTGATGCCGATACTCCAACAATACCACGACTCCGTCATCTAGCGCAACAGGTCGGCGAGGGCCAGTCCGAGGGTCAATTGCCCCTCCTGGCTAAGGTGCATATTGTCCTGGTAGAGGTCGGCCTTGCCGCCCGGCGCTTTCGCCAGCACACTCGCCGTCCGCACTATCGGCAGGCCCGCCGTCTGGGCCACTTGCTCCACCGCCCACGCATACCCGCGCGTACTGCGGCCCTTTGTCCGCTCAGAGAGCGGCAGGGAGCTGTTTTGCATGAAGGGCAGCGGCGTCAGCGCGATCACCAGCGCGTCGGTGTTCTCGACAAGCTCCGTGATCAGGCCCTGGTACTTGCTGCGGAACTCTCCCAAGTCGGCGTTCACACTTGCCGCCTGGGCGCCGTAGGCCACGACCACCACATCGGGCGCCAGTGCCCAACGGCTGTCCCGGGCCCACTCCATAGCGTATGCGATTGAGCCCTCAGTTCCTCCCACCGCCGTAAGGGTGACGCGCTTGTTCGGGTAGAGCTTTGCCAACTCGGTGGCCAAGATCCGCGCCCAGTGGCTGTCCTGATCGGCTTCGCTGACGAAGTAATCGCCCACGACCGTTACTTTGAGTTCTCCAGGGGTCTGCAGGCAATAGCGCTTGAAAACATCGACGACTCTCGGCTTGACGGCCGCTGGCTGCCCCGCCGCAAACGCAAATGGCTCTTCATCGCCGGGGCCCTGCCGCACGCCGAAGACTTCCACCTCGCGCAGGAACATGCAGTTGTCGCCCCCCAGGCCGCTCTTCCATGTGTCCGGCATCGTGATCCGCACATAGTGCGCCGTCCGCGGTTGAAAGCCTACTGAGAGCGTATTGGCATCGCGGTCGGCAAAGATGAAATCAGGATCGCGGAGCTTCTTGTAGTTGGTGGCGTCAACTGAGGATGAGATGGAGACGGTGCGGGTGTTGCCATTGCCGCTGTTGTACACGACGACCTTGGAGATACTGCAGTCGCCGCCAAGGTCGATCACTACGTACTTGGGGAAGGAGGGATCATTGGTCGTGGCATAGCATCCCGGCGCAGTATCCGATTCCTTCTCCCCGTCGACGAGACCGTGCCAGCCGGGTAGGGTACTGCAGCTGGATATGAAGGGCCGATCCAGGGCGAGGTTGACAGGGACCCCTGGCGCAGCTGCGAGTGCCGTCGCGGCCAGGATGAGGACGAGCAGTGGGATCACGTAAGTCTTCATGTGGCTCTGCCTCTGCCTCAAGGCTCTCCCCGGGACTGGTGGCTCCGACTCTGAGCGGGCCCGTGCCCTATACCGAAGACAATTCCAGGCTGATGTCCACCGCCGCCGCCGAATGCGTCAGCGCCCCCACGGATATGAGGTCCACGCCCGTCTCTGCGATGGCTGCCACAGTGTCGAGATTCACCCCTCCGGATGCCTCCAACACGATCCGCCCGGCCCCCAGCGCCACCGCCTGTTCCATGTCATTGATCGTCATGTTGTCCAGCAGCGCAATGTCTGCCCCGGCTGCCATCGCCTCGGACAGTTGCTGCAAGCTGGTAACCTCGACCTCGACTTTCACCGTGTGCGGCGCCCCTGCCAAAGCTGCCTCCACCGCCTGAGCGACGCCGCCTGCAATCGCAATGTGGTTGTCTTTCAGCAGTATGCCATCATAGAGCGCGAAGCGATGGTTGCTTCCTCCGCCCGCCCGGACGGCCGCTTTCTCCAGCGCGCGCATCCCCGGCGTCGTCTTCCTCGTATCCACTATTCGTGCCCTGGTGCCGGATATCCTGTTGACAAATTCCCGCGTGAGGGTTGCCGTGCCGCAGAGCCGCTGGAGGAAATTGAGGGCCACCCGCTCAGCCGTCAGGAGCGAGGCTGCCGGGCCCTCCACTGTGGCCAGATGATCTCCTGCCGCGAATTGCTGACCCTCGGTGACCAGCGGCGCGAACTGCACCCGCTCGTCCACCTGCCGGAAGCATTCCTCGGCCACGTACAGGCCCGACAGCACTCCGGACTGCTTGGCGAGAAAGACGCCCAGTCCCTGAGCCTCTGCCGGGATGACCAGCCGCGTGGTCAGGTCGCCATGGCCGATATCTTCGGCCAGGGCCCGTGCCACGACTTCCCGCACATCAGGGCTTACCATGATCAGTCGATCCCAGCTACGCGATTCTCGGCGGTCAGCTTGATGCTCTTCATATCCAGCTTCCGCGCCTCTGCGTCGTCATAGAAGGCATACGAGATCACGTGCACCTTGTCGCCCACCACGGCATACCTTGCCGCCGGGCCATTGAGGCAGATCGTGCCACAACCCCGCTCGCCCTCGATGACATAGGTCTCGAGCCGGCTGCCGTTGGACATGTTGACGACCTGCACGCGCTCGAAGGGTACCAGATCGGCAACGTCCATCAGGTCGGCATCTATGGTGATGCTACCTTCGTAGTGCAATTCCGTCTGCGTAACGGTCGCACCGTGTAGTTTACTTTTTGCCATATGCCGCAACATAGTCATGCCTCAAACGTTCCGAGTGTCCCCGCCGCTATCCCCGTTCACTTTGACATTATCTATCAGCCGCGTGTTTCCCACGAGCACCGCTGCCGCCAGCACCAGCGGCCTGCCCTGGTCGGACTTGTCAGTCAGGTTGTCCGGGTCCACCGCCACGACGTACTGCGGTGCGATCAGCTTCTCACGCGCAAGTTCGGCCTGGACCGCCTCGACTGCCTGTCCCCCTGTGGCCCCCTGAGCCACCAGCTTTGCCCCTGCTTGTAGCGCCTGGTGTAGCTTGGGGGCTGCCTTGCGCTGCTCGGCGGTCAGGTACTTGTTGCGCGAACTCATGGCCAACCCATCAGCCTCACGCGTCGTCGGCACCGGAACGATGCCCACCGGCAAGTCGAGGTCCCGGACCATCCGCCGGATGACCTGAAGCTGCTGGAAGTCCTTCTCGCCAAAGTAAGCGCGGTCCGGCTGTACGATGTTGAAGAGCTTGCAGACGACGGTGGCGACGCCCCGGAAGTGGCCAGGGCGATGGGAGCCACACAGTCCCTCGCTGACCTGAGCCACCTGGATCCAGGTGCTGAAATCGGGGGGGTACATTTCCTGGGGATCAGGGGCAAAGACGACGGCCACTCCCTGGCGCTCCGCGAGCACTGCGTCACGCTCCAAATCCCGTGGGTACGCCTGATAGTCCTCATTGGGACCGAACTGCGTCGGGTTCACAAAGATGCTGACGATGGTGACGTCGTTATCGTTGACCGACCTGCGGATGAGGGAGAGATGCCCCTCGTGGAAAGCTCCCATGGTCGGCACCAACCCCACCGACCGGTTCTCCCGGCGGGCCGCCTGCACGAAGGCGCGCACTCCGCCAATACGTTTCTCGATGCGCATAAGATACCGAACTTCCTTGACACAATGGCTGTAACGGAGGCCGCAAAGACGCTCCCAGGCTGACTGCAGTTGCCTCTATTCCGTAAACTGGCTGAAGTACCCCCCGTACATGTTCAGCAGCATGAATAGCACAACAATGCCGATGATAATGATCGAGATCGGCATGATCATGATGGTCATTTTCTTGACTGAAGTGAAGGCCTCGGCCTCGAAATAGTCCGCCACCTTGACCATGGTCTCATCAATGCCGCCGGTTAGTTCCCCGGTCCTCAGCATGCTCATCGCCAGTGGCGGCATCTGTCCCGTTCTGGCGAGGGCGTCGCTCAGCTTCTCCCCCCGCTCCAGCGCCGGCACCGAGGCCATCACTGCTCGAGAGATGATCCGGTTGCCCGCCGTGCGCGCCGCAATCTCCACTGAGCTGCGAATGGAAACCCCCGCTCCATAGAGCGCCGCCAGCGCCCTCGACAGCCGCGCCCACGCCAGCCTCATGATCACTGGACCGATCAGCGGCGTGTGCAGCTTGAACTGGTCGATGTTGCGGCGCCCCGTTTCGGTCTCATTGTAGCGCCGTAAGGCGACGTAGAGCCCGAAGGCGACCGCTGCGACGACCAAGACCGACGCGAAGAACTTAAGACCGATCACAAACGCCGCCACCGGACTGCCGGTGAGCAACGCGATCAGCATCTTCGCGCCCAAAGGAATCAGAAAGACCGCGCCGATCAGGATCTTCGGGTAGAACGTCTCCCGCGCGATGTTCTGCTGGAACTCCAGATCGCGCTCAAGGTACTCGGCGCACGTCTTGAGCATCGTGTCGAGGTGACCGCCCTCTTCACCGGCTGCGATCAGCGCCACATTGAGCTCGCTGAACACGCGAGGGTACGCCTTCATTATCTCCGAAAAGCGCTTGCCGCGCGAGACTTTCTGGGCCGCATCCTGCACAATCGCGCGCAATTCGGCGCTCTGTGGCCTGTCCTCCAGCGCGGAGAGCGCCATGCCGAGAGACATGCCGGAATTGACCAGCGTCGCGAGCTCTCGAAACAGGCGCGCGCGCTCGGAAAGTCGCAAAGCCCAGAGCAATGAAAGCGCCTCCGCTGCTACTATAGGGCGGGGGCTTGTACCCCGCCGCTCGGGTAGTCGTAGATAACGTCCAGCGGGGTACAAGCCCCCGCCCTACAGCTGGATACTGTCCAGCCGTCCCACCCGCCGGACCTCCGGATCAGCCCGGTTCGCCAGCTTTCCCACTGGTTTGCTGCCAGCTACGCTCAATTCCGGAGCAACGTCCGCGAGTGGAACCAGCACAAACTGCCGCTCCAGCATCCGGGGATGCGGCAGCGTTAGTTCGGGTGTATGTGCTATTATATCACCGCACGCAAGCAGGTCTATGTCAATTGTTCGGGGGGCATGGTGGTAGGGGCGGGTGCGTCCCAACCGCTGTTCGATCTCCTGACACACGTGAAGAAGCTGCAGGGGCGTGAGGTCGGTCTGCAGGGCCACGACGAGGTTCAGGTAGTCCGGCTGCGGCTCATCTGCCACTGCTGCCGTCTCGTAGACGTCCGAGACGGCAGCCAGGGCAAGGCGTGGATGGGCCTTGAGTGCCTTGAGCGCCTCGGCAAGCTGCTCTGCGCGGTCGCCGAGATTAGCCCCGAGGCTCAGGTAACAGGTCAGTTGCTGCATACTCAACAATCAGTGGTACACGCCCACCTGCCGCCCCTCGTCCAGCATTATCCCAGATCAACCATGATCCAGCGACCTGGTCCGGCGTGGGCCAGCTTCCTGGGGAACCCGGAGCGCAGGAACTCCATGTAGCGCTCAACCTGCTCCACCGGCGCCTCCAGCCCGTGCCGGCGCACCAGTTCTTCTTGCACCTGCTCGGCGGAGCATAGCTCCAACTCGCCCACAATGTCGAGTATCCGGTCCGAGTTCTCCTGCGTCAGGCGCGTGAGGTCGGACATGGGCTAACCCTTCTCGGCTTTCTCAATGGCCTTGCGAAGCCCGTCGGCGACCTTCTTCGAGTTCTCCTCGGAGATCATGCAATTGGTGTTGACCAGCCGCGGGAGCAGCGCCTCGGCGTTGGGGCACAGCCCGTCGCGGTACTCGTAGTTGCCCTCATAGTACGGGCAGCCGTGGGTCGGGCAGCCCTTGTTCTGGTAGGCCAGCGGCTGGGTGAAGAGCTTGTACTTGTATGCGGGCACTTGCGTGAAGCCGGTGTTCCACAGGTCGCCGCTGTCGAAGAGCCCCTGCTGGAAGGCCATCTGGTCGATGCCGTGTTCATCGCCGTTGTACAGGAACGAGAAGATGTACGGCGAGTTGCCGCAGCCTTCCTTGATGGCGCGGGGCTGGAGCCACTCGCAGCCCTCCAGCGCCGCCGACAGGTGCGCGTACGACCGCTGGTACTCCTCGATGTAGCCCTTGACCTTCTCAAGCTGCGCCAGGCCCACCGCGGCCTGCATCTCGGTCATGCGAAAGACCGTGGCAAGCTGCGGCGGCGACTCGCCAAAGCAGGTGACGGCGCGGATCTTGGCGGCCAGTTCATCATCGTCGGTCAGGGCCATCCCACCGTCGCCGGTGGTCATGTGCTTGCCCTGGCAGAAGCTGTAGATGCCGATATGGCCCCAGGTGCCCGCGTACTTGCCCTTGTAGGGCAGGAACATCGCGTGCGCGCAGTCTTCGATGAGCACGATGCCCTTCTCGTCGGCCAGCGCCCGCAGCGTATCAACCTCCGCGGGCTGCCCCCACAGGTTCGTGACGCAGATCGCCTTCGTCTGCGGCGTGATGTTCGCCCGCGCCGAGGCCGGGTCCATCAGCCACGTATCGGGGTACACATCGGCCCACGTCGGGTGCGCATTCATCCACAGCGCGCCAATGGCGTGGAACTGCACCAGCGGGTCGCACAGGTACTCATCGCCCGCGCCGGCCCCTGCGGCATACACGGCCGAGATCAGCAGCGACATCGCGGCATTGGCCGAGATCGCATGCTTCACGCCGAAAGCCTCGGCGAAGGCCGCTTCCAGCTTCCCCTGATAGCCGTCGCCGCGCCCCGACAGCGCGCCGCGGCTCATGATGTCCTGCAGGTACTCGATTTCAACGCCGTCGAAGCGATCAACGCCCATCGTGAGGCCTCCTGTGTTTGGGTCTTACGTCTGGCGTCTTGCGTCTTACGACAGGACAGGTACGGCGCCTAATTCCACATCCGAAACCAGCCCACTGAGCGTCTGGAACTGAACGTCGTAGTTGGCCCGCGCCGCCTCAAAGAGCCTGCTCAGGAGCTTTTGCGACAGGCCGTCCTCGGCGCCCACACACTGCACGTGGCAGATGAGGACGTAGACGCCGCCGGTCGCGTATACGCGCTGGAGGTCGTCGAGGGCGAGGGCCAGGTGGCGGTCGATCTTCTCCTCGGTCAGGTACCACGCGTACTCACTGATCATGGGGAGGTTGATGACGCGGTCGTTGAGGTGATAGGGGAGAGGGGGGACAGCCGGGTCCCAGTCGCCGGGGTTGTCGTAGTTCTCGACGATGTACTCCCAGCCACGAGGGTCAACTACGCGGTTGGAGGTATACCGCAGGCCGACATCGGCAGCAGCGTCGTAAAGCTCAGGCGTCTGCGAGAGCGCCCCCGTGCGGAACACCAGCGGACGGCGATCGAAGGCGCGCCCAAAGATCTCGAGCGCGGTCCTCAGCTTGCCGAGATATGAGGCGTAGTGCCACGTGTGCCCGAACTGAGCGGTGTCGGACTGCAGGACAGATTCGGGGTCAGTACCATGCAGAGCGCGGATCATGGCCGGATAGGGCCCAAACTCGCAGTCCTTGTGGTCCAGACCGTGAAGCTGGCAGTCATGCCCGTCCTGCTCCGCTGAGTGCAGCGCCTCAAGCCACTGCGACTGCTGGTCGAGCAGCCAGTCCCCCTCGCCACGAGGCACAACCATGAAGCTGGCCGGGACATTCTGGCTATCGAAGAACCTGCGGGCGCGCTCGAAGGTGGCGAGGTCCTGGATCAACCCGCCGGGGTCGTCCATGGTGACGATGAAGCGGTTTGTGGTCTTCATGTGTGGGAGTATTCGCCGCTGATGTACACCGACCTGCCGTCACCTCACCGCCGCCGCCTCCGTATCCCAGACAAACAATACAGTCGTCTCGCCCACCCGGAACGTCCACCTGTCCCCGTCCGCCTTCAGGCTCACCGCCACTGGCGCCTCCCCCGCCTTGCACCACGACAGGGCCGTGGCATTGCGCCAGGCCTGCTTCTCGGCCTGCAGGCGGATTGTGAACATCGGCAGGGCCTTGTTGTTGCGGTCAATCTGGTCAGTGTTTTCGGCGCTGGCGGTCACTCCGTCCAGCGTCAGCGGCTCGACGCGGAGGGCCATCTTGTCGCTGCGGCACACGAACGCGTTCCCATCGGCCTCCGCCGTCTTCTGCTCGGGGTGAAAGCGCAGTTCGAGCTTGCTAGGCTTATCCGTCTGGATATCATCCAGAACGAGCAGCACGTTTGGCTTCACGAACAGCAAATGCCGCCGGTACTTCTTCAGCCCACTCTGCGGCGCATAGGCCGCCGTCGCATCCCCCACAATATGATCCAGCGCTGGCTGGGACGCCGCCTTCTCCACCTTCGGATAGGCCTTCAGGCGCAGCAGCGCCGCGCCCGAGAACCAATGCGCCTCGCCCATCTGCCCTTTGCCGTCCACGAGCAGTGTATTGTGCTGGGCGGTCATCTTGCTGGCGTAGCCATCGTCCCGGATCAGCCATTCCCCGCCACTGAAGATCAGGAAGTGGTTGGCATCGGGATGCACATGCCCGCCACCGGGGTCGTAGTCGAACTCCTGCACCGCTTTGTGGCCGATGAAGGGGCCACACTTGAACACTACCATTGATTCGTCGCCCGACCAGTCCGACCGCGCCGACACCAGGCCCATGTCCTCGAAATGCCGCAAAGTCGGCAGGTCAGTGGGAGGCTTGGGAGCCAGCGCTGCATTGTGCCATAGGACATTCAGCCACGGCGCGCCCGCCGCGCTGATATTGGCGGCATCCACCTCGCTGGCGAGCCACTGCGCGTAAGGGTCCTGGTACTCCGTCGCCAGCAGCCGCAGCATATAGTCGGGGCCGTACCAGTTGGTGCGGGGGCAGTCAGCGATGTCTACGATGCAGTTCCGCCCGGCCCAGGCGTTGCGCGGAAGCTGGAAGTACAGCGCATAGCGCGCGGTATTGCGCCACCAGTCGTTACTGAACATGTCCACGTCGAGCAGGTCGCGTGCCAGCCACATGAACTTGAGCATGTATTCCGCGCCATACTGCCAGTAGCCCACGCCCTCATGGCTCGCACCGTCGGGGCCGAGGGCCTCCATGGTGCGTTTGAACTTGTCCAGCGGCAGGCCGATCCATAGCGCGGCCTCGGGCTCTTCGTCACAGATCGCAAAGCCGGCAGCCGCCAGCCCTGCAGCGTTGACCCACAGGTGATTCTGCATATACGACTTCTGCCACCATGCCTGCCCGCAGGCAGCCGCCTCGGCCATCCGCCCGGCTCGCTTCACGAGCGTCTCGCGGATCGTTCGGCGCGCCTCCTCGCCCAGCCCCTCGTAGCACCAGTCATACACGATCCCCAGCCCGAAGAGCTGATGGCCGGTCGCCAGGTCCATGCCGTCAATGCGCCCCAGCCCCCAGGTCTCGTACCCGCACGAGGCCAATGCCCACGCCCGTGCGCTGTCGAGGTACTTCTGATCTCTGGTGACGACATAGGCCAGCGCCAGCGTCGGCATCGCATTGCCGACCTCGCGCTGCCAGAGCTGCTCCTCGCCGCTGTACTTGTCCTCGCGGACGTACTTGGGCGGGCCGCTCTTGGCAAGCCGGTCCGCTATTGCCTGACACTCCTGCCACACGGCCGCGTGAGTAGTCTTCACGGCCTCGCGCAGGGCGGCCACGCGCGAGGCATTGAGGTACATGCGTGGGTGCGTGCCCTTGTATTTCACAAGCGGGGCCGGCATCGGCGTGAGCCCGTACTGCTTGAGAATGCTGGTGGCGTCGGCTGGCTCGACGGTCACATCATCCAGCAACAGGTCGATGGCCATGGGCGCGTTGCCGCCCTTTTCGACCGCCAGCCAGTAGCCGGTGGTCCCGGCCATCGCGCGGAAGGTGATGGACAGCTCCTGCCACTGCCCCAGGCGCCTCGTGTCGTAAGTGTTGGTCACCACGCGCCCGACTTCGCGAGGGTCGTCAGCCTGGAATTCGCATTTGAGTGAGGGGGCGGTGGTTCCCTCGGGCAGTTGGTCCACCTTCACCCACGCGGAGAGACGGTACAGTTGGCCTGCGGTCATGGGCTGGGGCTCAGAGGCGGCATAGTTCCAGCCATCCCGCTGTGACCCGGCGACGCGCAAGCAGGCTTTGCCCTGCCCGGTGCGGTCCTGGCCCTCCACGCGCGTGAGCTTCACGGTGTCGGAGCGGGGACGCCAGGTGATCTTGGCGTCCTCGAAGTCCCATTCTGCCTGTGCGTGGGCAAAGCTCGCCACGAACAAGCCAAGGCTCGCCCAGAAAATCCCCCGCTGCCTATTGCTCGTCATGTTGTACCTTTTGTCTTTGGTCTCTATGCCATGCGCCGAAGCGTGTGGCCCAACACGGGGACGGAGCCTTCGCGCCGATGGAGGCTTGAGGGATTCCACCGATGCAGACGTCGGCGCGAAGGCTCCGTCCCCATGTTGACCGATCAGCGTTCGCGTGCGGGTCGCATCAGTCTCGCTTCGTAACGAAATCCTTTCCCTCAAACCAGTTCACCACAGGCCCCACGTCTCGCTTGACGACGCCCTTTCGCATCATGCTATCCAGGGCTGCCTGTGCCGCTTCCGTTGCCCTCAGGCCGTCGAGGCCGGAGGCGAGCCAGGGATGAAGCTTGCCCGCCTTGACGCTCTCCACAAATCCGCGGTAGATCAGCTCCCGGACGGATGCCTTGCCGCCGTGGCCAACCTGCTCTTCCCAGCTCTCTTTGGCCCCATAGACCTTGAGCGTCTGCGTGTCGAGGTCCCAGGCAAGGCTGCCTGCGTCGCCGATGACTTCGTAACGCACGTATTCCTTACGTGCGCTGGCCTCGAAGGCGTAGTCAAAGCCCTTTTCAACCATGACGAAGATGCCGTTGTCCATAGAGCACAGCGCCACGCCGTGGTCTGGGTAGGTCAGCCCTCGGAGACTGTAGCCCATGGCCTCGATATGCGCGAAGTCGCTGCCCGTGAGGAATCGGGCATAGTCGAAGCTGTGTACGCCACAGTCAAAGAGGGCATTCTTGCCGTCTTCACAGATGTTGAGCAGCCGCCGGTATGCCGCCGGCTCGCCCATTTCGTCGCGCAGGCTCTTATGGTCGGGCGCCGCCATGAGGCCAACCAGGCGTACCATGCGGATGTTGCCGATGGCGCCTGAGAGGGCAAGCTCGCGGATGCGGCCCTGTACCGCATCGGTGCGGTTGTTGAAGGTGATGCAGAACAGCTTGCCGCTCGCGTCCATTGCGCCTACCATCTCGCGAGCGTCGGCCACGTTGGTGGCGATTGGCTTCTCGCACACCACGTGCTTACCAGCTGCGGCGCAGGCCATCACGAGCGGGTGATGAGCCTTGTCGCCGGCGACGATGGCGATGACCTCGATCGACGGGTCGTTGATGAGATCCGCAGGGTCGGTCGTGCCGGGTACGCCATACTGCGCCTGCATCGCGTCCACAGACTGCTGCTGCAGGTCCGCGATGCCGACCAGCTCCACCTCCGGCATGTTTGCCAGCACTTCAAGATGGCTGCGCCCGGCAGCCCCGAGACCGATAAGTCCAAAGCGCATTGCAATTGCTCCACTCCAGCGTGCCGCGTAGGCCGCGCCTACTTCCAGCCGTCTCCCAACCACGGCGCATCCGCCGCCCACATCTCGTCAAACATCTGCTGAATCTGGTCCAGACTGCACTGCGCCGCCGTCAGCGGGTCCAGCGCCACTGCATGGAAGGCCTTGCGCTTGTTGCCTTCAAGGCAGGCCTCGACCGTCAACTGCTGTACCGCAACGTTGGACTGGTTCATCGCCGCCAGCGTTACCGGCAGGCTCCCCACATAGCAGGGCCGGACGCCCGTCGCGTCAGTGAGGCAGGGGACCTCAACACAGCACTCCGGCGGCAGATTGCTGATGATGCCATCGTTCATCATGTTGCCATTGAAGCGGTAGGTCTGGTTGGTCTCGATGGCGTGTATGATGCGCGCCGCGTACTCTCCTGACGGCTTGAGTTCGGTGTCCGGGTCCGCATCCTGAAGCTGCTGCTTGATCTCCTGCAGCCATCCCCACCGCTTATCTTGCGACACCTCCGCCGGCTCGCGCAGGATCAGGCCGAACCGCTCCATCAGTTCGGGGTTCTTGCGGAAATACGGCACGTACTCGGACATGTGCCGCGTGGACTCGGTGACGAAGTAGTCGAAATGCCGGAAGATCTCGAACCTGACGGTATCCTTCGCGTAGATCTCCGGGTCTTCCATCGCCTGCCGCAGCCGCGGGTAGAGGTCCTCGCCGTTGTGCGTAAGCTCCAGGAACCATGACATGTGGTTGATGCCTGCGACCCAGTAGCGCACCTCATCTGCCGGTAGGCCCAAGTACCCCGCCAGTTGCGCTGCCGTGCCCTGGACCGAATGGCAGAGACCTACGACGTTGATCGGCGCCGTGACATTCATCAACCATGTCAGCATCGCCATCGGGTTGGTATAGTTCAGAACCCATGCTTTGGGGCATAGTTCCGCAACATCCCTGGCAATCGCCATCATCTCCGGCGCAGACCGGAGTGTGCGGAAGACACCACCTGGCCCGAGCGTGTCGCCTACTTCCTGCCGCACGCCGTACTTGGCGGGGATGGTGATCTCATGGTAATAGGGCACGCCGTCATAGGCCGGGCCGCCGATGGCCACCGAGATCACTATATAGTCCGCACCGGCCATCACTGACCGCCGGTCTGTAGTCGCCTCCAGCGTCGCAGGCAGGTTGTGTTTCTCAATCATGCTGCGCACGCAGTCGGTGACCGTCTCGAGGTGCCGCTCGTTGATGTCCACGAGCGCGATGTGACAGTTCTGGAGTTCCTCGTTGGCGAGAATGTCGTTGCAGAGTCGCTGGCCGAAACCGCTGCCAGCACCGATGAACACGATCTTGCGCATATTATCGATCCTTTCACCTGAAAAACCGCACTGCTTTCCCTTCCGTGCGGTTTCTAACCTTCCTCTGAACTTAGGGGGATTGCCCTTGTGAAATCGGACCTGCCCTGATTGCACGTTGAGCCCCATTCAGGGCACAATCACGTTCAACCGGGGAATAACCCGGAGAGTGCGCTGGATGAGGTGGTGGTAAGTAGATGAAGTACCTGGCACCATTGCTTGCTGTGCTAATGGTGGGGCCGCTTTTCGCGCAAGGTGGGACCACGCTGTTTGGCGGGTCTGGTGGCGCGGTGTTGCCCACGGCTGACTTGCTCGGCAAAAAGCTCTTCGATGTCTCCCTCGACTGGTTGAATACCGACGATGATTCAACCGTCCCCCTGCGGGTGTTGTATGGGGCTACCGACAATCTGGAAGTCGGCGGCATGTGGAGCTTCAACAATGCCAGCGACGTCTGGGGCTTGAACGCGAAACTAGGAACGCGTTTCCTCAGCGGCGCCGGCGCGGGCACCGCCGTCGGTATCATGTATGACAAGGCGAGGGACATTGACACCAAGGGCTGGCAGGTGTACGCCGTACACACTCGCCAACTCGCCAACTTGAGCCGAACGCCAATTCGCGGCAGCCTCGGCGTCAACTGGACGAGGCTGGACTTCTTTGACGACAACGAGGACGCCTTCCGCATCTTCGGTAGCCTCGAAGGCACACTCAGCAACGGCCTGGAGCTGGGAGTGGAACTGCAGTCCGCCAGTGGCGATCTCGGCGATGAGGACCCGCTGAGTTCCATCTACGGCCGGTATCGCTATGACGATCGCTGGACGATCCAGGCGGGCTTCACCAACGCCGCCCCAGGCGGTCTGTTCGCTGGTGATGACCATAACCTCTTCATTGGCGCCAGCTATGCCTTCGGCGCCTCCGGCTCCCGCAGACAAGTGGCGGGCGCCTCCTATAGCGTCTGCAATCCGTAGGTCAGGGGGCCTCTTTGGGGGAAGAGGTGGGGTGAGGGGAGAGCCGGGGGGCTTTTCCCTCACCCTTTTTTCGTGTGCGCTCTCGGTGCGCGGTTCGGCAACTAGCCCAAATGCCGCCACGTCATGTTCGTTACTTCCCCGTCGCGGAAGGTGAACGTCTTGCGCCAGTTCGACCGCGACCCGCCGATGCTCACTGTGCACTCCACCGTCAGCGCTCCGTTGCCGCCTTCCACCTTGTTACTCAATACGTCCATACGTACCGTGTCCTCGCCGTAGTGGCTCTTCAGATACGCCTGGGCAGCCAACAGCAGGTCTTGTTCGCTCATTACAGCCGACATCAACATCACTCCCTCGTTTGTTGAGGCAGACTTCTCCAAAGCGACCGGCAAACCCTCTCCAGGAGGAACCAGAGGGCTGACTGAACAAACCTACCAGCATCCGCCGCAACGAGACGAGGTTTGCGATGCGCTATCTCCTGCCGCTCGTGCTGGCTATTGCAGTCGTGGCTGCCGTCGCACAACCGCTCACGGCCCTCAAGCCGCTCTACGCGCGCACTGAGATTTGCATGGGCGGGAAGCCCCGCGCTCTCGTGGTCTTGCCCGATGGGGAGTGTCCCGCTGCCGGTGCCTTTTTGTCGGCAGTCGAGAAGGCCACAGGGGTTAAGCTCGAAAGCCTACCCGCCTCCAAACTGGTCTCAGAGGAATGGCAGGCTGATTTTGCCCGTCTCGCCGGGCGCAATGTCGTCGCTCTGGGCAACATCAACAACAACCGCCTGCTCGCCGTCTTGTGGGGCAAGGGGTATGCCAACGGTGATTCGATCTTCCCCGGCCCTGGTGGGTATATCCTGCGCACCATCCACGACCCGTTTGCCAACGGCTCGAACGTCCTCGCACTGACAGCCTCGGACGCCGATGGGCTGCTCCGGGCGGTGCAGGTCTTCGTGGACAAACATGTCACTGGTCGTGACGTGGTGTTAGCCCAGCCTCTGCTCGAGGTCCAGTCGGTCCCCGTACCGAAGCGTTTCTACCCGGCGCCAACAGACTCTCTCTCCTCCAAGCGCCAGCCCCAGTACAGCGGCCTCGACTACTTCCGGCAGTATCTCCAGGACCTCAAGCTGATGGATGCCGAGGGGAAGGTCGCGTCCTGTCCCAATGGCAACGCTGCCACAGTCACCGGCGCCATCGCGCGGCTCGCGCAGACCTGGTTCTGGAACGGCAACCCTGAATTGCCGCCGCTCATGAAGCAAATCCTCGATGCCAATCGCGCCTTGCTGTCGGTGATGCCTCGTCGCGTTGAGATGGAGCCCGGCACCGCCGCCCATGTTCGGTGGTGGGATCTGGTCGAGGAACTGCCCGTATGGACGGACCAGGATCGCCTCGACATAGCCAATGCGCTCCTGGCCGATGCCCGCCAGGGACATGAGAAGCGCGCAGTGCATGATATGGTCAAGGACGGCATGGTGCAGGTCGTGGACGAAAACCATGGCACCAATGCCGCGCAGAACGATTACCTGGCCTGGCAGTACTTCGACCGCTATTACAAGCTGCCCGAGAGCAAGTACTGGATGCAGGTCGCCAGCGCGACATACCTCGGGCAGGCCGCCAGCCACCAGGTGCTTGAAGACGCCAGCGGCTACCTCTGCTATTGCCCCATTGACGCGATGGAGCATGCCTTCGCCGAGGGCGACCTTACGTACCTCAAGCGGGGCATTGCCCTCGGCCACGCCGAGTACATCGCACAGGCCTGCGTCAATAACCTCGGGCTCGCCTCGGGCTTCGGCGACGACGGCTCGCTTGTGGAGCCGGGCTTGTACGAGGCGATTGCTCCGGCCGCATGGTACTACCGCGACCCTCGTCTTTCGTGGGTCGCGCACAACCTACTCCCCCAGGCCTGCGGCCTGAGAACCTTCACGAATGCCATCCCGGTGAACCTGGATATACCAGAGCAGGAGCCCACCGACTGGACGGGCCTCTCCGTCTTCCCGATATTCAAACAGACCCTTCGCAAAGGCCAGGGATCAAAGAACCCGGTCTTCGACCCGCGCGAGAGTGCCGGCAGCGAATGGTTCAACAAAGCAGTCTTCCGCGACCGCTGGTCACCTGACGCCCAGTACCTGCTGCTCGATGGGAGCGGCAAGTTTGGCACCCCCGAGGGCTACCCAAACGGTCCCGCAGGCCACATGCACAATGATGTCAATACCATCATCAACTACACCGACCAGGGCCGCATGTGGCTGGTTGACCACACCTACTCCACGCGCTCGATCCAGGACCACTCCGGCCTCTACATCGTCCGCAACGGTGAGGTGGGCTATCAGGTCCACGAGGCAAAGCTACGTGCTGCCGCCCAAAGCCCAGCTCTCGCCCTCACTACCAGCACCTTCGAGGGCTTCTCAGGCGCGGACTGGGAACGCACCATCTTCTGGCAGCGCGGCAAGCGCTTCATCGTCCTCGACCGCGCACTCGCTCGCGAGCCGGGGGATTACGTGGTGCGCTGCAGCTATCGTGGTCTGGGTGAGGCCAGCCTCGACGGCCCCTCTCTCAAACTAACGCAGTCGGGCAAGTCCTGCACCATTACGTCCGACGGCCGCGCCCGACTCGATGTCGTGGACTTCGCCATGCCCAACCCCGACGAGTGGAAGAGCGCCTATCCGCATTGCGCGCCCATCGCCCGCATCTTCCAGCAGGACAAGAGCGCCCATCTCGAGCCTGGCCAGTTCGTCAGCTTCATCAACGTCATCGAGGCTGGTGCTTCTGCCCCCCAGGTGACACTGAAGCCGCTATCGGCCGCAGCAGCCCTCATCGAGGAAGGTGGGACAAAGGCATTGTGCGGCGTCGGCCCAATGCCTGGTGGCACGGGCGAAACAACAGCCTTTGTGGTGGAGAGGGAACGAGCACTTCTGACGGGCCTGACGCGCCTGGGCCCGGCCGACGAGCCCCTCCTGCAGGTCACGGGGCCGGTGACGCTGTCGATGGAGGACTGGTCGCTTAGTCTGGAATGTCCGCAGCCGGTCACGGTTACGGTGACGGGAGAGAAGCCCGTGCAGCTTGCCGCGGGGCATCAGGCACTGGTTGACGGCGCTGCTCTGATTCGCCGATTCCTGCAGCAGCGACTGAGCGAGGCCGACGCGCTTGCCGCCGCCTACACCGCGAATGCAGCCAAAGCAGGGGCGGGAGAGGTCTTCGGCCTGAGAACTTCCCCAACCAGGCTCGACAGCGCTGTCGCCGCTGTCACCACTGCAGACCTCACCGGCGACGGCGAGCCGGAGTGGTTGACAGCAGCCTCCGACGGCATCCGGGCCTATGACGGCACCAAGCTGCTCTGGCACGTTGCTTCGCCCTCCCCCTGTGGTGTCATCGCCGCCGCTGACCTCAATGCCGATGGCAAGGTGGAAGTAGTCACCGGCACGGCGGAGGGGCAGGTCCGCGCCCTCGATGCGCAGGGCAAAGAACTCTGGGCGTTCACCTGCAAGCCCACCCGCATGCCTACCCCGGCGGTGGACTGGTTACGCATCGCCGACCTCGATGCTGACGGCAAGCCTGAGGTCATAGTCGGCGCGGCGTGGCTGCACTGTCTTGACGGGGCAGGCCAACTAAAGTGGGAGAAGTACCTCTGCCTCACGCGCGGCTCGATCACCGGCAACTTCGAGCGGGGGGACATCGCGGACATCGATGGCGACGGGAAACTGGAGATCGCCGCCCTCTTCAACTACAGCTATCCGAAGGCTCTCATCTTCGACCACACCGGCAAGGTCATCGTCCCCGCCGACTACGACAACGACCGCAACCCCGGTCTGAACATCGACAGCCCTCAAGTCGCCCTGCTGCTGGCTCTGCGCGGCGCTGGCACTCCGCCTAACCTTCTAGTCGGCGGCCCGAGCTATCTGCACTGCTTCTGGGCGGTCGGCCCGTATGCTGAGAAATTCGCGGGCCGCAAGGCCGGTTGTTTCACTCACCTCGCCTTCTGGCAGCCAGCGGGCGAGCCCCCAATCCTGCTCGCTGCCACCGACCTCGGCCTGCTCCACGCCTACCGCGCGGTAAGACAGACTAATGAGGCCTTGGAACTCAGCAAGCTCTGGACTGCCGACGCCGGCGACCGCATTAGCGCTCTGTCTGTCGCAGACAACGGCCGCGTCCTCATCGGCGGCAAGGCCGGCACCGTGCAGCTACTCGATGCCCTGACCGGCAAACCGCTCGGTCGCACCGCCGCGACC
This sequence comes from Armatimonadia bacterium, assembly GCA_039683575.1. GTDB lineage: Bacteria > Armatimonadota > Zipacnadia > Zipacnadales > UBA11051 > JAJFUB01. Next base: position 15,477 of record JBDKRC010000331.1, on the reverse strand, counting down.
GGGTCACGGGTGGTGCAGTTCCTGACCATCGCCAATACTCCCCACGCCGTCCATGCCGATGGCCTGATTGAGAGCGTGTCGCTGGCCAACTGAGAGTACTCGGAAATATGGGAATAACTCCTGACTGGGCCGCGTCCTTATGCACGTAAGCCGCAGCATCGAGCTCCACCGGGGGCGGCACAATTCGCAACAAGGAGTAGATCCCATGAATGTCAGAACCACGATCACAGCCGCGCTTCTCGCGCTGGCCCTGGTTACCTGCAGCGTCGTAGCCTTCGCACAGGGCGGCAAGGGGCAGCGGGGAGGCGGCCAGCAGGGCAAGATCTTCCAGCAGCTCACCGACGAACAGAAGACCCAACTGCAGACCAAGCTGGAGGAACTGAAGGCTGCCGGCGCCAAGCCGGAAGAAGTCCGCGCAACTGTGCAGGAGATGCTGAAGGGTTGGGGCATCGAGACCCCGCAGGGCCAGGGCGGCCGTGGGGCCGGCATGCGCGCTGTGATGGAGAAGCTCACCCCCGAGCAGCGCGAGCAGTTGCAGGCGAAGATGAAGGAGATGCGCCAGGCCAATAAGACGCACGAAGAGATCCGGGCGGCCATGCAGGAGATGCTAAAGGGGTGGGGCATTGAGATGCCGCACGGAGAGGGCGGCCAGGGTGGCGGACGCAAGGCCCTGATGGAGAAGCTTACCCCCGAACAGCGCGAGCAGCTGCAGGCGAAGATGAAGGAGATGCGCCAGGCCAACAAGACCCCGGAGGAGATCCGGGCGACCATGCAGGAGATGCTAAAGGGCTGGGGCATCGAAATGCCGCAGGGGCAGCGCGGCGAGGGGAAGCAGGCTGGCGAGGGACGTCAGAACCGGGGCCAGAAGCAGGACTGGATCGGCCAGCTCACCGAAGACCAGCGGACGCAGCTCAAGGCAAAGATGGACGAGCTGAAGGCCGCTGGCGCCAAGCCTGAGGAGATCCGCGCGGCGGTCGCGGAGCTGTGCAAGGGCTGGGGCATCGAAACCCCGAAGGCCGGAGGCCAGCGCGACGCCGGTCTCATGAAGGACCTCACCCCCGAGCAGCGCCAGCAGGTGCAGGCCAAAGTCAAGGAGATGAAGGCCGCCGGTGCCAAGCGCGAAGAGATCCGCGCCGCCATCCAGGAGCTCCTCAAGGCCCAACCCGCCCCTGCCAAGTAGCACTCGCGGCAGCGGAGGGTTTACATATACACAGGGGCCGGCATCTGCCGGCCCCTGACGCTTTGAGTAGCCCCGCTCCAGGAGGGATGAGTGTGTCCGGTGGCGAACCGCATGCCGCTCACTCAGGCAAAGGAGCCTCCGGCCATCGCCGCCCACTCCACACCACAATCCACTGCAGCCTCACCCTCCCCGACTCCCGCTCCCGCTCCGGTGACCGTCCGCGCGGTCGTCATCGGCCTGCTGCTCATCCCGCCCAATGCCTGGTTCATCCTCTGGGGCTACATCTGGGGCCAGAGCCGCCCTACCACCGTTTCACTCTATTTCAATGTCATCGTCACGCTGCTCTTGGTCTGTGGGCTCAATGCCCTCCTGCGCCGCATTTCCCCGCGGTGGGCGTTGCGCCAGGGCGAGTTGCTGGTCATCTACGCCATGCTCGCCATCTCCAGCGCCGTGTGCGGCCTCGATCAGCTGCAGACCATGATACCGGTCGTGGCACACCCGTTCTGGCACGCCACGCCTGAGAACCATTGGGAGCAGCTATTCCTCCAGAAGATTCCGCCGTGGCTGACCGTCACCGATGAACGCGCGCTGTGGGCCTACTTCGAGAGCAACCAGCCCCTGTTCGCCACCCCCTACTGGCGGCAATGGATGGTGCCGGCTGCCTGGTGGTCGGGGTTCTCGTTCACCCTGATCTTCGTGATGCTGGCGCTGAACAACCTCTTCCGGAAGCAGTGGACCGAGGAGGCCAAGCTCAGCTTCCCGATCGTGCAACTTCCGCTCGAGATGACCCGCCCGGAGACCCCGCTGTGGAGCAGCAGGCTCATGTGGATCGGCTTCGGGATAGCCTTCTTCATCGACGCGGTCAACGGCCTGCATCTGCTCTACCCGCGCGTCCCCAACCTCATGGGCGAGCGCAGCGCCGCCTATGACCTCGGCCAGATCATCAAAACCATGCCCTGGCGCTCCATCGGCTGGACGCCGCTGAACATCTTCCCCTTCGGCGTGGGTCTCGCGTTCTTCATCCCCACCGACCTCGCCTTCAGTTCGTGGTTCTTCTACATCTTCTGGAAAATCGTGCGCGTGGCAGTAGCGGCGGCCGGCTGGGGGCGCATCCCGCGCGCCCCCTGGATTGACGAGCAGTCCTTTGGCGCCTACCTGGCGCTGGCGTTCTTCTCGCTATACTCCAGCCGCCACCATCTCGTCGCCGCGCTCGAAGCCGCCATGGGCAAGCGCACCGAGGACGACAGCCGCGAGGCCTTCTCGTACCGTTTCACTGTCTGGGCGCTGCTGGTGGGGTTGGGGCTGCTGGTCGCCTTCTGCCTGCACGCGGGCATGAGCCTGTGGCTCGCGCTGGCCTTCCTGTTGCTCTATCTGGGCATCTCAATCGCCGTCGCCCGCATCCGCGCCGAGCTTGGCTCGCCGGTGCATGACCTGCACAAGATCGGTCCCGAAGCCGTGCTGACTGAGATGGCCGGACCCCGCCGTCTTGGGGTCAACAACCTCATCATGTTCTCGTTCTTCTGGTCCATTAACCGCGCTCACCGCAGTCACCCGATGCCTAACCAGATCGAGGGTATGAAGTTGGCGAGCCTTACCAATACGGCTCAGAGCGGGCTGGCGGTTGCTCTGACGCTCGCCACCGCCCTGGGGCTGATCTGCGGGTGGGGGATACTGCTGGATGCGTTCTTCCGCCAGGGGGGCGAGGGCTGGGCCTACAAGGGCCAGGAGGCCTTCTCGCGGCTGCAGTCGTGGATCGAGAGTCCGCCGACGACCAATTGGCATGCGACTATCGCTGTATTCGTGGGTCTCGGGGTGACAGTGGCGTTGGCGGCGCTGCGGACCAATTTCACCTGGTGGCCGCTGCACCCGGCGGGATTTGCGGTATCGGGGAGCTTCTCGATGGCGCTGTTTGCGCCCTCGATCTTGATGAGTTGGCTGCTGAAGGTCCTGATATTGCGCTACGGGGGCATGGGCGCCTTCCGCCCGGCCTCGATGTTCTTCATGGGCCTGATCCTGGGGGAGTTCAGCGCCGGGGCGATCTGGGGTGTGTTAGGCAACTTCCTCCACATGAGGATGTACAACTTCCTGCCGTAGAATGGTAGACGACAAAAGAGGGGCCGACGCTTGAAGCGCGGCCCCTCTTGGATTCGCGATCCCCCTGCTTCTACTTCACCTCCACCGCCGTCTCCGCCCGCAGTGTCCCCGCGAGGGGGCCCGTCGGTATCAGTGCGACTACATGGTACTTGCCCGGCTTCAAGTCCGCTGGCAACGCCAGGGAGCCACTGCACCCGCCGCCTCACCCAAAGCCCATGCGGCCCTGCGCCCTAACTGCAAACTTGCCGTCCAGTAGCTTCAGTTCTAGTTTCGGCTCATCGGAGTCGCGCGTGCTCGGTCCGCTGCTTTGCGACCGCACGTCCATTCCCGTCGCGCTCGTGAAGCCCACCTGAGCATTCACCTGATCCCCCGGCTTCGCTGTGGCCTGCACTCCGTTCATGGTCAGCTTGATCGGCCCGAGCAGGTCAAACGTGGTCTCCTGCCCCGGCTTGACTACCAACGGCGAGAGGTTCGATAACTCACCGGAGTGGCGGCTGAAGCTGTAAGACCACGTCCGCGCGCCCTCCTGCATCCGCAGGTTCGCAAGCGTGAACATGGTCCATGTACCCTCACGCACCGTCACCGGCTCGCCCAGCTTGCCCGCCGCCACCACCTCACCGTCATCACGCCGCAACGTCGCCATCACTGGCTTGTTGCCCGCACCCTTGAGCGCAAAGCGCACCGTCCCCTGCCCGAGATACGTCTCAGTTGCGGCGACGCTGGCACCATTGGGTGAGTACTGCATTGCGTACGTCTTGCCGTCCAGCCGCAGCTTCTCGGCCAGCGGGTAGCGCTCGGTGGCGATGAAGTACTTGCCGTTGCCGTCCAGGTCGAGGAAGATCAGGTCCCGGCCGAGGGTAGCGAAGCGGCCGTCCATGTCGGCATCGGCCAGCAACGCTGCGACCTCTCTGCCGCCTAGCTCCACGGTCCCGGCGCAGTAGCCCCTGAGCGACACGAGCAGCGTACCGGGGAACGTCCCGAGCCACACCCGCAGCGTGCGCGTCGCCGGCTCACCGCCGATGTCGATTGGGGTCTCGAAGCCGCGAATGGTCTTGTCGCCCCACTTCAGGTCGCCCAGCGCGTACTTCTCGCCCGGCTCGAAGACCCAGTTGCGATTGGTGTCAACCCACAGGAACTCCCGATGCGCGGGGTCCGCGTCCATCATGAAGCTCATCCAGCGGTCCTTGTCAGGGGCAGCGGCCGCCTGCCCCGCGCCGATGGGCCAGCAGAGGGTGTACCGCTGGGCCGGGGCGTCCGGCGGGAGCGATGCGAACTTCTCCGGCGGTTGTGCATAGAGGTTCAGGATATTTGTGGGCACCACCGGGAGCCCATCGCGCTCCCACTGGTCCACAAACCGCAACCCGGCAGCCTGCGCCGCCGAGACCGTCAGTACAGCCAGCCAGATGTACTTGCGCATTGTGTGACCCCCGATTGAATGAGCCCAAAGTCTGTCATGCTGAACGAAGTGAAGCATCCCCGCGGTGGCGGAGACTCTTCGCTTGCGGACGTGGACGTCCGCCGCTCAGGATGACAGCGTTTGTCATCGTCTCGGCCGTCTCAGCCCCCGCCTCATCACTCGTACGAATCACTCAGGTACTGCGTCCAGTCGCCCGCGAAGTACGTCCACTGGAAGGCCTCGTCCCGCAGCAATTGCATCGTCATCTGGCCATACACGCTCGCATTGAGGCCCTCGTTCCCGGCCGCCTGGCTTGCCTCCAACAGTACATCCGCCGCCAGCCCCGGGTAGGCCCAACTGTCTCTCGTCAGCGCCATGACCTGGTCGGCGCTGGGGTCCTCCGGCAGCCGCAGCAGCCGCCGCGCCGTCGGCGCGTCCACCTTCTGCGCGGCCTGCACCAGAACGGAAGTCATGTACTCGTCGTTCGGGTTCCTGCCCACCGGCGACCGCCGGGACAGGCCCCGCATCATCGCCTCGTAGGCCATCGCGGGATCGGCATCGCGCATCATGACCGCCAATGAGGCCAGCATCAGCCCGGGCGTGAAATACCCGCGTTGCTCCCCCGCGGACTTGGCGCTCATCATCTGGTACGCCTCGCCAAACAGCTTGCGTGCCCGCTCCCGATCGGTCGGTATCAGGGCGGCCGCGACTTCACCCAACGCCAGCGCCTTCACCTGGGCATCCGCGATCTCTCGCGCAAAAGCCTCGGCGCGAGCCGGATCGGTCTCGGCGATGGCCGCTGCCATTGCGATGTCGCTGAGTTGCTGCGGCTCGTTGGCGCTCCGCCTGGGGTACACCCTCAGCCCCTCATCGGGGTCCTTCCGCGCCCGCCGCACCCCCAGCTTCTGTCGCGTCATGTCTTCCAGATTGTACGGTGAGTTCGCCGGGCCCTTCACCAGCGCCAGTGCCTTCTCCGGGTCCACGAGGTAGTACGCCTGGGCGAAGACCATCACCACCCGTGCCGTCTCGTAGTCGTCCAGGCTGAACGGCAGCTTCGATACGAGCGGCAAGTCGCGGTCGAGCACCTGCCGCGCCTCGGGGTAGCCAAGTTCGAGCAGGCGTCCTGCCGCCTCCGTCCGGTAAGTCAGTGCCTGCAACACTCTCGGCTCGTCATCGCGGCTGAAGGTGATGACCTCCTGCAGCATCTGCGCCTCGACCGCAGGGTTCTTGCGCACCTCCGGCCGCCGCGACCACTTCAGCAGGTAGTACATGGCGGTCCAACGGTTGTACTGGCTCGTGGACTGGATGACTTCCTCGGGGGCCAAGTCGCTTAGGCGGTCAATCAGCAGGAAGAGTGTGCGCCGCTTGAGCGGGTCGGAGGTCAGTGTAGGGGCTTTGGTGGGGTCGAGCTGTATTGCCGCGTACGCGAGGAGAAGGTAGTTCGGGTCCTTGGGATCGCTCTTGATAAGGGCCATGCCCTTGTCCACAAGCTTCTGCGCCAGTTCGCGGCGATACTCGAGATCCTCGCGCTGGGGCTGCAACGTCACGGCCGGACGCTGCCCATCGGCGGGAGTGAGGACGATCTTCGCGTCCTTGGTCCCGAGGCTGAAGTACCCGCCGTAGAAGTGGTAGCACGGCTGCTCCACAAAGACAAACGCCCCCGGGGTCAGAACGAAGCCTTTGAGCAGGAACCGCCCGGCCGCATCGGTTCGGGCCTTGAGCTCCACTGGGCCATCGCCGTTGTTGAAGACCGTCACGCCGGCGAGTGGCTGGCCAGCGGCGTTCACGACAGTCCCGGCTATGCCGGAGGGGGACAGGGCGCCTTTGGGGCCTCCGGGCCCGTATCCGGGAGGGGGAGGTGCGGGAGGAGGGGCAGGAGCGGCATAGGCAAGGCAGGCAGTCAAGACGGCCAGCAGCACGAGCACAAACGCTTTCCGATGCATGGTCGGCCCCTCCCAGCAAGCGACTCATCAAGGCATACATATAGCTGACAAATGCGCATCCTCAAGGTTCCTTCTTCATCATCTTCTTCCTCCTGGGGAACGAACCGAACTCTGGCGGGTTGTATAAGTCCATGTCATTTGGTAAGATGCCTTGGAGATTACCCGCTTCGCTAAGAATGACAAGGCATATCCGTTCGAGGTAACGCCATGAAAAGCCTCATGCCGGTATTGGTGCTGCTCGCGTTGCTCGTGGTCGTTGCAGGCGCACAGGCTGCTGACAAGCCGGTGAAGATGAATGTCGACGGCAAGGCGGTGACGGTCACTCCGCCAGCCATAGAGCGCGCCGGCACGACATATGTCCCACTGCGCAGCGGAGTTCAGGCTCTGGGCGGCAGCGTGAAGTGGAACCCCAACACCAAATCTGCGACTGTGGTCCTGTGTGGTAAAATCGCCCGTATCTCCGGATCCGAGGGGCTCACGATTGGCGGCAGCATCTACCTGCCGCTACGCCTGATGAGCACTCGGTTGGGCTGCGGTGTGAAGTGGGAAGCCCCAACCAGCACAGTCCTCATTACTAAGCCGAAGACCGGTGGGTGAGGGGGCAAGTAACCCAGCGCGCCGTGCGCGCGCTACTCAAAGAACCAAAAAACGCCCGGCCAATGGTCGGGCGTTTGCCTTTGTCTTGCCTTTGCCTCCCGCCGTTAACTGACCACTGCCAACTGACCACTGAATCTGGCGGAGGAGTGTGGGAGTCGAACCCACCCGGGACTCTCTCGAGCCCCACACTGGGTTTGAAGCCCAGGAGGCCCACCGGAACCCTGACTCCTCCGTCTGCCGCACTCGGGCTGTGGGGCGGGGGCTTGTACCCCGCCGCTCGGGTGATCGTGGACGACGGCCGGCGGGGTACGAGCCCCCGCCCTACAGCAGAGCCGTCTCTACGCCAACACCCGCGCGTCCCCCTCGCGCCTCGTCAGCCCCACTGCGTCAAAGTACTCCATCACTGCCAGCGCGTACTTGCGCGAGATACCCAATTCGTCACGCAACTCCGCCACCGTCATGCTGCCTCGCTCGCGAATCAGTGCCGCTACCTTCTCGCGAAGCTGATTCAGCGGCTCGACATGGTAGATGACTTTGTCACTGACGCGGATGAGGGTCTCTTGTTCCGTCAGCGCGGTCATTACACCTGCAAACGCCGCCTCGGGGATTTTCAGTTCCGCGCGCACTTCCTCTTCTGAAGGGGTTGAGAATGCCGCAGCCTGGTATGCCCTGGCTACCCGCTCGGCCCACTCCTGCTCCTGAGGCTTGAGCTCTACCTGCCGGTCAGCAGGCCGCACGCGCTGCTCCTTGCGCACGAGCGTCCCCTCAGTCACCATCTGCCTGAAGAGCGCCTCCCAGACCGGCTTGGGCATCAGCTTCGCCGCCTGCGCCTGCAGGTCCGACAGCGGCATCCAGAGCTTCTGCGGGCTTCTCTGGTAGTAGACGGCGAAGGCATGGTGGAGCTTGCTTGCGAGGTCCTCGAGCACTTCTGCATGGAGATAGTCCTCTCGCACCGCTGCCAGTCGCCCCGCCTCAACAAGCTGAGCGACCGCTGCAGCCACCTCCGGCTCACCCGCTCCCGTAGCGGCAACGAAGTCGGCCAGCTTCTGCGGCACCGCTCCGGCCTTCAGAGCCTGTTGCGCGATCACCTGCCCGAGGTCGCCCTCAAGCTGGGTCAGCCCCTCCAGCGCGTCCTCATCGAACCGCTTGTGCTTCTCTGGGTGGGCATCGAGGATCGTCCCGCCGCCAATGGTCTGCAGCGGCGAGAAGGTACGCACCACGAAGCGATCGCGCGGCACGGCCACGGTTGAGGCTTCAAGGATGAACTGCACGGTGGTTGTCTCGCCCGGAAGGAGCCGCTCGCGATCGAGCAGTGCCACGCGTGCGATGACTTCGTCGGTGCCGATGTGCAGCCGCAACCGCGCCCGGTGCTTGAGTTCGTCTGCGGTTTGCAACAGGTATAGCTGGGCGTCGAGGCGCTGCGTGGGCTTGAGCGAATCCGGCGCCGCTGCCGTCTGGCCCCGCCGCAGGTCCTCCTTCTTCACATCCGGCACATTCAGCGCCGTCCGCGCTCCCAGCCCCGACACCTCTGTCTTCGCCCCATGCACCTGTATGCCCCGTACGCGTGTCCGCAACCCCTCCGGAAGTATCTCCACCTGGTCGCCCACCCGCACTGACCCCGCCAGCACCGTCCCGGCGATCACCGTGCCAAAACCATGCATGGTAAAGACACGGTCCACAGGCATGCGGAACACGCCGCTGTCCGTCCGCGGCTCAACGGTCGCCGCCAGCGCCTGCAACGCCGTCCGCAGCTCCTGGACGCCCTCGCCGGTGACCGCCGAGACCGGCGTGATAGGCGCGTCCGCAAGGAAGCTGCCGCTGAGGTAGCCTCTGACCTCGTTCGTGACCTGCTCGCGCCGCGCCTCGTCCACGAGGTCCACCTTAGTCAGCGCCACCAGCCCCCGCGTCATGCCCAGGAGCTTGAGAATGTCAAAATGCTCACGAGTCTGTGCCGCAACGCCCTCATCAGCCGCGACGATCAGCATCACGGCGTCAAGGTTACTCGCCCCGGCAACCATCGTCTTGACCAGCCGTTCGTGGCCGGGCACGTCTATGAAGACGATCTGCCTGTCATCCCCGGCAGCCTGAGGCATGAATACGAACCCAAGCTCGATGGTGATCCCGCGCCGCTTCTCCTCCTCAAGCGTATCGGCATCCACGCCGGTCAGCGCCTTCACGAGCGCGGTCTTGCCGTGGTCAATGTGCCCGGCGGTGCCGATGATGATTTGTTGGAGTTCGTCTGGCATTGTTTCCTCTTCGCGTGGTAGGCATGCTCCGCATGCCGGAACTCGTCTCTTTCCATCTCTCCGCGTGGTAGGCACACCTCGTGTGCCGGAACATGCTCACTGAGTCCGGCATGCGGAGCATGCCTCCCACGCGATGACTTTACTTCCGGATGCCGTTGTAGAACATCATAGTCGGGGCCCCGCCGAAGGCGATCGCCATCCACACCGCCTCGTCAACCTCCGCCTGCGTCAGCCCCGCCTCGCACGCCTTCTTCACGTGGATCTTCACGCAGGGCTCGCACTTCGACAGCACCGACAGCGCCACCGAGACGAGTTCCTTCTCCCGCAGCCCCAGCGCCCCCGGCGAGTTCACCTCGCCCATGAACGCCCCGAAAGCTTCGCGGATGCTGGTAAGGCTCGACTCGCCGCCGCCTCCGGCGCAGCAGGGGCTCCCCTCGGCACAGCAGGGCTCCTCGACTGGCTCATCCTCACAGCAACTCTCAGCCGCCGCGCTGCAGCAGCAGCTTTCCTGCTCGCCCTCGTTCTTGATCACGATCTTGCCCTCCGACTGCTCGGTAATGCGCCCGATGATCGCTGCCGTCGTCTGGCCCGCCTCGTGCAGGCGTCGGACTATCTCCTCCGCCACGTCCGGCGGGGCCGCCATCAGCAGCCCGCCTGAGGTCTGCGGGTCGTACAACACGTTCACGCGCTCCTCGGCCACACCCGGCGCCACCTGCACGAACTGCCCCGCATACTCGCGGTTGCGCTCCATGGCCCCTGAGAGCAGGCCCTCACGGGCGTATTGAAGTGCCTCGTCAAACATCGGTACCCGATCTGCCCAGACCTCGGCCGTGACGCCGCTCTGCCGCGCCACTTCGCTGAGGTGTCCCAGCAGCCCGAAGCCGGTCACATCCGTGCCACAGCGCACGCCGTGCTCGATCATCAACTCGGCGGCGAATCTATTTAAGGTTTTCATTGAATAGGCCGCAGCATCCATTGCCTGGGCCGTAGCGCGGTCTAGCTGAGCCGCAAAGCTGATGATGCCCACGCCGAGGGGCTTGGTCAGGATCAGCGAATCGCCCGGCTGGGCCGTGGCATTGGTGACGATGCGCTGCGGATGGACCTGCCCCGTCACGGAGAAGCCAAACTTCACGTCGAGGTCGTTGATGCTATGCCCGCCGACGATGGGCACGCCCGCCTCCTGCATCTTGTCCTGTCCCCCCCGCATGATCTGGGTCATGATCCGCGGGCTGAGGTTCTCGATAGGGAAGCCGATGATCGCCAGCGCCGTCAGGGGCTGGCCGCCCATGGCGTAGACATCGCTCAGGGAGTTGGCCGCTGCGATCTGGCCGAAGGTGTAGGGGTCGTCCACGCCGGGGGTGAAGACATCCACGGTCTGCACGAGTGCGAGTTCATCATTGAGCTGGTAGATGCCGGCGTCATCGCCAGTATTCGAGCCCACCAGCACCCGTGGGTGGCTGATCTGCGGCAGGTCCCCGAGGGCGCGCTTGAGGTCGTTCTGGTTGATCTTCGAGGCACAACCCGCGTTCTTTACGAGGGAAGTCAGCGCGACGGTCTCGGGGGCATCCTCGGGCCGCTCACCGGCGCAGAGGCAGAGGTCCCGCTCGGCGAACAGATCGCACGGGCAGGGCTTCTTGGGGTTGCAGATACAGTGGCCGAGGGCAATGGAGCGCTCCATCACGCGGCGGCGCTTTTCGGGATCAATCACTGCAGTACACTCCGCAGAGCCGCCGCCACCAGTTCGTCCTCCTCCGGCTGAATGGTTCGCAGGTCAAACAGGACACTGTCTCTGTGGATGCGCGCAAAGATGGGCGGCTCGTGGTAGCGGAGGCGACGGGCCAGCTCTTCCGGTGCCATGCCCTGCGGCTGCACGGCTACCGCCCACGTCGGGAGGGTCTGTGTCGGCACCGAGCCACTGCCGACTTCGGTCTCGCTTTCGATGATGCGCAGAGCGAAAACGGGGACAGACCCCATTTTCAGCGCAAGGGAACCATCGTCCTCATGGCTGATCGTGAAAATGGGGTCAGTCCCCATTTTCGCCGCCAGTGCCTCCGCGCGTGCCTTCAAGCCCTCCAGCGGGAGCGAGAACATGCGGTACGTCGGGTGCTTCTCGCACAGGTGGTCTTCATCGAGAAACAGCCTCAGTGTGGCCTCCAGGGCCGCTACAGTCATTTTGCCGATGCGCAGCGCCCTGGCCAGAGGGTTCTTCTTGATGCGCTCGATGATCTCGCGCTTGCCGACCATGATGCCGCACTGCGGACCGCCGATGAGCTTGTCGCCGCTGAAGCACGCCACCGCCGCCCCGGCTCTGACGCTCTCCTGGATCAGTGGCTCGCGCTCCAGCCCGAACTGGCTGAGGTCAATCAGTGCTCCGCTGCCGAGGTCATCAATCACCGGCAGGCCGTGCTTGTCGCCCAGCGCCACCAGTTCCTCGATCCCCGGCTCGGAAGTGAAGCCCATGATGCGGTAGTTGCTCTGGTGGACACGCAAAAGCGCGCCGGTGTTCTCGTTGATGGCCCGCTCGTAGTCATTCAGGTGCGTCTTGTTAGTGGTGCCTACCTCGCGCATGGTGGCCCCGCTCATTTCCATGACCTCGGGCATGCGGAAGGAGCCGCCGATCTCGACGAGTTGCCCGCGCGAGACGATGACTTCCTTGCCCTGGGCGAGCGTATTGAGCACCAGCATGGTCGCCGCGGCGTTGTTGTTGGCGAAAGTACCGGACTCAGCCCCGGTGAGTTCGCAGAGCACGTCCCTCAGGTGTTGATCGCGGGACATCCGCTTGCCCTGCTCGGCGTCGGTGGCGAGAGTGCAGTATCCGCGAATGCTGTCATGCACGGCCTCGACGGCTGCCGGGGCCAGCATCGCGCGCCCGAGACCGGTGTGAAGCACCACACCCGCGGCATTCACGGCATGGCGTAACGAAAGTCGCAGCGAAGCCTCAAGTGCCTGCAGGACCGTCGCTGCGACATCAGTGACGTCCTCGCCCCCCAGAATCCGCGCGCGCAGTGCCTCCAACTCGCGTCGCAGCAGCCACACGACCAGTTCATGGCCGTGTTCCTCGGCAAGCGAGGCAACGTGCGGGTCGCTCAGGAGGCGGTCTATCGAGGGCAGATTGCGCAGCAGTTCCTGTTTGGTCATGGGCAGCGCCTCTTCGAATCTTCGGAGGGGCCGAGCTTCAGCCGGCCCGTGGTGGCGGTGTGGTGGATGGTCGGTGATAACGGCGGGCCGGCTAAAGCTCGGCCCCTCCTTGTGGATCGGACACGACGGCGGCGGAGCGCACCAGTGCCTGCAGGTTCGCCAGTGGCGTTGTCGGTACCATCGCACACGCCGGAGCGATGATGTCTGCCTGCCGCAGCCCAATACGCTGGACCCAACTGGCGATGCTCTCTGGTGGGTCCTCCTGCAGCCGTAGAGCGCACAGGTTGCCCATCACTGCGGCGTTGGGAACCTGCCCGCGCAGCTTGCGCAGGCCGACCATGTCATCAACGCTGATGGCATTGGCTCCGATTTCGGCCAGCAGGGGGGCTATCGTGTGGACATTTCCACAGATATGCACAATAACCCTTGCGCCCAGGGTTTGCAGGCCACGCGTCAGACGCGCCAGCACCGGCGCTGCTTGTGTCCTGAACAGGCGCGGGCCGAGAATCTCGCCTGTGGCCGTCGGGTCGGCGATGGCGATGACCTCGACGCCCTTCGCGATCTGCTCCGCTCCGAAGGCCAGCAGCAGGTCAGTCAGGCGCTCCAGCGCCGCCTGCGTCGCTTCTGGCTGGCGGAACATCTGCTTGAGGAAGACGTCCGGCGTCACCAGAGAGGTAGCAAGGGATACAGGCCCGACGAGGTTGCCGATCACCGGCGCCTCAGGCCGCTCCGCGAGTAGCCGTTCCAGGGCCGCCAGCACGACTTGCGCGCGACGCGAGGCCGCGATAGGGGGATGGGCCTGCTCCAGCAATTCCAGCGCGCTCTGATAGGGCTCTTGGTCCACGCGCGCCTGCGTGATTCGGTCACCGAGGTTCACCTGCGCCCCCAGCGCCTCCGCCTCGATGGTCATGCAGAAGGGTACGGCAAGGTTCTCCAGCGCTCCGAGGTCGTACATGGCGAGGGCAAGCCCGGCCATGGCCTCGACCTCTACATGGGCTTGCGGCCACGCGTAGCCACAGCGCTCCATGGCCTCGACCACGGCGGCGGACATCATACCGCCGGGGCAGATGACCGGCGGGCGGTCCACAGGCTCGCGGCTTAGCGCGGCCAGGAGGCGTTGTTTGTGGGTCATGGTGATCTAGTTCCGTCCGTACTTTCGCACCGCGCTCATCATCGCGTGGATGTTCTCAGGCGGGGTGTTGAGCGGCACCTCGCACCCGCTGCCGACAATGTAGCCCTTGGGGTTGCCCGCGCCCTTCTCGATGCAAATCCGTGTCTGCTCATCCACCGTCTCCGGTGTGCCGTAGAGCAGTGTCTCCGCCGGAGCCACATTGCCGAGCAGGCACACGCGCTCTCCAACGCTGCGGCTGGCCTCCGCCAGGTCCACCCGGTCGAGACTGAGCACCGCCGCGCCAGTGTCGCACATCTGCCCCCAGATCAGGTGGCTGCTGCCACAGATATGCAACACAGGCGGTAGGCCGGACTGCGCGATGCGCTCAATGATGGGCTTCGTGTAAGGTGCGGCGAACTCCTCGTACTGCCGCGGCCCTATGACGCTGCAGGAGGCCACGGGGTCCACTGGCACTGGGATGCCTCCGGCCTCGATGACGGCATCGGCAAAGTCCAGCGCGGCCTGCATCGAGACCTTCAACAGTCGGTGGGCGAGGTCGGGGTTCTTGCGCAGGGACTTCACGAAAATGTCGGTACCGAGCAGCGCCGCTGCTATGGTTACAGGCAGTGCGAAGCAGCAGCTAACGAAGACTTCCTCTCCGACCTCGCGGTTGGCCGTGCGGATGGCCTCCAGGTAGTGCGGCAGGCGACCGTCCTGGTGCGGATCGGGAGGCACAATACCTGCGGCGTCATTCGGTCCGACCACAGCCGGTTCTTGCACGCGCGGGGCGTCGTCCTCGCTATAGTACAGCTTCGTTCCCATGGCTTCCGCGATGAGCGAGGTGTCGCTGAAGATCGTGATGAGGTCCTGGCCGTACTTGCGATAGGAGGCCGCGTGGGCCTTCCCAAGCGTCTCTCCATCGCGGTGGGCCTGCGAGACGGTCATCCCGGCGGCATGGGCAGCATGGTTGAGGATCAGCGGCACACACAGCAACCTGTCCGTCTCCTGACCGCTCAGGAAAGCCATGAAACGCTCTTTGGGGGTCATGGTGTCGGTATTCATGAGGCGGCCTCCAGCAGTTGCCGCGCAACGCGGATGGCTTCTGAAGCGTCGCGGCCGTAGGCCTCGGCGCCGATCTTCATGGCGAAGTCCTGGGAGATCGGGCCGCCGCCGATCATGACGCTGAACTTCTCGCGGATGCCGCGCCGGGTCAATTCCTCAACCACCAGCCGCATGCCCTCCATTGTGGTGCTCATCAGGGTGGAGATCGCGATGATATTGGCGTTCAGGCGCTCGGCCTCGTCCACAAACCGCTGCACTGGGACGTCGCGGCCCAGGTCGTGGACCTGCAGCCCCGCGCCCTCCAGCATCATCTTGACGATGTTCTTGCCGATGTCGTGGATGTCGCCGGCGATGACGCCGATCACCACGGTCCCACTGCCAGTCTGTTCGGCCTTCAGGTGAGGCCGCAGGATCTCGAGAGCGGCGTACATCGCATCCGAACACAGCAGGATTTCGGGGACGAAATACTCCTCCTGGTCGTACTTCTCGCTGACCACTTCCATGCCCGCTGCCAAGCCATGCGCGATGGTGTCGTAGGCCTCCATACCCGCGACCAACGAGGCCTCGGCGAGTTCACGGGCACGGTCTTCGTCCATGTCTATGACGGCCTCGGCGAGGGCTTTGAGGATGTCTTCTCGGTTCAAGGTGGTCCCTCCGGAAGGTGGTGACACGTCTACTGTAGGGCGGGGGCACGTACCCCCCCGCTCGGG
>JBDKRC010000330.1:0-19477 GCA_039683575.1 Armatimonadia bacterium | reverse complement strand
GGTGGGGGGCCGAGCGCGCCAGTAGATGTGACCATAGTTGATTGTGGCCGAGAGGCTCGGAACCTGGGGGTGGGAAGCGTGGAGGTATTGGAGGAACCGATGCTGGCGGGGATGGCGGGGCAGCTTGAGGTTGGTCTCACTGACAGCAAACACGATGAGGCAGTGAAGGTCAGGTTGACGGTGGGTGCGGCGGCTTTGCCGGCGGCTGAGGTGGCGGCTGGAGGGAGAAGGGCGCTGTTCGAGTGGGAGCCCGAGAAGGCGGGGCCTTTGGCGGTGACCGCCAAGTTGCCGGGGGATGCGCTCAGGGAGGATGACGAGAGCTA
Source organism: Armatimonadia bacterium (assembly GCA_039683575.1). Taxonomy (GTDB): domain Bacteria; phylum Armatimonadota; class Zipacnadia; order Zipacnadales; family UBA11051; genus JAJFUB01. The sequence goes on along the minus strand of JBDKRC010000330.1, from coordinate 19,154 downwards.
TGCGGTCGCGGGGGTGCGGGAGGAATTGAGGGTTTTACTGGTCGGGACCGAGGCGCAGACGCGGCATGTGCGGCTGGCCCTGGCGCCGGAGGCCGGGGGGGCGATGAAGGTGCGGGTGGTTCCGGAGGCGACAGAGGCGGAGAGGGGGTGGGCTGAGGTGGTGGGGGTGTGGGAAGGCGGCGGGGTCCGGGTCGGTGACCCCTCAAACACCGGAGCCAATCCGGAGCGGCGCGGTACGAGCCTCCGCCCTGCAGAAGAGCCGGGGATGGTTGTGTTCGCAGAGGGGATGGCGGCGGACGACGTGGCGAGGTTGGCGCCGGGGGTGCGGGTGGGCAAGACAGCTGCTCTCCCCTATCCCCTGCGGCTCGGATGGTTTGAGGTGTTTCAAGGGCCGCTGCGGGCGTTTGGGAATCCGGCGGCGGGGGATCTGCAGGCGGTCTCTTTTCGAGCCGTGCGGCCTCTGACTGTGGAGGGCACGGAGGATTGGGAGATTCTGGCTCGTTTTGAGGATGGGACGCCGGGGATTGTCGGAGGTGAGGTTGACGGACAGCGGCGGGTGGTTGTGAATCTGGCCCTCGATCCGGCGCGGTCGGACCTGGTGACGCAGCCCGTGTTTGTGCCGCTGGTGCATAGACTATGCAAGTATGTGGCGCGGCGGGAGTTTTGGGAGGTTGAGCGGGCACTGGTGGGCGGGACGGTGAGGTTGCGGGGGCCGGAGGGTGCGGCGGAGGTCGCTTGTATGGACGCGGAGGGCGGGAATGTACCAGTTGAGGTGAAGGGCGGGGACTGGGTGCTTAGGCCGATGCGGCCAGGGGTGCACAGGCTGTCATGGACGGAGGGGACGGTGAGGAAGACCGCGCTCCTGGCGGCGAATGTGGACCCCAGGGAGTCGGATCTGCGCAGGATTGAGGAGGCGGAGTTGCAGCGGCTATTGAGGCCGGCTGCAGTGCGGGTGGTTAAGGCCGAGGCAGCGCGGGAGATGGTGGGTCTGGGGCCGGTGGGGATTGCTACGCCGCTTTTCGTGATGGCGTTTCTCGCTATGGTGGCGGAGTTGGTGTTGGCTGGGAGGAGAGCTTGACAGGATGTTCAGGATGACGGCCGGATGGGCAGGATGAAGGCGGGAACGGCATTCAAAGGATGTGAAGGATAGAGGCGAGGATGGGGAGGATACGGCTTGTGGGATGGTTTTGGGTGGTAACAATGCAGCCAGGGAAGGTCTATGGTTACTTTTGTTGAGGTGAACCGGGAGGCGCTGCGGCATAATGTGCGGGCGGTGCTGGGAGGGTTGGCGGAGGGGACGCAGTTGATGGCCGTGGTTAAGGCCAATGCCTACGGGCATGGGCTGGTGGAGGCTGCGCGGGTGTTTGTGGAGGAAGGGGCGCAGTGGCTGGGGGTTAGCACGGTTGGCGAAGGCGTGGCCTTGCGGGAGGCTGGGCTGGCGGAGCCCGTGTTGGTGTTTCTGCCGGCGGTGGAGGACGAGGTCCAGGCGCTGGTGCGGCATGGTCTGACGGCTACGGTGGTCAGCGTGGCGGGGCTCAGGGAGTTGGCGGTAACGGCGGAGAGGATCGGACAGCGGGCGGAGTGCCATGTGTATGTTGATGGAGGACTGAGCCGGATAGGTGGAGATGATAGCCTGCCCGATGTACTGGACGCAGCGCGGGCGTTTCCCGCGGTCGGAGTGACGGGAGTCTATACGCACTTTGGGCCGCCCGGGTCGGGGAAGATGTTTGAGGAGATGGACATACTGCGCGAGGGCGGGGCGGTGAAGGTGTTCTCGGGGCTGGCGCGGGAGGCCGCGGGACAGGCGGAGGCGGGGCGGTTGGTGGTGCATGCGGCGGCGAGTGGGATGTTTGTGGAGAGTCTGGGGATGAAGAAGAGAGAGGAAGCGCAGCTAGGCATGGTGCGGGTGGGGACGCTATTGTATGGGCAGTATCCGGACCATGTGAAGGAGCGGCCGCTGGAGTTGCGGGAGGATACGTTCGCGCTGAAGTCGCGGATTGTGGCGGTGCATACCGTCCCGGCAGGGGCGAAGGTTGGGTACGGCGGGGAGTTTGTGTGCCGCAGGGAGACGAAGGTGGCGACGGTTCCGGTGGGGACTGCGCAAGGGCTGGGGATGGTGCCGCAGTCGGTGGCGGGCAGGGGAAGGTCGGCGGTGAAGGCGTATCTGGCGCGGCGGGAGGCGCGGCGGGGGAAGAGCGAGTATGCGGCGAAGGCGATGGTGGAGGCGAAGGCAGCACCGATTATCGGCAGGATCTCGATGGACCAGTGCTGCGTGGATGTGACGGAGGTGGCGGAGGCGGCGGTGGGGATGGCGGTGACGCTGCCGGTGCGGAGGCTGGCGGTGGATGGCGCGGTTGAGAGGGTCTATGTGAGGGAGTGACGGGCAGCGCCTCTCCCCCATTCGGCGTTTATAGATAGCCCTTTTCTTCCCCTGCCAGCAACGTTCGGCCGCAGTCTCGCATCTGATAGCGCCAGTCTCGGGTCCAGCGGCGGGCGATCTGGCGGGCGAGAGCGGGATTGTGCTTCTCTACGGCGCGCAAGGCGGAGTAGCGCATCCAGTAGAGTTCGAAGTCGCTGTTGGCGATGCTGAGGGCAGTCTGAAGGACGTTCGGTGTCTTCAGCACTCTCAGCATCCCTATGGCGCGACGGCGCTCAGGAGCGGCATCGCGGCGGTTGATCGCTCCGAGGTACAAGGTTTCGGCATCCGGATCTCCCAAGCGCGGCAGAACCGCCAGATAGCCCCCGCGGGTGCGCTCATCGGGGGAGGCCTTGGCATACGCCTCCTTAACGGCCTGCTGGGCCTCGAGTGCGGCCTGCGTCCCCGGCTTCACCCACCCTGTAACCTCGAGAAGGTGTTGTGAGCCTGCTGGCAGGTTGCGCAGCAGGCGGAGATACGCCTGGTCAAGTTTGTGCTGATTGAGAGAAGGGCGCTCCCCACCCCACTGCAAAGCCCGTAGCAGACCAACCTGAGCATCTGTCTCACTCTCCGCCAGCACCTTCCAGTAGGCTTCCTCCCCCTCCGGCTTTGTCTGCAGCAGCGAAAAGACGATCGCGCTGGTCAGCTCGGCGCCTGTGCCGGGGCCGCTTGCGGTGACATCGAGGCTACTCAGGATGGCGACCAGCGTGGGCACGGCGGCGGGATCACGCACCAACCAGGCGGCGTCTTCGATTGGGTCAGCCTCGTTAGGGTCCCAGCCGAGGCCGCGTGGAAAGTGCTTGAGAGCGAACTCCAGGACGGGCCACAGGTCTGGGGAGAGCGACAGAGAGGCCGCGGAGGCCGTGCCCTCAATCATGTAGTGCTGTGGGACGCTGGCCTTGAGGATTGTCTCTGCCGCCATCACCCGGACTCGCTCGGGCTGGTGCTCATCTGCGAAGAGAAGTTTCGCAGTGTCGAGCAACTCAGGAACAGTCGTTCTGGAGCGTTCGCCGGGGCCAACCCACTCGTCCTTCACAGCGGGAATCCCAAAACTATCGTCAGAGTCGCGGTCATTGAGAGGTGGGACGGCAAGCTGGGGCTTGGTCAGGATGAAGCGGGCCAGCAGCGCCGGATCGTCGGCGCGGCGGGCTATCAGGTAGGCAGATTGCTCGGCCTTGGGTTCGCCACTGTTGAAGAGGCGTTCGAGGTGCGGACGGGCGTCTTCGGGTGAGACCAGCGCGAGGGCCTGGAGCGCCGATTCCCGCACCTGCGCGTCAGGGTCATCGAGGGCGCGGAGGATGGTGGGAGCGGCTTCCTTGGCGCGGAGTTCTCCAATGATGGAAAGGTAGTCAGCGCGGGCAATGGGGTCGATGGTCTTCGATCGCTCGGCCACTTCGGCCCATGCGGCGGGCGGCATGAGTACCAGAGCATTATGCGTCTTGCTGTACTCGTGCGTATCGTGCGCGTCCAGCAGGAGCTTGACGAAGCTCAGCTTCTGCTCGTCGGTCCAGTCGCTGCTGTTGTATTCAATTACCGACGCGGCTTTCTCCTGATCCTTCTTCGTACCCCTGGTTAACATGGCACTAAGGGCCTCGAGCGCCGCCGGGTCGGCCGAGGGAGCGAGCGTTTCAACGGCTGCGAGCCTCAGCGGGTCGCAGGGGTGCGTAGTAAGCGCGCGCAGGGCCGGGAGGAGCGGCTGGCACTCGGTCAGTTCGTCCCCGCGCTCCAGCACCACAAGCGGCACGGCCCAGCAGGGGTCAGTGAGGGCGCGGAGGTAGAAATCGACCGGGATACTGTCTCCTTCGCGCTCCGTGTCCGCCATTGCAAGATGCTGGACGGCCCACAGGCGTTGCGTGGCGGAGGGAGCGCGGAAGGCTTCATTGGCGACCTGGCGCACTGCATTTCGGGCAGCGTCGTTATCGAGGGAGATCTCGTAGCCAGACGGGGTCACGCGGGAGTCGATGGTCCAGCGGCGCGTGAATTCCTCCCAGTCATACTGCTCTTCGTAGCTCTGCCATGCCCTGTTGACGGTCTCGATGTCGGGAATGCCCGTCTGACTGAGGTAGCTCTTTGCCCATAGGCGCAGGCCGGGCACGCCCTGGTCCACGAAGTACACCTTGGCGGGGTCCTGGCGGTTGCCTTCGGGGCGTGAGACGTACTCGGCGCAGAGCGGCAGGGCGAGAGACGGCGGAAGGTTCCAGATGGCACCGAACACCAGTGTTCGTATGTTTTCTGCTTCCTCCCTGGCTTTCTCACGAGCATCTGCCTCTTCCTGCTCGTCTTCGGTCTGAGGCTTCGCAAAACTCTCCGGGATGGATTCGGCAGGGCGATCCAGTGCGAGCTCGCGCCGCAGCAGGGGGACGATTGCTTTGCCCCGCGCGGCCAATGCTTCGCCGCAGAATTGCTGGAGGAGAGGGTCATCCCAGGTCAGGAGGAGGCGCATGAGTACGCGATCCGCGCCGGGCTTGCCGATGCGGGCGAGGGCAACGGCGGCGTACTGGCGGGCGAGGAGGTCGTCGGACTGAAGGACCTGACGGAGGAGGGGGACGGCTTTGGCGCCTTGAGCGGCGAAGTGAGTTACGGCGGCTTGCCCTGCCTGCGGGTCGGGAGAGCCGAGTTGGCGTAGCCACTCGGTCTCGTCAGCCAGCCCGAGAGAGCAGACCGCAATCAGCAGTGCGCAGAGGTGGAGCCTGTGCATGCGCGATACCCCCCAACATGGCCCTTGGGCCGGAGCTTGAGGACAGCACTGCAGATACGGTAGTGGAATATGGCTGCGGCGTCAACAGGGAACGGCGGCGCGGATGCGGCCGAGACGGCCGCACTACGCGGTGTTGAAGGTCTTCGGGGATAACGGCTGGGCCGCTGTGAGACCGCAGACGGTCTCCGCGCGGCCCCTCCATAGGGCAGCACGCGAAGCGGGCCGGATCTAGTCGCCTACCTCGGCGTGTTGCACGGCGTTGCGGAGGCGGTGGGCCTGGCGGAACTCGTCTTGCCAGTGGTAGAGGCGCACCATGCGCTCTATCATGCTGGACAGGCGGTCCACGACGATGATTGTGGTGGCGATGATCCCCAGAATGGTCAGCAGGCGCGATCCGTAGGTCTTTTGCATTTCATGACACTCCAGTCAGCACCGGCATGTTCTGTTGCAGCGTGGCTACCAGTGCGTATAGATCCCCGTATTGTTGGACGCGCTCGAGGGTCTGTTCGGTCTCAAAGCTGAGGCCGGAGCCGTCCTTGCGGTCCACAGCGTCCTGAACTTCCTCCCACTTCAGCGGTGTCGAAACGGTCGGTCGCTCCCAGACCCTGAGGGAGTAGACGCAGACGGTGCTCTTGTGCTCGTCGTTTTGCGACCAGTCCACGAAGACCTTGCTGCGGCGGAGGTCCTTGCGCATGTTCGAGGTGACCTGCTCGGGGTGGTACTTCTCGAGCAGCATCGCTATGGCGCGGGCGAAGCCTTTGGTCTCGTCGTAGGTGCAGGGAGTGTTGAGCGGCACGTTGAGGTGCATGCCCTTCTTGCCCGACGTTTTGGGGAAGCAATCCAGGCCGGCCTGGCGCAGGAGGTCGCGGAGCTGCAGGGCGACACGGGAGCAGTCCACGAGGTCGGCGCCCGGGCCGGGGTCGAGGTCGAAGGTCATGAGGGTGGGGGTGTTGACGTCATCGGCGGTGGCAAGGAGAGGGTGGAGTTCGATGGCGGCGAGGTTGATGAGGTAGATGAGGGACGCGAGGTCGTCGATGACGCAAAAGGTGACCTTGCGCTTGTACGTCTCGCTCCACACGTACACTTTGCGCACGTAGTCGGGTTTGTGGTCGGGGCAGCGCTTTTGGTAGAACATCTCGCCCTCGACGCCGTCGGGATAGCGGGCCATGGTCATCGGGCGGTTGCGCACGTGGGGCATGACCGTGTCGGCGATGCGGACGTAGTAGTCAATGACCTCGGCCTTCGTGAAGCCGACGCTGGGGTATAGCACCTTGTCGAGATTGGACAGGCGCAGGGTGTGCCCCGCGAGTTGGGTCTCCAAGGTCTTGCTCATGCAGGCTGCGGCTGCCTTTCGCGGGCGGTCTTGAGGCTTGCTTCAAGAGCGGCGAGGAGGTCCACAGGCTCAGTCGGCTGGGCTTCAGAGACGGGGGGAGGCTTGATGACTTCGCCCTCGGCCTTCTTGGCCAGAAGGTCGCGGACCTGTTCGGTGTACTCGTCATGGTACTTGCCGGGTTCGAAGTCAGACGCGAGGGCCTCGATGAGCTGGTTGGCAACCTTTAGCTGGCGTTCGTCCACTTCCATCTTCTCAGGCACACCAAGTTCGTCTATGGGGATGACTTCATCGGCGAAGTGCATGATCTCCAGGCAGATGGCGCCGCGCACGGGGCGGAGGGCGGCGAGGTACTCCTTTTGGCGCATCACGAACTTGGCGATGCCGACCTTGCCCGCCTCTTCCATGGCGCGAACGAGGAGGTGGTAGGGGCGCTCGGCGTTCTCGCCGGGGAGTAGATAGTAGGGGCGGTCGTAGTAGATCGGGTCGATCTGCGGGAGGTCGACGAAGTCGGTGATGTCCATGTTGCGGCTGCTCTCGGGGACGAAGGCATCGAGTTCGGCCTCGTCCACGATCACGTACTGGTCGGGGGCGATCTCATAGCCGCGGACGATGTCGTCGCGGGAGACCTCCTCCTGGTCGGCCGGGCAGATGAGCTTCTGGCGGAGGCGGACGCCATCCTTCCCGTGTAGTTGGTGGAAGGAGATCTCCGTGCGGCGAACGGCGGTGACGAGACGCACGGGGATGTTGACGAGGCCGAAGCTGATGGACCCGGTCCAGATGGGGCGTGGTGGCATGTTTTCCGTTCCTCCTGGTAAGGCGGCCGGCCCCTCCGGTGGGGCCGATGGTTGGTCGGCGACGACGACGGGTCGGCTAAAGCGCCCCTCCGAAAGGCACGCGGGCGGACCACGGTCCGCCCCTACGATTTCCAGCGGCTTTCGCGGACTATTTCCCGCGGGTCTTTGTCTTCGCGGAGGCCCTTGAAGGACGGCTGGCGGAGACTGCCTGCCGGCGACCAGCCGCGGTATTCCACTTCTGCTATGAGGTCTGGACGCACGAATATGGCGCCGTGTTTGCCGGTGTTGCCGCTGAAGGGGCTGCGGTCGCTGGGACGGGCCTTCATGAGAGCGGCTAGCTCGCGGCGGGTCTTTTCGGCGAAGCCGGTTCCTACGCTGCCAGCGTAGTGTAGCGGCGGGAGAGGCTTGCCGGGCTTCGCTACCTCGTCGTTGTAGCCCAGGAGCAGCGAGCCGACCATGTTGAGGTCATTGGCCTTGTAAGGGAGCCAGCCGCCGATGATGAACTCCTGACGGCCTACGAACTTGAGCTTGCGCCAGGCGCCCGTGCGTTTGCCGGGTTCGTACACGCTATCGAGGCGCTTGGCGACTATGCCCTCCAGGCGCGCAGTGTGAGCGGCCTGGGACATCTGATCGCCCAGACCCGCGTAGTACGGCGGGGTGCGCCAGTTTGGGCCGTCGAGCTTGAGCCCCTCAAGGATCGCGCGGCGCTCGGTGTAGGGCAGCTCCATGGTCGAGTAGCCATCCAGGTAGAGGATATCGAAGATCATGAAGGTGACCGGGTACAGGGCGGCGCGCTGCTCGACCCGCTGCGAACTTACTACGTGCATGCGGTGGGAGAGGTTCAGGAAGCTGACGCGGCCCTTTTCGTTGATCGCGATGATCTCGCCGTCGAGCACCGCCGGCACGTCGGGGAGGTTGTCCCGCAAGGCCTGAAGCTCCGGGTACTGGGAGGTCGTGTCCAGGAGGTTGCGGCTCTCGAGGGTGAGGGTGCCAGGTTTCCAGTAGGCCAGGCAGCGGACACCATCCCATTTATACTCGAAGCCCCAGTTGGCCTGATCGGGTGGCATGGTGGAAAGGACGGCCAGCATCGGCTGGAGGTGGAGTGGAAAGGCGGTCTTTCTGAGCGGACCGGACGCAGCGGATAGCAGAGGGGAAGCAACGGTCGTGGTCATGGGTGTGGCTCAAGCTCCAGTGCAAGGCGCGGATTTGGCCGCGGTGCAGGCGACAATGCGGCCCGTCCTGTTGAAGCAGGACGGGCCGCACACGCGACGATAGACCGACAAGGGACCATTCAGAGGCCGGGGGCGCTGCTCATCGTGCCCATGCCGCTGCCGGCGGAACTGCTACCGGCACCGATGGTCTCGCGGGTCGTCTCTGCAAGCTCCCGCGCCTGGGTGGCGGCTCGGGTGGCGGCACTTTGGACCTTCTGTCGCGTGCTCTCCACGACATTGCGAGGCGCGAAGGCCGCGTAGATGGCAGTGCCGAGGGCCAGGAGGCCGAGCGCAAAGCTCGCGATGCTCATCCAGCTAGAGCCTGTGCTGGTCGTGGTACTGGTGTCCTCGCAGCAGCCCCAGTCGTCCCCTGAGTAACCAATGTCATCACTCATGATCCAGTCCTCCGCTACGTAGGTTTGGCAGGTGCTCTGCCCGCCAGAAGCCTTCCCAGTGTCGTGCCGCGTCTTCAGCAGGTCCTTTACAGACATGGTGCTCACCCTCGTGCCGGTGACCTCGGCGGCTGTTGTAGCCTGGCCACATGTTCCGGCGGCGTAGAGGCCTCCGGGCGAAGCGGTGCGCGTTCGGTCAAGCTCCAGCGCCCGTCACGGCTGGCGTAACGGTACCAGAAGCTGCGAACGAGCCGATTACTGTCACTGAAATGTATGCGCAGTGGCATCGATGTCTCCTGTTTGTGGACATAGGGCCTGCGAATCTACAGAGATCTGCTCGACAGGCGCTGGGCCTCGTCCGGCTGTGCCGGTGGCGAGAACACCACGACATGCGAGCGGCCGTGCAGCCAGCCTGCCGGGACCACAGGGACATCCGGGGCGAAGGCCGCCGTAGGGGGCGGCGTGGACAGCCGCGTGCCCTCAAGCGCCACGAGAGCAAACATGATCGTGGAGGCCAAAATGACGACGACGAGGACGCCCTGGAGAAGATTGCGCTGCACAGTGCTCCCTCCGTATCGCGGCCGGCTGCAAGAGCCGGCGACCGTTCTCGGACACTGTACCTAAGTTACTGTGGAAGGCCACTTTGGAACAATCAGAGGAGACCTGATCTTCGATGTCGATATTCCTCAACAGCGCAGTAGGAACGGAGAACAGGTGGGGGCGAAGACAGTGAGGGGACGGGGCTTTTCCCGACATGGTGGCAGGGCAGGCGTGAGGTGCCTACCCTGCAGGGCAGGCGTGAGGTGCCTGCCCTGCAGGGTACGTAATCATGAACTAGGCGACGGTTCCGCGCCGCCGGGTCAGCCCCATGATCAGGCCGACCACGAACATCACAAGCAAGACCCAGAAGACGATCTTGAAGATAGATGCCGCCACGGAAACCACACCACCGAAGCCGATGATCGCGGCTGCGATGATGAGTACCAGGAGAATCCAGACCAAGCTCATGTCTGCCACCTCATTCCCAGTATTGCCGCAGTAGCTCTCGCCGAAATCCTACGAAGATGAAGGTTGAGCGGCGGACCGGAGAGAGCCCGCCACGGAATGTCGGGCCCACGCGGCACCGTCAGGAGGGAGCGTAGCCCCACATGTTAGTGTCGAAGTTGAGTTGGTTGCTGATGCGCATGCCGGCTTCGCTGAGCTTCTGCCAGTCTTCGTCTGAGAGCCTGAAGCCGACACCACCGAGGTTGCCTTCGAGTTGGCGGCGGTTACGCGCGCCGACTATGGGGGCCGTTACGGCGGGAGCCTGGAGGGCCCAGGCTATGGCTATCTGGGCGTGAGTCCTATCGTACTGCTGCGCCAACACGTCCATCATCTCTACGACCTCGACGCACTGCTCGAAGATACCCTCGGCGAAGAGCTTGTTGCGCGAGCGGATGTCGTGGGGAATGTCCTCACGCTTCCGGAACTTGCCGGTGAGAAGGCCCTGCGCGAGGGAGCTGTACGACAGTACCGAGATGCGGTTCTCCTGGCAGAAGGGGAGCACGTCATCCTCGAACTGGCGCCAGAAGACATTGTATGGCGGCTGACAGGTCTCGACGCGTGCAGTCCGCACGGCCTCCTGCATCTGCGGGAGGCTGAAGTTTGAGACACCGATCCAGCGAATCTTGCCAGCCTGCCGCAGCTCATCCATAGCGCCGACGGCGTCGGCGACCGGGTACTTCGGCAGCGGATAGTGTATCTGGTAGAGATCGATGTGGTCAGTTTGGAGGCGCTTTAGCGCCTTGTCTATCACGTCGCGAATGCGATTGGGGTCGCCGTCGCACTTGCTGGCGAGCAGTACTTCCTCGCGGCGGCCGGAGACGGCCCTGCCGACGATCTCTTCGGAGTAGCCGTCGCCGTAAGCGGCGGCGGTATCGATCATGTTTATACCCGCATCGAGAGCGGCCTGCATGGTCGCTATGGATTCCTGATCCTCGACACCAGTCCAGTTGGCCTTACCGAATTGCCAGGCTCCCAGGATAATCGCGGAGACTTGCTCTCCGGATTCGCCCAGTCGCCGGTATTCCATCTTTGCTGTCTGCTGAATTGCGATACCCACCTCTAGCTCCTTCCAGCAGAAGAACGAACGCCCGGAGATTTTCTCGGTCGCTCCACCACACACACCGCCAGCGAGAAATCGTCCGGGCGTCCATCCGATTGTTTCATCCCCGCCGCAAACCGCAGCCCCGCGCGCCAGAGTACCAGTCCACGCACCTGAAGCCTGCCCCGCCTCCAATCAACCCCTGGGTACAGCTATGAGTGCGACCAACCCCACAACTCCAGCCGTCCGCCCCGCCTCAGCCGCCACCTATCAACCCCAACGCCTATTGCGATCCCCGCTCGCCAGACCAACCGCCCACACCCACGGGCCCTCCCCAGTTCCGAACCAACCCCTGCTCTTCGTTGGGCCTGCCGGCTGCAAGAGAGGACAAATCCACATTTTTGGGGGAGCCAGTTCTCCGCGCTTGTCCAGTCTTCCGCCTGTGCCTGCCCAAGGAACACCTATAGTTTCAGATTGTCAGTGTGCGTTACCGCCATACCCGGCATGGCTTGCGTAACGGCCTCGGAAATTGTCTCGCTATCGGATCGGGCCGCGGGGATCTCAGCGGCGCCCTGTTGCTCGTGAACAAGCTGAGACCAGTACTCTCTAATCTCCTGCAACCAATCGGGCGTATGACCCAGCATCTCTCCTGCACTCCCTCGCCACATATTCTCCTGTTGAGGCCGATGCTTCTTGTTGCGTCTCTCGCTGGATGGACTGCAGGCGATCCTGCCCTGCCCATTGCCGTTTAGTGTAAGCGCAGGATACTATTCCCCCCGAGATGGCACTATCAGGGAAACTCCTATTTCGAATTGCGAATTCCCTGATTGTGAAGATGATATGGTAGTAGTAGTATGTGACCGACGGCGTTGCACGATGAGCAGGAAGCGCGGATCAGTGAGGCGAACAGAGATAGTAAATCCATGTTTGAACTGCGAAATATCAGTAGATGTTGAACATCCAGAGCAGGAAGAAACGTCTTTTGGTACAACCTTGCCGGGAAATGAGAGGCCATGAGCATACGGATCATTCTTGCCGACGACCACCAGATCATCCGTGAGGGCATTCGCTCTCTGCTTGAGAAGGAAAACGACATGGAGGTCGTGGCGGAAGCCGCCAATGGGCGTCAAGCCGTCGAGTTGGCGGTTAAGCACGTCCCCGATGTAGTGGTGATGGACATTGGCATGCCAGACCTCAACGGCATGGAGGCCACGCGACAGATTGTCGAACAGGTCTCGGATGTCAAAGTGCTGGCCCTGTCCATGCACTCGGACCGACAGTTCGCCGCGGGTATTCTGGCGGCAGGGGCCGCTGGGTACCTTCTGAAGGACTCGGCGTTCGATGAACTGGCGGAGGCGATACGGGCGGTCGTGCGCGGGCAGTGTTACCTGAGCCCTGGCATCACGGGCGTGGTCCTGAGCGACTATGTGGAGCGTCTGGCCGATCCGGGCGGCGCGTTGCCGTTTGCGACGTTGACCAAGCGGGAGCGGGAGATACTGCAGCTTCTGGCTGAAGGGTGGACGACTAAGCGGATCGCCGAGGACCTCCACGTCAGCATCAAGACGGTCGAGACCCACAGGCAGCATATCATGGATAAGCTGGAACTGCGGAGCCTCGCGGACCTGACGAAGTATGCCATTCGGCAGGGACTGACGACGCTCGAGACCTAGAGAAGCGCTGCCGATCGAGATGATATCTGAGCCCGGCCCGGTGGCCGGGCTTTTGTCTTTGCCACTGACGAAGCTGAGTGCGCCTGACAGGAAGATGATGAGGCTGAACTGCGATTCCGTCGCGGGCGTCCTTGTCTTGTTGAGGCTGGGTCAAGGAGGCAGCAGGTGGAGGTGGCACCGCCAGGGCGGGCCGTGGCGCGCTACTATGAGGCAGACTTTGGGCCGCACCCGTATCGACGGTAGAAGAAGAAGAAGAACTTGCAGAAGCTATCGTCTTTATGTAACATGCTTACCGAATGAGAACCTAACGGTCCCGGTGGGACTGAATCTGGCTATGAGGTGATGAAGATGGCGTTTGAACTGCCGGAGCTGCCGTATGCTTACAAGGCACTGGAGCCGTACCTGAGCGAGGAGACGCTGAAGTTCCACCACGACAAGCACCATAACGCGTATGTGACGGCGCTGAACGAGGCGGAGGAGAAGATTGCAAAGGCGCAGGAGGCCGGGGACTTTGCGGCGATCAGGGCGCTATCCAACGCGATCGCGTTCAACTACTCCGGGCATCTGCTGCACAGTCTGTTCTGGACCAACATGAGCCCGGATGGGGGCGGGGAGCCACAGGGGGCGCTGGCTGAGCAGATCAAGAAGGATTTCAAGTCCTTTGATACCTTCAAGGCCCAGTTCCTGGCGGCGACCAATGCGGTGCAGGGCTCGGGCTGGGGGATTCTGGCCTGGCAGCCGCTGGGGCAGAAACTGGTGGTCCTGCAGACAGAGAAGCATCAGAACGAGGCGCAATGGGGAGTGACCCCGATACTGGTTCTGGATGTGTGGGAGCATGCGTACTATCTGCAGTACCAGAACCGCCGGCCGGACTTCACCAAAGGGTTCTTCGATGTGGTGAACTGGAAGGATGTGGCGGGGAGGTTGGAAGCGGCCAAGAAGGCGTGAGGCGTTAGGCGCTTTCGACAAGCGTGTTGGGGGGCGGTCGGGGTCAGAGACCCCTCCCACAGGACGAGGAGAGCGGGTTCGAGACTATTCCTCGCCCAGGAGCCCATGAGACGGGCAGCGACTTTGGTCACTGCCCGTTTTTCGTGGCTGACCGCGGAACCGCGGGCGCCGGAATATCGTTGACACCTAAACTATTCGGGGCTAAAATTCTTTTCCTGAAGGTTGCAGGCGTATATTTCGCGAATTCTGGCCTTCGATTCGTCGGTTATCTCAGCTTTCAAGGCAGTCTCTCCGACGGAACTACCCTGCGGACATCCTTGCCGCCGTTTCGGATGGTGACCTTATGCCGAGCAGACTCCTGGTCTGCAGACTCGTGGTCTGCGTGATTGCCGCTGGCCTGTGCTTTGGGGCACTGGCGCAATCGGAGACCCCCTCTCCCCCATCTGGAGCGCCGTTACAGCTCACGCTGCAGCAGGCGCTCGATCAGGCATTGCGCTGCCACCCCGACGTGCTGTCCGCGCAGGCGGCGGTTGTGCAGGCACGGGCGCAGGCGCGAATCCAGGAAGCTCGGCGCTGGCCGACAGTGGACTTGGAGGGTTCGGTAAACAAGACGCAGTCGCTGGGCCGGCCGAGCAACGTGGGCGGGGTTGTGATTGTGAGCAGCGGACAGCGGTCCACGCAGCGCGACGTGGCGGCGGTGCTCAACTACAACGTGTATGAGACGACGCGCGAGCGGGAGATACGGCGGGCCCAGACGCTGGCTGAGGCACAGGCCTTCGGAGTGCCGGATGCGCAGCGTCTTTTGGCTTTCGAGGTGCGGCAGGCGTACTACAACATCCTGGCGCAGCGGCAACTCGCGCGGGCGATGATGCAGTCCCTCGCTGCGGCGGAACGGCATCGGGACATGGTCGCGGCGCGGATTGAGGCGGGAACGGCTCCGGAGTCGGACCTGCTGCCGGTAGAGGTTGAGGTGGCGCAGGCGCGGCTGGACAGCGTGCAGGCCGAGACACAACTGGAGGTGGCCCTGGCGTCCCTCAAAGCGCTGCTGCAGTTGCCGGTGGACACTACCCTGAATCTTGCCGACACGCTTCCTGAGGGTACCTTCTCGGGCACCGCACAGCAGCTTGTGACGCTGGCGGAGCAGGCGCGACCTGACGTTTCCGAGCAACGGCTGAATGTCCGGGCAGCACAGCTTGCGACGGAAGCGGCCAAGCAGCAGCGTGGCGTGCAGCTTGAGGCGGGCGCATCGGCTGACTATGGCCGGCATACAGGCGTGACGGGCGAGGCGTGGTCGCTGCAGGTGGGGGCGACATACCCGCTGTTCGACGCGGGGTCTGCACGGGCAGCAGCGGTATCGGCGCAAGCGCAGCAGGAACAGGCGGTGCAGAGGCTTAACGGGCTCCTGCTAAACCTGCAGCGGGATGTCGAATCGGCGCTCCAGCAGTTGCGACAGACGACCACAGGCATGGAAGTGGCGAGTGTGGCGCGGCGCAGTGCCGAGAACAGCCTCGCGGCGGCGGAGGCGCGGTACAAAGAGGGGCTGGCGATCATCATCGAAGTAACGGACGCCCAGGTGGCGTTGTTGCAGGCCCAGGTCTCGGAGGTTCAGGCACGCTATGACCACTCAGTGGCCCTGGCGTCGCTTACCGAGGCGGTAGGATGCGATCCGACGGCCGCGCCAGTCGAGCAGAAGGGTAACCAATAATGACACTGAAACGCATAGCAATCATTGCCGGTATCATCATTGTCGTTGCGGGCGGAATCTGGTGGCAGCGCAAGACCGCTCTGGCCAAGGAGGCCGCCGCTGAACCAGAGATGGAGACCGCGAAGGTCGAACGTAAAGACCTGCAGGTAACGGTGTCCGCCAGTGGCGTGCTTGAGGCGCTGACGACCGTTCAGGTCAAATCCCGTAGCGGTGGCGAGATCACGCGGCTGTTTGTGGAGGCAGGGGACCCCGTGAAGGCCGGGCAGTTGATCGCGCAGATTGACCCCACTCAGATCAAGAGCAGGGTGGACCAGGCGGCGGCGACGGTGGCGGCCGGGCAGGCCAGCACGACGCAGGCACGGCTGAACGCCGCGTTGGCGCAGGTGCGGACTTCTACTGACATTACCAAGTCGGCGGCAGCCGTGGAGGCGGCGCGGGCAAACGTGGCGCAACTGGCCGAGCAGGTTCGGCAGGACCGCGAGACGACGGTGAGCGCGGTGCAACAGGCGGAAGCGGGGCTGGCGGCGGCGAAGGCGCGGCTAACACAGGCACAGGCACAGAGCGAGGCGCAGCCGCGGCTGCAGCAGGCGGAGGTGGAGCGATCCAAGGCATCGCTTGAGAGCGCGCGCCAGAACCTGATCAAGGCCAAAGCGGGCGCAAGGCCCCAGGAGATTGCCGAGGCGCAGGCTTCGGTGCGAAGCGCGGACTCGGCGGTGCGGAATGCCGAGGTGACAGCCAACCGCCAGCGGAGCCTGTTGGCCAAGGGTTTTGTGTCCAAGCAGGCAGTGGATGATGCGGAGAAGGCATACGAGCAGGCGGTCGCACAGCAGGAGATGGCACAGCAGAGCCTGGCGCTGCTGCAGGCCGGGAACCGAACGGAAGACATTGCCGCCGCTGAGGCGCAAGTATCGCAGGCGGAGGCGGCGTTGCGGCTGGCACAGGCGAACGAGGTGCAGGTGCAACTGAGGAATACGGATGTGGATGCGGCGCGGGAGGCTGTTCGCGAGGCGACGGCTTCACTGGCCAATGCCCAGGCGCAGCGGCGAAGTGTTTCCGTGCGCGAGAAGCAGTTGGCGGCGTCGAAGTCCGCTTTGCGGCAGGCTGAGGCGGCTCTGGCGTCATCCAGGGGCGGCAAGCTGGACGATGCGAGCAAGCGGCAGCAGGTGCAAGTGGCGATGGCGGAGTTGCGGCGGCAGACCTTGCAGCTCAACGAGGCGGCCAACGAGCTTCGGTACACGAGCGTGTATGCGCCGCGCAGTGGTGTGATCATGGAGAAGCTGGTGGAAGAGGGAACAGTCATCCCGGCGGGTACGGCGGCGCTGAAAGAGGGCACCACGATGGTGACCATCGCCGACACCAGCAAAATGTTCATCCTCGCGGATGTTGATGAGACGGACATGGCGGGGGTGCGGATGGGGCAGCAGTGCGAGATAACGGCGTCCGTCCTGCCGGACCAGAAACTCGACGGCAAGGTCGTGAAGATCTTCCCGCTGGGACAGGTCGCGGAGAGCGTGATCAGGTTCAAGGTTCGGGCAGAGATCAACAACCCTCCGGCGGCGTTGCGGCCGGGGATGACCGCTGACATCACTATCAAGGTCGCGGAGCGCAAGCAGGTGCTCCTGATTCCGGATTCGGCGATCACGCGGTCCAAGGGCAAGACTTCGGTTGAGGTTCTGGGAGCCTCCGGGCAGACGGAAACGCGCGAGATTAAGGCCGGGCTGAGCAACTGGGACGAGACGGAGATTGTCGAGGGGGTCAAGGAAGGCGAGACCGTGGTGATCCCGCCGCCGCCGGGTAGTGACCGCGAGAACGGGCAGAAGAGCGGCGGCGACAAGAAGCGCGAGGCGGAGCGGAAGAAGGGCCGGATGATCCAACAGTTCAGACAGCCGGGCAGGTAAGTATGAGCGACACGCTCGTTGACGTACAGGGCATAACCAAAGTCTACGGCAAGGACGCGGCCCAGGTTGCGGCCCTGGCCGGCGTGAGCCTGCGCATCCAGGCAGGCGAGTTCGTGGCGATCATGGGGCCGTCGGGGTCGGGCAAGACCACCTTCATGAACATCATCGGGTGTCTGGACCGGCCGACGGCGGGGACGTACCAGTTGCAGGGGCATGAGGTCCAGTCGCTCAGTGACGACCGGCTGGCGGAGATCCGCAATAAGTACCTGGGGTTCGTCTTCCAGAGCTTCAACCTGCTGCAGCAGTATACAGCGCTGCAGAATGTCGAGCTTCCACTGCTCTATGGGGGTGTGACCGACCGGCATGATCTGGCAATGGAGGCTCTGGAGCGGGTGCGAATTGCCGATCGAGCGACCCATAGGCCGAACGAGCTGTCAGGCGGCCAGCAGCAGCGGGTGGCGATTGCGCGGGCGCTGGTGACCAAGCCGTCGCTGATCCTGGCCGACGAGCCCACGGGCGCGCTGGACTCGCGAACGGGCCACGAGATCATGGAAGTGTTCACCCAACTCAATGAGCAAGGCATTACCCTGGTGACCGTGACGCACGACGCGCGGGTGGCACAGAGCGCCAAGCGGCTGGTGAAGTTCCTCGACGGGCACATCGTGCAAGACGGCAGTTACACGGATGATGAGCCCGAGGAGGAGGACGCATGAATATCACCGTGGCAATTCGCGTATCGCTGATGGGGCTGATCGGCAACAAGATGCGGTCGTTTCTGACGATGCTCGGCATCATCATTGGCGTGGCGGCCGTGATTATCGTGGTGGCAATCGGGCAGGGGCTCAAGCGCGATACGCTGGAACGTATTGAGAAGATGGGCACAAATCTACTCTCAGTGGACCCAGGGCCTTCGCGCCGCGCGGGGGCGGCGCTGGACACGACGGTGGTGAACCTGCAAGCGGAGGACGCGGATGAGATCGCGCGCCAGGTGCGGGGTGTGATGAAGGTGGCGCCGGAAGTGCAGGGCCGGGTGCAGGCAAAGTACCGGAGCCGGAACTTCGCCACGCGGCTGATCGGGAGCACGCCGGATTACCAGACGGTGCGCAATTGGAAGCTGGCCGAGGGGCGTTTCTTTGACGATTCGGAGGTACGAGGCCGCAAGCGGGTTTGTGTGGTGGGCAAGCAGATCGTGGACGAACTGTTCTATGGCCGCTCCCCCATCGGTGAATGGGTGCGGGTGAAGAATCTGCCCTTTGAGGTCATTGGGGTCGCCGCCGAGGTCGGCGGGTCATGGGGCAGCCCGGACAATCAGATCGTTGGGCCACTGAGCACAGTGAAGCAGCGCGTACTGGGCCAGGACTACCTCAACTCGATCTCGGTCTCGGCGCTGACGACAGGGGACGTGGACCGGGTCGAACGTGGTATCGAGACACTTCTGCGGCGGCGTCACAAGCTCCGGGCAGGGCAGCCCAGTGACTTTCATATCATGAAGCAGGCTATGTTCCTGGAGAGCATGGCGGAGGCAGGTGAGACCATGACGAAGCTGCTCGGCGGCATCGCGCTGGTCTCGCTGCTCGTCGGCGGCGTGGGGATCATGAACATCATGCTGGTGTCGGTGACAGAACGGACGCGCGAGGTGGGCATCCGCAAGGCGGTCGGAGCGCGCAAGAAGGACATCATGGCCCAGTTCCTGATCGAGTCGATGGTGCTCAGCATCATCGGCGGGGGCATGGGGGTGGTGCTGGGGGTGGTTACCTCCCTGATTCTGGCGAGTCAAAGCGGGTGGTCGGCGATTGTATCGCCGGTCTCTATTGTGGAGGCCTTCTTGTTCGCGGCGGCTGTAGGGATATTCTTCGGGCTGTGGCCGGCGAAGAAGGCGGCGGACATGGATCCGATAGCGGCGCTGCGATACGAGTAGACAGGATAGAGAGCGGACATGATAAGGGCCTCGCGGCATGCGAGGCCCTTTTTTCATGCGTGTAGGTGCGGGATGTCGGTGCGGGACG
>JBDKRC010000329.1:0-6390 GCA_039683575.1 Armatimonadia bacterium | reverse complement strand
GTTCACGCTCTGCCGGCTGATAGGGGTCGGTCGTGAAGGATAGCAGGACGCGCTTGGTGCATTCGGCTTCGGCCAGCTTGCGGCAGTCGCGGGCGAACTGCTTGATGATGTCCGGGCGGGGCTGCACGTCGTGGCGGAAGCTCTCCAGACTCGTGCCGCTCTTCCGCAACACGGAAGGGGCATAGCAGAAACGGCACGAGTGGCTACACCCGCGGTAGAGGTTAGCCGCAAGCTCGGCGTACTCCAACGCTGCTCCCTGGGGCTCATAGATCACCGGCATCGCACTTCACCTCGCCCATACCTATAACGCTATTATATACTTGTTTGGCCGAACTGTCCACGCCGACGAGAGGCCTTCGGTTGACACCAACGATAGCGGATACGGACCACGCTACTTCCCGCATAGGACATGGGATGACACTGCCTCCCGCAACTCCTCCCCGCTGACGTGGAGGTAGATCGAGGTCGTCTCCAAGCTGGCATGCCCGAGCAACTGCTGGATCGCCACGACGTTCGTCCCGCCCTTGAGCAACGCGCAGGCGAAGCTGTGCCGGAGAGTATGCACTGTGACCTCCGGTCGCTCGAGGCCGGATTGCGCCTTGGCCTTGCGGAACAGGTGGTACATGGCATGCCGCCCCATTCGTCCTCGCATCTGGTTGCAGAAGAGGTAGTCATGCTGACAGGCAGGGCGGACGGCCAGCCACCCTTCAAGGATGTTGGCCAACTCGGGTGCGATGGGCACGACCCGCGACCGCCGCCCCTTGCCCTGGCGCACGACGATGATCGCGTCCTCCAGTCGCACATCCGGCAGGTGTAGGTTGAGCAGTTCCGTGCGCCGCACCCCGGAGAACAGCAGAGTCGCCAGCACCGCATGGTCACGGACGGCGCACCACTTGTACCGCTGATCCGCGGCGCCGGCCAGCATGTTGAGCATCTCCTGCTCGCCGAGAAACGCCGCGACCCGGTGCTCCTTCCTTGGCAGTCGCAACCCCTCCAGAGGCGACTCGCGGGTTTCGACGCCACAATCGGTGAGGAAGGTCCAGAAGCTACGCAGGCAGTTGACGCGACGCTGGATGGTGGCGACCCGCAGGCCGCGCTCGCGCAGGCTGGCGATGAAGCCACGGATGAGCAACTTGTCGACTTGGAGAGGCGTGAAGTCGGGGCCGAGGCTCGCGGCAGCGAAGTTGCCGAAGTGCTTGAGGTCGTCGGCGTAGGCGATGAGGGTGTTGGGGCTGAGGGCGCGTTCGAATTCGCAGTACTGCAGGAACGACTGCACGGCTTGGCGGAAAGTCATGTGGCTCACTCCTCGAAATGGACTGATCGAGGAGCCGTCAGGGCATCCCTACCTCGCCCTTGCCTGCCTGTCTTCCCGCCGTTTCCTGACCCCGTTTCGGGGGTGGAAGGTTGGAGAGTGGGTCATAAGCCGAACTGTAATCCAGTAAAAGGCCTGTTTTCGGCTGTCAGGCGGCCCTCAACTGGACACTAATCCTGGCACTTGTTCCCACTCGCGAGCAGAACCTGCATACGAACTGCGGGACTCACACATTCGACAAGTGTTGCGTTCGACCTCCTGGCGCGACCTCCATCGCTCCACACCAGAGCAGCCGCCTGACCTCACTGCGCCGGTGAGAACGCACAGCGAAATCCGGTTATGTCGTTGGCAACGTCAGGGGGCATCAGCGACATCCGTTGCGCACAGGGAAAGGTAGGACCGTACGATGCGAATCCTTTCCTGACATGGCCTTCACCCGTAGCAGGACCTTCTGGGTCGACCTCAGATGACGACTGGTTCTGTTGACTGGGCTGGTACCAGTCGGCACACCACTCAGTCACGTTTCCCGCCATGTCCAAAGCCCCACACCAAGAAGCCCCGCCTGGGAAACTGCCCACAGCAAATGTTCGTCCGTTGGGTCCCTGATTCGTGCGGTTGCAGCACATAGCGGGATCCCAGACATTCCCCCAGGGATACCGCCGTGCTTCTGCGCCACGCGCGGCGTACTCCCACTGAGCCTCTGTAGGCAGGCACACACCGAAGTACTCACAGTAACGTTTGGCGTCAGTCCACCCAACGCCAACGACGGGATGGTCATCGCCTTCCGGACTATCGACGGGTAATGGAATTCCAGCCTTCTGGCAGTACTGACGGTACCGCATATTGGTGACGGTAGATCGTCCTATCCAGAAGCCGTTCGTGATGCGAACGCGACGTACGTGGGTGCCGGTCTCTTGAGAGCCCATGACAAACTCCCCCGCTGAAACCCACACCATCGCTCCGCCATCGGGCCCCAATATCTCCTCGCCTGCCTTGGTTCCCACTTGCAGCCAAGGCCCTGGCACCGACGCTTGCGAAGGGACCGGTACACCAGGTGTCGTAGTGTTGGTCTGAGCCGACCCTGCCGCAGCAGTCTTCGATGCCTCAGGTGTGTTTCCATCGAACCCCATGTTGATGCGACCACCATTCGGCACTGGCTCGTTTGCGAAGGGTGAAGCGGGATCGCCAGCGTCAATGCAGGGGCTACGCGTCGGGTCCGTGACCCACCCTCCCGGTGTCCAACGCCCGCCAGTTGACCTCAAACGAAAGTCGCCACCGGCGGTGTCGGCAAATAGCGGGTCCGCACTGATGTTGCCGCTGCTACCGGTGGGGTCGCTAAAGCCGAGGTAGTTCAGGCCCGCGCTCCCGAAAACGTCACAGTAAGCAAAGGTTGGCCGACCCGTTCCCTCGGCGAGGACCCCTTCACCGGCTATTGAGAACGCGACAATCGTGTTGCGGAAGACGAGCTTGGGAGTAGCGCCGTGGCAGCAGACGCCGGCACCCTTTTCGGCCACATTGCCGCTGATGGTGTTGTTCTCTACGGTTCCGTACGAGCCCCACATATAGACCCCTCCGCCCACGCGTGCCTTATTCCCGGTGACGATGTTTCCCTTGATGACCCCACCGATACAGTGAATGCCCCCTCCCTCGTTTGCGGTGTTCCCGCGGATCATGTTGTTGCCGATGGTAGCGCGGCCCTCACCCGCGGTACCCGCGCCTCCGACCAATATGCCGCCGCCCCTCCCCGCGGTGTTGCCGCTAATGGTGTTTTCCTCAATCGTGACGCCCCCTGCGCAGACGATGCCCCCGCCATCCCCGAGGCCGAGTTCTCCTCGAGCGGCGTTGCCTGTGATTCTGTTTCGGCTGATCACAGCCGATTCTGAATCGCACTTGATGCCCCCGCCGTAGCGGGCCTTGTTGCCGGTGATTTCATTGTCCTCGATGGAAACGTGGTATCCCCAATTGATCCCGATTCCACCCCCGAAAACCTGGCCTTCGTTGGCGCGTATGGTGTTGCCGCGAATCGTCGGGTTCCCCCCCTCACAGTATATCGCGCTATCTGTGCTGTGGTTCCCGACGACCGTATTCTCGCGGATGACCGGCGAGCAGCCGTCCTTGCAGAGAATGCCGCCGGCCTCCCCGCTGTTCTCGCTAATGGTGTTGCCCTCGATCGTCGGGCTGGCGCCCGAGCAACAGATGCCGCCCGCGGCGGATCCACGGTTCCGGCTGATATTGTTCTTGCTGATGCTCGGCGACGCGCCAACGCAGCGGATCCCGCCAGCGCCCCATCCTCCCTTGTTCGCAGTGATCGTGTTGCCACTAATCGTCGCCTTGCCGCCGTCGCAGCTGATCCCGCCCCCTTCGTTGGCCGTGATGGTGTTCTGTTGAAGTGTCAGCGAGGACTTGACGCACGAGATGCCGCCGCCAGCGTCAGACCGGCCATTCCGGAATGTGAATCCCTCGACTCGTGCGGTCGCCGGGACGTTAGTGACCGTCAAGCAGGCTCCGTCACCACTGCCGTCGTTGTTGACATCACCATCAACGATGCTATCCGCAGGGCCCGCCCCGATCAACTGCAGGCTCTTGGCATCCCATGTCACATTCTCACGGTAGGTTCCCGCCGCGACCTGAATCGTGTCGCCGTCCGCGGCGGCGTAGATGGCTCTCTGAA
The DNA here is from genome assembly GCA_039683575.1 of Armatimonadia bacterium. Classification (GTDB taxonomy): domain Bacteria; phylum Armatimonadota; class Zipacnadia; order Zipacnadales; family UBA11051; genus JAJFUB01. The sequence continues at coordinate 2,407 of JBDKRC010000329.1, read as the reverse complement.
TGGTCGGGTACGCGGCAGACGGCACATTCAGAGTTGCAGCACCTGCCCAGTCACAGTTCGCCGTCAGGATGATCACTAATACGACTACTGCTACAGACCATTCAATCGGTGTAGGCCTCTTCATGGGACTTCCTCCTGATGCCACCGTCTTCGGGAGAACATACCGAACCCTCGATCAAGTGTGCATAACGTGCACGACGACCGTGTTGAGGTCAACCTCAGAACCATCCACATCCACGACGACATGTAGCCTGACATCGGTTCCTGGCTGGGCGCTCGTCTTCAGCCGAGGCGCGCGGTTGCCGTATGAGCAGATGTTTCCCTCCCAAAGGAACTGCTTGTGCGGGTAGTACGGGCTGTTGAAGGGATTGAGCGTTCCAAGTTCCAGGCCGTCCGCAAACAAGCTGCGACATTCTCTAGCCTTAGTCTTCAGCGCATCGGTGTCCGTGCAGCCGGTCAGATTATTCAGGTAGTCGTCCGTGATAGCATCGCCTGAAGTGATTCGAACCTTAAGCCCTGAAATGGGCTCGGGCGAGAAGTTGCGGATCACGACTACGAAGTCAAGCCTGCCCCCTGGAGGAATACTCACCTCGGCATTGTCCACATGGAAACTGCCAGGCTCACCTTGCCAGACCCCGCACCATCCGATCCCGCCGCCGATCTTCGATGCAAGTTCACGCGCTCTCGCCCGTCTGGCCTCTTCCCTACGAGCGCGCTCGGCCGCCTCAGCCGCCTTGCGTTCCTCCTCAGCAATTCGCTTCCGACATGCTTCACAGGTCGCCTGCTTCTGAATGACTTGATACCGACCCGCGTAACATCGGGCCACAGAGACCGTCTTCACATCCGACGAGATGGCGCGATCCCCGATGTGCTTCGGGTCGCTGCATGTCGTGACAGACCCCGCGCGAACGGGTACCGGGCTGAGTTCATACCCCACCACACAACCAACCGACAGTAGCACGATAACGCCTATCAGTATCCAGGTTCTCTTGCCCAACTGGATCGCCTCCCTAGACGTCGTCTGAGACAGGCCCGTTGTGGTCGACGCCAATCGTGACAGTACGAACGTGCTCAATGCCACGCGCGGGCAGACCTGTCGCCAGCCAAACGACATGAGTGTAGACTTCCGCTCTCTCTCGCAGAATCCCTCCGTCAGATACGGCCCGGTCTTTCCGGCTGACGGAGAATGGGCGACCCATCCGCAGGCGCTGTCGCTTGGCCACGCCGGGCCTTGCCGGTCGCGCAGTTTCCCACAATCGCACCACCCCACTCAGCACCGCCACCGCCGGCCGACGACCCGAGATTGTGGAAAACCCCGAGCCCGGCAAGGCTATGTTCCCTCAGCGGCTTCTCTCATGGTCTACGGCCTTGTATATTTGGTCTGAGAAACGGCCCTCGCCCTGCCCGTTGGACACAGATTGACAAGTTTTGCCCCTATAGCTACACTACGCTTGACGCAGGCGAACCCTGACAACACCCATACACGGCGCGTCGGTGAACCTACTAACTTCTTTTTCATTTTCTTCTCTTCTAACGACCAAAGTGAACAAACAGCCCCGACGTACAGACGTGCGGCCATTATGGAGCGGCGACTGAGGAGGAAGGCCTCCAAGTCCCTCGATGCAAGCTGTTGCCCCGTCTTGAGCGCATGAGCGCTGATCAAGCCAAGTCGCGCCGTGAGCCCTGCAGCCCCCCTGTTGCTGGGCCTCTTCCCTCGAGTGAAGCCTGCGATCTTCTGCGTCTTCGCCAAGGGAAGGCAGTCACCGATCTGCCAGCTTGATGAGCGGTCATGCCCTCTCGGACAAACCTCTCGGGCCTTGGACGCACGACGTACACCGCCTCAGTCAGCCACTCCGGCCAACCACTTCTGGCTATCCCCAACCACCTAATCACCTAACTACTACTAACGCGCGCATAAGACAAGTGTGAGTGTTCTGGAACCCGTCCGCTGGGCGGGAGTATGCGCGCACTCTTGCACGCCTGCTCTCTGGCCCTCTGGCCGGGCGCGGGTGTCTCTGGGGTTTCGTCTTCGGCGTCTATCTGACGAGATAGAAAGGTCGGAGGCAATGATCGACACAATTAGGCTAATCTGTACGGCAAGGCCCACAATGGAGCAGTTGAAGCTGCTCTGGCTGAAGCGGGAGGACACAATCTGCGACGCGCTATCGAAGCGCGACTACTACTACAACCCAAACCACAAAGACGACATCCAGGTGAGGGCGACCTATCGCCCGACCAGCAGAACAAAGGAGAGCGACCAGTTCAGCGTTGAATTCTCTCTGGCTCTTCCTCAATTAGTGTGGGTAGAACCTATTGACATGTCGTAAGTACGTGCTGCAGCGAGGGCAACTGTCCGCATCGCTGGAGTATTTTGAGCATGAAGAATTGGACGTCGCGGAAGCCGTAG
>JBDKRC010000328.1:0-11719 GCA_039683575.1 Armatimonadia bacterium | reverse complement strand
CTACGGCTTCCGCGACGTCCAATTCTTCATGCTCAAAATACTGCAACGCTGCGGACAGTTGCCCTCGCTGCAGCACGTACTTACGACATGTCAATAGGTTCTACCCACACTAATTGAGGAAGAGCCGCAAAGCGGGAGAAGTGCGGGAGGCTTCGGAGAAAAGACGGGCGGGCCAGTATTGGCCCGCCCGTCTAGTCTGCATACATGAGGCGTCGGCACCATCCCAACCCCTACAGGCCGCCCCGCCAGAAGGTGTTCAGGTTCGTCGCACTGGTGCTGGTCATCGCCGAGTAGCTGATCCACTTGGAGTGACCATCCAGGTACGTCACGTTGGAACCCTCATTGTGCAGCTTCGTCACCGCGTCGAACGCTGACGTCGTGGAGTTGTAGCGGATGCTGACCGAGGCGGTCGAGGGCGTAGAGGTGGACGCCAGGCTGTCGGCAAAGATCATGGTCTCGGCCGGGTACTGGAAGGACGCGGTCGCGCGGTAGCAGTACAGGTATGGCCGGCCCAGCTGGTTGTTGACTACGCTGGTGATGTTGGAGCCATACGAGCCGCTGTGGGACGTTGTGCCATAGTAGCGGGCCGAGGAGCTGGGGCATTCGAAGAGTTGGGTGTTCTTGATGTAGGGCGCCAGCATGTCAACGAAAGTGTACTGTGCGGCCTGTCCGGGATGACTGGAGTACGAAGCGGTCATCTCATCGTAGTCCTGCTCATACATGGCTTCGGTGGTGCCAAGCTGCTTGAGGTTGGACAGACAGCTCGATTGCCGCGCCTTCTCCCGGGCCTTGGCGAACACCGGAAACAGGATCGCGGCGAGGATGGCGATGATGGCGATTACGACCAGCAATTCAATCAACGTAAAACCACGACGGCGCATGACAGAACCTCCGGAATTGGGCATGAGACACAAAAACGCCTCACCCTACTACATTTCTGCATCAATGGCAACAATAGCGCCCCAATTGGCCCCGTGGCCCCGGCGCAAAAAAGACAGGCGGCCAGCATTGGCCGCCTGTCTTGTCGTGCTAGGGTCGCCTGGGGCTACGGAACGTTGGCCCAGAGCCGGTAGTCGTCAAAGTTGGTGTTCTTGAACCACTTGGCGTGGCCATCCACGAAGCCGACGTTTGCGCCGTCATTGTGGCGGGTGCCCACGCCGCCGTGGGTGGCGTTGTGCCCGTTGTGCGTCGCAGGGCTGGCCGCGCTGTCAGAAGCATAGATGCAGCAACTGTGCTCGTTATACTGGTCAGCCATGAACAGGATCTCAGCCGGCCGCTGCACAGCGCCCAGAGCAACGACAGCGTTGGTCGAGCCAAAGTGCATGTAATTCATCCCGTAGCCCGGGCTCGTGGTCTTATCGCTCGGGCAGAACATGATCTGCGCGTTCTTCATGTATGCGTCGCACTTCTCGTACCAATAGGGATGCGCGTACAGGTTGCCAGTGTAAGACGTCCAGCAAGTGGGAAGAACCTCATCGTAGTCCTGCGCATACGACAGGACCCCGATCATGATCTGCTTGACGTTGGACAGACAGCTAGCCTGTCGGGCCTTCTCCCGGGCCTTGGCGAACACCGGGAACAAAATGGCGGCGAGGATGGCGATGATCGCAATGACGACCAGCAATTCGATGAGTGTAAAGCCGCGACGACGCATGAACAGTAGCCTCCTGGAAGTTGGATGTGCGCCAAAAAGACAGTTCAGGGTACCACAGGAGGCACATCGCTGGCAACCGTTTGGCGTCGAAATCCTTGCCATGGTCGTACATTTGTGCTATAGTATGAGTTGTGGGGGCGATCGGGCTTGACGGGGAGTATGGACCGGTTGGGATAGCGAGCGCAGGTCGCCGACGCCTGCTAAAACCCGGCAAACAATAACTGCCAACCAACCATTGGCCCTCGCGGCATAAAAACCGCGACGTCATTCAGGCCACGCTGATCTGGCTTGATACCGGCGTAATCATGATCGGCTAGTTGCGCGGTCTTCGTCCGTAGACCAAGCGGCGAATGCTAATCGGACTGGCCGCCGCGGAGTTTGTGCCTGTACTCCAAGGTGGCGACAAAACGAACAGTCACTACGCTCGTAGAAGTCCTGGCTAGTCTCTCTTCGGACGCGGGTTCGATTCCCGCCGCCTCCACCAGCCTTCGCAAGCGCAGGAACCTCCTGCCCTTGCGAAGGCTGGTCTGGTTCTGGCCCCCTCCGCTCCGGCTGTAGGGCGTAGCGACGTCTGCGTCGCAGGGGGCTCCGTACCCCGCCGCTCTTTGCTAGAGAAGGAATCCTGCCTGCCTCGGCCGAATACTCCCCATGAGGTTGTATCTCACCATAGGAGGCCCTGCCATGACCCGCCGCGGCTTCACTCTAATTGAGCTCCTCGTCGTCATCGCGATCATTGCGATCCTCGCCGCCATTCTCTTCCCCGTCTTCGCCAAAGCCCGTGAAAAGGCCCGCGCCGCCAGTTGCCTCTCCAACATGAAGCAGCTAGCCACCGGCGTCCGCATGTATGTTCAGGACTACGACGAACGGTACCCCTACAACTCCTACGGCCCCGGAATCGACTACACCACGCCAAGCGGCCAGGTACGGACCAACAGCTACATGCTGTGGATGTTCATGGTCTATCCTTATGTGAAGAACACCCAGCTCTTCAACTGTCCCAGCGTCGGCCAGACGTTCACTGGCGCCTACAGCAGCGACATGCGCTATGGCTGGAATACGGGCCTCGATGGCAAGGCCGACGCGCAGATTACCTATCCGTCGGAATGCATCACCGTGGCTGAGACTACCTTCAACGCCGCCCGCACCAACAACCCCTATCGCATCTACTACGTTGTCGCCACAGACACGTTCGACCTCACCAACGGCAGCGCCCTTGATCCCCGCCACAACGAGGGCATGAACTCTGCCTTCTGCGACGGTCACGGCAAGTGGATCAAGCTCGATTCCGTACTGACCAACGACCGCGCCTGGACGGGAACCTAGCGGTCACCCTCCCTCAACATGCCACACCGGCCCTCGGCATCACGCCGAGGGCCGTTTCGCGTCAGGTCTTCGAGCCGCTGCCCTCAGTAGGGCCAGGCAGGCCACCAGTGTAGGCTGGACGTTGGTTCCAGTGAAGCGAACTTCGCCGCCGGGAACCACTTCGCGTGACCGTCTACCATCGCAAAGTTGCTGCCGTCATTGTGCATCTTTATCGCGACGCTATCGATGGGAGCGTCCGAGTTAGGCGCCAGACGGTACCGGTAGTAGTGGTTGTTCTGCGTCTCACACAGCATAACGGTCTCCGACGGCGACACAAAGGCCGCCAGAGCCTGCATCGGCCAGCCATTGCTGACCGCGTAGGTGCAGTAGTAGGTGTTCGCAGGCGAATAGCCGGGGTCCAGAGCCCTGTCGGCGGCGCTGGGACATATCAAAATCTGGGAGTTCTTCACGTAGGGGGTAATGTACGCATACCAGAATGGATCGGAGACAGTAGGTGCCTGGCCCGAGTCCCAGGAGCCATGCCAGCGCTGGCTCCTCTCGTCATAGTCCTGCACGTACATCAGTCCCGCCAGCGCCAGCTGCTTTATGTTGTTCAAACAGCTTGACTGCCGGGCCTTCTCCCGCGCCTTGGCAAACACCGGGAATAGGATTGCTGCCAGGATCGCGATGATCGCGATCACGACCAACAACTCAATGAGCGTAAAGCCGCGAGTCTTCATGTAACTCTCCTTTCCTGCCATGGGACGAGCGGTCTGCAGCGAACTCGCTGGCCGTACATGCCACAAGGCACGCCGGCAGCCGTGCTGCGACGTCACGCGTTACTCAGGCAGAACAGGGGTTACGGACCACGGGGAAAGCCGGAACGTTGCGTCACCAATGACGCTGCTGCCGCAAGGGGCAGATGGACTGGAGTGGTGTTGTAGTGAAGAACCGTCTGGACTTCGGCAACAGGAGCAGCAGAGTGACGCCGGACGAGCTTGATCCTCTGTCCCCAAAGGCGGTCCCTCTTGCTGACCATTCCGCAGCGGCCAGACTCGCTGCCGGCTTGCAGGCCGTACCAGTGCAGGTGGGAGCTCTGCGACTCGGCAAACCAGAGGAGGGAGGCAGCGGGCCCGTTTCCCACCCGCCCGGCCGCAACCGCTGGCAGGCTCCATACGACAGCAAGCGCCAGCAGGACGGCGAGGGGGGCTATTGACCAGTCATGGCGTCTCATGGGGCGAGATCCTGTCAGGCCCGCAATTCGGCGACTGGGCTCATCCTTCGTCGCCGCCACTGACGTTTCCTGCTCCGGATGGGTAAGTTTGCGTGAATTGGTGGGCCACACCAGGGTCTCTCGCGGAAGCGATTGCGCCCGCCTGGCGGTCGCGGCGGTGCCCGTTTGTGCTGTTCCGCATGGCCTGCGACCATGTGCTTCGCTTGACACCACCCCCTCTATCCAATATCCTGTCTTATATTAACGCTAACATTGCAGCAGTTATGCGGCATGTGTAGAGGTGCGTGGCCTTGGGCTGCATTTCGGATGACTTTCTTCAGCACGTAGAGACTCCAGCTCGCTATCTAGGACTCGAGCACAACAGCGTCGTCAAAGACCCCGCCTCCGTGGCGGTGCGCTTTGCCCTATGCTACCCCGAGACCTATGAGATCGGGATGTCTCATCTTGGCTCCCAGATACTCTATAGCCTCATCAACAGTCTTTCCCACAGCTACTGCGAGCGCGTCTACCACCCCTGGCTCGACGCCGTGGAGTACCTGCGCGAGCACGACCTGCCGCTAAAGAGCCTCGAAACCCACACGCCCCTCTCCGGCTTCGACTTCGTAGGCCTCACGCTCCAGCACGAGCTGAACTACACCAACGTGCTCTCGCTGCTGGACCTCGGCCGGGTCACCCTCCGCACCGACCAGCGCCGCCCTGACGAGCCCCTCGTCATCGGCGGCGGCCCCTGTGCCTACAACCCCGAGCCGCTGGCGCCCTTCTTCGACTTCTTCGTCATCGGCGAAGGCGAAGAGGTAGTCGTCGAGATTCTCGACCTCTATGTCGCCAGTGACTTCCACACTAATCGCACCGCTGAGACCCGCCTCGCCCTGCTCCGCCAGCTAGACGAGGTCGAGGGCGTATACGTGCCCCAGTTCGGTACTGGCCGGCGCGTCACCAAGCGCGTGGTCGAAGATTTTGAGCACGCCCACGCGTCCCTGGCCCCTGTGGTGCCGCACTCCCAGATCGTGCACGACCGCGGGCAGTTGGAGATCAATCGCGGCTGCACGCGCGGCTGCCGCTTCTGTCAGGCTGGCATGATCTACCGCCCCGTTCGCGAGCGCTCAGTCCAGACTCTCGTGGATCAGGCCACCCAGATCGTGGACAACACCGGCTATGACGAGGTCTCCCTGGTCTCACTGAACTGTCCGGACTATAGCAACATCCTTACCCTTGTGGACCGCCTGCACGAGCAACTCGCCCCGCGCCGCGTCGCCCTGGGCCTCCCTTCCCTGCGCACCGACAGCTTCAGCGTGGAACTCGCCGAGCGGGTGCAGCGGGTGAAGAAGACTGGCCTCACCTTCGCCCCCGAGGCGGGCTCGCAGTGCCTGCGCGACGGGATCAACAAGGGCGTGACCGAAGAAAACCTCATGGACGCCGCGCGTGCCGCCTTCGACAATGGCTGGCACCGTTTGAAGCTCTACTTCATGATCGGCCTCCCCGGTGAGACCGAAGATGACGTGCGCGCCATCGCGGACCTCATTAACAAGGTCATGCTCCTCGCCCGCGAGGTGTTGGGTAAGGACAAGGGGCGCCTCGCCATCGGCGTCAGCGTCGCCAGCTTCATTCCCAAGCCCCACACCCCCTTCCAGTGGGCGCGCCAGAACACCATCGAGGAGCTGCAGGCGAAGCAGCATCTCCTGCGCGAGCTTCTGGCCCGCCAGCGTCAGGTGAAGCTCTCCTTCCACGGTGCCGATCAGGCGCTGCTGGAGGGCCTGCTGGCGCGCGGCGGACGCGACTGGGCCGACCTCATCGAAGCCGCCTACCGCTCTGGAGCCGTCTTCGAGGGCTGGAGCGACCGCTTCAGCTTCGAACTCTGGCAACGCGTGGCCGCTGAGCGCAATCTCGACCTCCTGGTCGAGGCCGCGCGTGAGTGGTCGCCGGACGGCCCGCTGCCGTGGGACCACATTGACTGCGGCGTGACGAAGGAATTCCTCCTCCGCGAGCTTCGTCAGGCCGAAGCTCAGGAGACCACCCAGGATTGCCGCCGCGGCCACTGTAGCGGTTGCGGGCTCATGGAACTGGCGCAGGTTTGCGCGGAGCAGGGGGCGCCAGGTGTATAACCAGCGACTCTACGCCCGCGTTATCTTCCGCAAGACCGGCCTCCTGCGCTTCCTTGGGCACCTGGACGTCCACCGCACGTTTGACCGCGCCGTTCGCCGCGCCAAGCTGCCCGTGGAGTACTCGCAGGGCTTCTCGCCTCACGCCCAGATCAGTTTCGCGATGCCCCTGCCCCTTGGCGTGGCTGGCGAAAACGAGCTTTGCGCCATCGAAATCACCGGCCAATGGGACCCGATGGCGCTCTACAAGTCGCTGTCGCGGCAACTGCCCGCGGAACTCGGCATCGTCGGCGTGCAGGTACTGCCGCGTCCCAAGCGGTCGCCCTTTGCGGACCTGCAACTGGCCGACTATCGCGCCGAGATTGACAATATCGCGCCGGAGAAGCTGCAGGAGGCCGTAGAGGTGCTGCTGCAGCAGGATGAACTCATCATCCACCGGCAGACGAAGAGCAAAGAACTCGACCTGGACCTGCGGCCCCGTATCTACGGCCTGCAGGTGCGGAATAGCAATATCTTGATGCGGCTGGGCCTCACCACCGAGGACCTGGCCAAGCCGGACGAAGTCTTGTGGCTCCTGCGCCAGCAGCTTGGCGAGGAGCTGAACGTGCGGTGCCTGACCCGGACTGCTTTCTGGGATCTGGGCCAGACACCGGATGAACTTTAGTAGCGACCGTAGCCGCCTGAAGCCCGGACGCGGGAGAGACGGGGTCAACCCCGTCCTGCGCAGCCATTGGGGGGCAGAATAGGCGACTCGGCGTGAGTTTTGGTCGGTTCTGTACCATGAATCGGCCGCGATCGAGGCTTGAATAAATGGAAACGGACATTATCGTGAATGTCGGGCATCCGCGTACGCGGGTGGCGATCATGCAGGATGGGCGGCTCGCCGAGCTGCTCCTGGAGGGTGAAGAACGCGTCGTTGGCAACATCTACATGGGGAAGGTCGAGAACGTCGTTCCGGGGCTTGATGCGGCGTTTGTGGACGTGGGCATAGACAAGAACGTCTTCCTGCACGTCTCGGACGCCATGGAGACCGAGCCTTCCCGCGCGCAGATGCGCAAGAAGATGGAGTCCTTCCCTCCGATCAAGGAAGTCCTCAAGGCGGGCCAGGAGTTCCTCGTCCAGGTCACCAAGGGCCCCGTGGACGCCAAGGGAGCCAGAGCCTCCAGACGCATCGCGCTCCCCAGCCGCAACCTCGTGCTCATGGCCGACGGCCGCGGCAAGGTCGGCATCTCCAAGAAGATCGAAGACGAAGCCGAACGCGCACGTCTGCGCGACATTGCCCAGAAGTGCAAGCCCGAAGGCTTCGGGATGATCGTTCGCACCCGTGCCGAGGGCGCCGAGAAGAAGGAATTCGAGTCTGACGTCAAATTCCTCATGAAGCTCTGGCGCTCGATCCAGACTCGCTCCAAGCAGGAGAAAGCCCCCGCCCTCATCTACGAAGACCTCACCCTAGTCTTCGAAGTCCTCCGCGACGTTTTCGACCCCAATGTGCGCAACTTCATCATCGATGACAAAGTCACCTATGACAAGGTCCTGAACCTCCTCAACAGCCTCGCGCCCGAGCTGCGCTCGCGTGTGAAGCTCTACAAGGAGCAGGAGCCGATCTTCGTCCACTACAAGATCGAGCAGGAGATCGACCGCGCCCTGCGCCGCAAGGTCTGGCTGCCCAAGGGCGGCTACATCGGCATTGACGTCACCGAAGCGCTCACGGTCATTGATGTGAACACCGGCAAGTTCACCTCCACCAAGAGCCTCGAGGACACCGTCCTGCGCACCAACCTCGAGGCCGCTGATGAGATCGCCAAGCAACTGCGCCTGCGCGACATCGGCGGCATCGTCGTCATCGACTTCATTGACATGGACAATCCGCGCCACCGCCGACAGCTCACGGCGGCGCTCAAGACGGCTCTCGAAGCCGACCGCATGAAGACCCGCATCATGCACATCACGCGCCTCGGCCTCATCGAGATGACCCGCAAGCGCACCGGACAGAGCCTCGCCAAGCAGCTACAGGTCGCCTGCCCCTGCTGTGAGGGCACCGGCCGCATCCTCAGCCCTGAGGCTGTCGCTGGCAAGGTGGGGGAGGTCCTCCGGCAACGCTCCCTTGAGAGCAAAGACAAGGCCGTCCTGGTACAGGTCAACCCCCAGGTCGCCCTGCAACTCATCGGACCTCAGGGCAGCGTTGTGGATTCCATGGAAGAGAGACTGCAGGTCAACCTCTACATTCGCGCTGACGAGGGTATGCATCCGGAAAGCTGGGAAATCACCGGCGGGGATGACAAGACCCTCAGAAAGCAGCACCTGCCGTGGCGTAAGGGCCAGAAGATAGTGCTGCAGGAGGACCAGCGCCTCGACCTCCCCTCCGAGGGGCTCCTCGCGCTGGTAGATGGCTACGTAATTGACGTCCCGGAGGTCGCTCCTGGCACGCCGATGCCAATCACGGTGCGTCTCGGCGACATCGGGCATTCCTACGCCACGGGAGCAACCCTTGGCAAGAAGCAACAAGCGGCTGCCAAGAAACCTGAGGCAGCCCCGCTCCAGAAATGACGCGTAGGTGGGTGCGTCCCGCTCCCACACAACAACGCGTAGGCGGGTGCGTCTCGCACCCACATAAACAACGCGCAGGCGGGCGCATCTCGCTCCCACACAAACAACGCGTAGGTGGGTGCGTCTCGCCCCACACAAACAACGCGTAGGTGGGTGCGTCTCGCACCCACACACCGTACACGATCATGAGACCGCCGAAGCCGTCACCATTCTTCCAGCCAGCCCAGTTCAGCCACGTCCGCCGTGGTCTGAATTCCCCGACGCGCCGCGCGCTGGCCTGGCTCGCGATTCTGGCATTGATCGCGGTGGCGGCTGCCGGCACCATCTACTTCACCATGCCGCGCGAGGCTCCCGCGTGGAAGGTTGCCCGCCGCGCCGACGAGCCCGCTGTCAAAGCCCGGGCCGCGACCACTGAAGAGGGCACGGCGGATCTGGAGATCCAGAAAGACAAGCAGGTACGCCGCTTACGCGTCCGCAAGGTGGGGGAGCAGATGGTGATCGAGGATGTTACGCCTCAGGAGCAGAAGCCGCCAAAGAAGCCGTGGTGGAAGCGCTGAGCGGCTGGCTCACAACTCAAAGTCTTCTTCCGTCAGCGTGTCCAGATGAAATATCGCCACACCTGCTGCGCCTAGTTCAGCCACCCGGTTGATCTGGGCGCGCAACGTTTCAGGAGCCGTTTCCCCGGCGCTGCTCTTGCGCGCCAGCCCCTCGACAACCTCAATGTGCGTGTGCTGCAGCAGCCGCTGGTTCTCCGCAAACCGCCTCTCCACCGTCCCCAGATCGGTCGCGTAGTTCATCGGCGACAGCGAGTGTACGAGCCCCTGTTGCGCCCATCGGACCCAGTCCTGCCCCTCGAACAGCGCCCGGTTGAAGTACTGCACCCGCACCGCCACCGTCAGCCGCATCTCCCGCTCATCACAAAGATGCCGCAGCCCCCGCAGCACATCATCCACATGCTCCACCCGCTGCTGGAGCCGTTTGTAGATGTACCCCGGATGATGCCGGTCATAGCCGGTCGGCTCGCGCCCCAACAGCTCCAGCCGCTCCGTCTGGCACAGTGGGCAGTAGCAGTGGTGATAGGTGTCGAGCCACTTGCGCCCGTCCTCCCACTCCAAATTCTGTCCAAAGGCCGCGCTGTTGGCGAAATAATACCGCATGAAGTCCAGATGCAGCGCCGGTGGGTTGAAAGTCCCGAGCAACTCTGCGGCCCGGTGCAGCGCCAGCAGCCGGTTCTCCTGCCAGGCGGGGCAAAGCCCCCGGTGCCGCAGCGTCCCATCCTCCAGGTACGCATACCGCCGCCGCAGCATCTCGGGTGTGGGGGTCGGCGGCTCAGAGAAGGGCAGAAACCCCAACTGGCAGTCCAGCCCCATGTCCACACACCGTGCGAAGAAGCCCTGAAGCCCCGCTGGCGTCTCCAGCGCCGGGCCCTCCGGCGCCATGCAGTACAGTCCCGTCGCCTTGAGGCGCTGTAGACGTGAGAACACGTGCACCAGGTAGTCCTCGTCCGCGAGCCTGGACATGTCCGGATAGAACCACACATAGACCTTCATGCCCGGCATATTCAACATCGCAATTAGTCACACCTGCAGAAGGAGTGGGGGAGAGGACTGGCGAAGAAGCACTCAGTCATTACGACAACAGGAGCGTGAAGCTGATGGCGAATTGGTACCTGCTGCGCAATGGACAGACCCACGGCCCGTATCCCGAGGAGACCATTCGCGAATGGATCAAGTCGGGGCAGATCGGCGCCGAGGAGCGGCTCAACCGCGAGGGCGATCCAAACTGGCTCTCCGTGGACATGATCCCAGAGTTCGCGGGACCCGCGCCAACGGCCGCCACTCCCCCCGGAGTGCCTCCGACCGTGCCGCCGGGAACGCCCTTCGCCACGCCCAGCGTCTCCCCCAGCGCCATGCCACCCATTGGCACCGGGGTAGGCGCCTGGCTCTCCGAAGCCTGGCGCCTGGTCAGCGCCAATATCGGCAGCGCCATCGTTGTCAGCCTCGCTCCCTTTGCGCTGGTCGTGGTCATCAGCATCATCCTTGGCGTGTCGGGCTTTCCGGCCATGCTGCAGACCATAAGGCCGGGGCAGGTCCTGAGCCCCGAAGCCATTGGTGCGCTCCTGACGGGCTCCCTGCTGCTCGGCGGCATGATATCGCTGGTGCTGGGCATCGTCCTGGGGCCCGCCCTGGTGCTCGGGGCCAGCGCCTGTTTCTGGGACATGATCCGCACGGGCACCCTGACCACCGAGAAGCTGCTCTCTGGCGTCAGTCGCTTCTTCTCGGTGATCGGTTGGGGACTGGCCTTCGTCGTGATCGGCGGCGTAGCTGGCTTCGTCACCAATCTGGTCCCAGTGATCGGGCAACTGCTTGGCTTCCTGATCACCTTCCCCCTGATGGCCTGGCAGGCTCTGTCACTCTACGACATGGTCGCCCGCAACGTCGGCACTATCGAAGGTATCAGCGCCGGTTGGTCCATTCTGTCCAAGGACTGGCTCAATCTGGGCCTCATGGGCCTCGCGGCTTACGTCATCATGATAGTTGGCACGCTGCTCTGCTGCGTCGGCAACCTGGTTGCCTTCCCCGTCACTCAGACCGCGTGGGGATGCGCCTACCGGGACCTGACCGCAAAGCGCTGATCATAAGCAAAGGTAGGCGCAAATCTCCTACAGGGGCTCCCGGTAGCGGGGGCCCCTTCATGTCGTGCCAAGCCACAATACATGCCGTACAAGCAGCACCATGCCGTGCGACCGGCCTCGTGTCGTACGAGCGGCATCCTCTGATATTTCGCACTTTGACAATTGGTCTTCCTCTAGGCTGCTCACGCTTGCGGCTACAGGCTTAGCAGGTGGTCGGGGTCGGGTAGGCCCAGGGCCTGGATGATCTC
>JBDKRC010000327.1:0-6393 GCA_039683575.1 Armatimonadia bacterium | reverse complement strand
CTACGGCTTCCGCGACGTCCAATTCTTCATGCTCAAAATACTGCAACGCTGCGGACAGTTGCCCTCGCTGCAGCACGTACTTACGACATGTCAATAGGTTCTACCCACACTAATTGAGGAAGAGCCGGCAGGGGGCTGTGACTCCCCACTGTAGGGCGGGGGCTCCGTACCCCGCCTGCCGTCATTTACAGTTACCTTATCGCCACACGCGGCGGGGTACGGAGCCCCCTGCGACGCAGACGTCGCTACGCCCTACAGTCCGACGACACGGCTACCGACAACAGCAGGTTACACCCCGGCGGGGGCAGGAGGTACGCGGGCTTGGCGCGAATGGATCGAACATGACATACTACGAGCGGATACTGGCGGCACTGCGGTTTGAGGAGGGGGCGGGGCTCGCCTGGGTGCCTCGGCTTGATCTTTGGTATAACGCCAACCGGTACTGCGGGACGCTGCCCGAGGAGTGGCGGGAGGCTTCGCTGGCGGAGATTACGCGGGAGTTGGGCGTTGGGACCCATGCGGTGATCCCGGACTTTCTCGACACCGAGGAGCCGGACGAAGTGTGGGACCGGGCGCTGGGGCTGGACCATGTCCGTAACCAGCCATACCGGGTTCGATTCCGGCGGACGGAGCGGATTGTGGAGCGGGAGGGGGACCGGACGCGAGTGACCTATAAGCTGCCGGCGGGGGAGCTGTCGGCGGTGCTGCGGTATGGCGAGGGGATGCGGCGGGCGGGGGTGACGCTGGTGCATGTGGAGGAGCGGGTCGTCAAGACGCTGGACGACTACCGGGTGCTGGGGGCGCTGTTTGAGGATGTGGTGGTGGAGGTGGATGGAGGGAGATATGGGGAGTATGCGGCAGAGGTGGGGGACGAGGGGGTGGTCGTGGCGCTGGCGAGCGTCTCGGCCTCGCCGGTGCATCACCTGCTGAAGGAAGTTGTGCCGTATGACCGACTCTACTTCGACCTGTACGACCATCCTGAGGTGATAGCGGACACGGCGAAGGCGATGGCTGGGTACTTTGAGCAGGTCGTGGGGGCTTGCGCGCAGAGCGAGGCGGAACTGGTGCTGCTGGGGGCGAATTATGACCTGATGGTGACGCCACCGCCGATGTTTGAGGCGCATATCGCGCCCTGGCTCAAGGAGGCGGCGGAGCGGCTGCATGGGGTCGGGAAGCTGCTGGTGACGCACACGGATGGGGAGAATGACAAGCTGAACGGGTTCTATGTGGAGTGTGGGGTGGATGTGGCGGACTCGGTGTGTCCCGCGCCGATGACGCGGCTGTCGCTGGAACAGTACCGGCGGGACTTTGAGGGAGAGGTGGCGATCTGGGGCGGGCTGTGTTCGGTGTGCGTGCTGGGCGAGAGCATGACGGAGGAGCAGTTTGAGGCGCATGTTGGGGAGGCGATTGCGGCGGCGGGGGACGGGAAGGGGATCGTGCTGAGTCTGGCTGATACGACGCCGCCGGGGGCGGAGGTGGGGAGGTTGAGGCGGATTGGGGAGATGGTTGGGGAGAGCTTGTCAGGATGGACAGGATGAAAGGCAGGATTGACAGGATGTAAGGATTTGAGGATGGGGAGGATGAAGGCGGAGAGACTCGTAAGGGGGAGATATGCTCAGACGAGTTCTATGTGGCGTCCTGATTATGATCGGTGTGTACCACTTGTATGGTGCCGCGATGGTCAACGCTCAGCGGAGGTATCTGGCGCGGAAGCTGGGAGTGACGCTGGCGCAGGTTACCTGCCAATCGGGGGGGCGCGCGTACTTCAGGATACATGACGCCACTGGCGCAGTAGTCGCAGGCGTTTCACTGGATAGGTTCGCACCACTCTCGGTGCACTTCACCAACATCGGAAAGCCCGAGCTGGACGTGAAGGCGCGTACATTCGAGGCAGACGGCGCGAGGCTTATTGCCAGCTATTTTGAGGAACAAGGGTTGGTACTGAGGTCTGTCGGAAAGCTCAGGGACGACAGTTGGCAAGCAAGGTGGCAGTCAAGGCAGGATGGACCGATCTACACGATGCACGGGAAGGATGGGATGGTCAGCAGCATAGTGCGCGAGGGATGAGGCTGCGGGGGGGCGGAGTACCCCCGACCGTCCTGGCGATGGAGAGGATGGCGCGAGGGTGAGGAAGGGAAGAAGGTGGGGGGGGGCTCTAAGGGATGCTAATGAGATTGTTGGCGAAGGCTATTCTAGGTTTGGTGATGTTGAACGGCCTGAGTTTCGCGGCGTTCGGGCAGGCTGTTGGGCGGTTTGAGGCGGACCGGAGCGGGGCCGGGGAGTTTGCGGTGAGGTTGGCGCGGCGGGCTTTGGATAGCTATGTTTTGAGGCGAGAGCGGGTGGCGGTGCCGGAGGGGGTGCCGGAGGGGGTGCCGGAGCTTTTGCGGGGGCGGAGTGGGGTGTTTGTGTCCGCGATGCATGACGGCGCGCCACGGTGCTGCATGGGGACGCTGCGGGGAAGGCGGAGTATCGCGGAGGACATCGTCGAGGCGGCGACGCTCGGGGCGGCGCATGATTTGAGGTTTCCGCCGATCAAGGCGGAGGAGTTGGCGGGGCTACAGGTGATTGTGTCGGTGCTGGACCCGCCGGAGGGGATCACCAATCCCTGGGTGTTGGACCCGGTGACGGAGGGGCTGGCGGTGCGGTCGGCGCGGCGGACGGGAGTGGTGCTGCCGGGGGAGACGGGGGTGTTGGGGCGGTTTGTGCAGTGGGGGCTGATCAGGGCGGGGGCGTGTGAGGGGGAGAAGGTGGAGTGGTTCCGGGTGCGGGCGGTGAGGTTTCTGGAGGGTGAGGCGGGAACGGATACGGCGGGACCAGGGAACGGGTGAGGCGGGAACAACGGCGGGGACGGCTGGCGCAGGTGGGGGGGCGCAATGACAAGAGTTAGTCGGAGATAACGGCCGGCCGGGTACGAGCCCCGGCCCTACAGCGGACGGCTGGGCGCGAGGGTTGTCATTCTGAGCGAAGCGAAGAAGCCTCCGAGATTCTTCGCTTCGCTCAGAATGACACAGGTTTGTCAGGGATGATGGATGACTGTCAAGGAGATGATCCAATGTCACGTAGCCTGCGGATGGTAGCGGTTCTGGTGGTCATGCTGGTGCTGATGGCGGAGGCGGTTTGGGGCGCGGCTCAGGCTCCTAACCTGCAGCTTTCCGTTAGCCAGCGGACGTTTTTGGTGGGCAAGAAGGCGGAGATTTCGCTTTCTACCTATAACCTGAAGCAGGCGGCGCTGGCGGTCTATCCGGTGGCGCTGGAGGCGCTGGTGCCTAACGCGTCGGCCATCGCCAGTGAGGATGTGAAGGTTAGGGGGTCATTGCCGAACCGGCTTAAGGGGCTGAATCTGAAGGGCTTGCGGGCGGTCAAGAGCTGGGTTGTGCCGGTGAAGAAGGCGGGGAAGGACTATTGGGAGGACAAGGCGGTGGCCGTGCCGGGGCTGGCGCCGGGGGTTTATGTTATGACGGCGACCGGGGGCGGGGTGGAGAAGCGGACGTGGTTTGCAGTGTCCGGGCGGGCGATGCTGACCAAGCGGTCGCCGAAAGCGGGGCTGGCGTGGGTGGTGAAGGCGCGGACAGGGCAGCCGGCGGTGGGGGTGCAGGTGGGGCTCTATGATGAGAAGGGGAAGGTGAAGGTCGCGGCGACGACGGGGGAGGGGCTGGTGAAGTTCGAGGCGCCGGAGCCGCGGACGGGGGTATGGGTTAGCACGCAGGTTGGCGACCCGGCGTTTGCCGAGGCGGACGCGCCGTACATGCCGGACCCGTATCAGGCATACATCTACACCGACCGGCCCGTGTACCGGCCGGGGCATCTGATCCGGTTCCGGGGGACAGTGCGCGAGGTCAGGGAGAATGACTATGCGCTGGTGTCGAAGGGGCTGGAGACGGTGCGGGCGCAGATCAAGACACGGGGCGGGAGCACGGTCTATGACGAGCACCTGGCGCTGAACGAGTGGGGGAGCTTCAATGGCGAGTTTCAGCTCGCGCCGGAGCCGCCGCTGGGGGACTATGAGCTGGTGGTGACGGTCGGCAAGGGCAAGGACGAGACGGTGTTTGTGCGGAGTTTCGAGGTGGAGGCGTACCGCAAGCCGGAGTTCACGGTGGATGTGAAGTTTGATAAGGACTGGCAACTGGGCGGGGATAAGGCGTACTTCACGATCTCGGCCAAGTACCTGTTCGGCAGCCCGGTGGCGGGTGGGAAGGTTGCGTACGAAGTGGTCTATCGCGCGACCGAAGATGCTCCACCGGCGCGGGTACTGACAGCAGCGGGGCTGGGCACGGCGGCTATCGGGCAGATCGAGGACAGCTTCAAGGGAGAGGGGCGGCTGGATAAGGATGGACAACTGCGACTGTATGTGCAGACCAAGAGCCTGCCGTACAGCCGAAGCCTGTCGGTGAGCGCGGAGGTCAGCGAGACGGCGCTGCGGCCACGGACGGCGGAGGCCGCGACGCATATCGCGGCGGCGGATCTGAACCTCGACATGGAGCTTGATAACTACGAGTATGTGGCCGGCGAGACGGCGAAGGTCAGCTTCACGGCGACAGACCATGAGGGCAAGCCCCTCACGGTGCCGGTGGATGTGAGGCTAATCGAGAATCTGGTGGACCGCGAGGGGCGGTCGTATGAGGCGGAGACCAAGCAGACCATCGAGACGGACAGCAAGGGCAAAGCCGAGGCGCAGTTTGTAGTCAAGCGGCTGGGCTATCACCGGATCGAGGCGTGGACGGCGGATAAGGGCGGCAACCCGGTGTTTGTGCAAGATGAGCTTCAGGTAGTGAAGAAGCGGGACGTGCGGCGGTGGCCGTCGCTGAGTCTGAATGCCGACAAGCACGAGTACAAGCCCGGCGAGACGGCGGTGCTGAGCGGCGAGACGGACCTGGTGGGTTCTTGGATGCTGGTGACGGTTGAGGGGCAGCGGCTGTATTCCTCAAAGGTCTACAAGCTGCAGGGGCATGAGTTCACGGTGAAGGTGCCGATCACCGAGCAGATGCAACCGAATGCGCGGGTGATGGCGGCTGTCATCCGCAACGGGGAGATGACCGGGGCGAACGAGAGCCTGTCGGCGCCGCTGGAGGAGCGGAAGCTGACCGTCATCGTGACGCCGAATAAGGAAAAGTACCAGCCGGCGGAGACCGCGAGCTATATCGTGACCACGCGTGATAGCAAGGGCGCGGCGATGCCGGCGGAGGTCGGGCTGGGCGTGGTTGACGCGGGAGTGTATGAGATCAGGGAAGACAGCACGCCTGATCCATTTGGCTACTGGTGGGGAGGGCGGAACGTGCGGGTGGAGACCGTGTTCTCGTTGGAGCAGATGTATCCGGGCGGGGCGTACCAGACGATGGCGCCGCCTGCGCCGTCAGCGCCGGGGATGATGCCGGAAGCGGGCGCGGGTGGCGGCGGAGACGAAGCGGCGCCGCGAGTGCGGCGGATGTTCACGGATACGGCGTACTGGGGGCCGTCGGTGGTGACTGGAGCGGATGGAACCGCGGAAGTGAAGTTCACGGTGCCGGATAACCTGACGACATGGCGGGCGACGGCGCGAGGCATCACGAAGGCGACGCAGGCGGGAGAGGTGCAGAAGGATGTCATCGTCACCATGCCGCTGCTCGTGCGGTTCACGCTGCCACGGTTCTATGTGGCGGGGGATGAGGCGACGGCGGCGGCGACCGTGCACAACTATACCGGGACCGAGCGCACGGTGAAGGTGACGCTGACGGCGGACGGGGCGGAGGTGCTGGACGGAGCCGAGAAGACGGTCAAGCTGGCGAATGACGGCATTCAGAAGCTGACGTGGAAGATCAGGGCGACGGGGCCGGGGCAGGCGAAGTTCCTCGTCAGCGCGGACGGTGGGCCCGGCGGCAAGGATGCGACGGAGAGCACGCTGCCGGTGCTGCCCGATGGAGTGAAGGATGTGCTGGCGGTGGCGGGCGTGACGAGCGATCAGGTGGATTTGAAGCTGGCGGCGCCGGCGAATGCGGTGCCGGGGAGCGCGCTGGCTGAGGTCACGCTGTCGCCGTCGCTGGCCGGGCCGCTATTCGAGGCGCTCGACTACCTGACGACCTATCCCTACGGGTGCGCCGAGCAGACGATGGACGGGTTCCTGCCGAACATGATCGTGGTCAAGGCGCTGCAGGACCTCGGCGCAAACCGGCCGCGGCCGAAGATGCTCGACCGCTATGTGAGCTTTGGGCTGCAGAAGCTGCTGCGGTTCCAGCACGGCGACGGCGGGTGGCACTGGTGGGAGTTCGATGAGAGCGATCCGTTCATCAGCGCGTACGTGGTGTATGGGCTGAAGCTGGCGGACATGAATGGGTATGTGGCGGCGCATGCGGCGATGGTGCGCGGGACGGCGTACTTGCGCGAGGCGCTGAAGGCAGAGCAGTATCGCGACGCGCAGGC
>JBDKRC010000326.1:0-2247 GCA_039683575.1 Armatimonadia bacterium | reverse complement strand
CATGAGCCGCATGACGCCCAAGCCCATGCTCGTCTCCTTTGCCGAGGCCGGAATGCCCCTGGCTGCTTTTCTTGCGCGGCGGCTGGAGACATCCGGCAAGCAGGCCAAGCGCCTCCTGGACGAGCGGGTCGTTTTTGTCAACCGCCGTCGCGTCTGGATGGCCCGGCACCGGCTTCAAGCCGGGGATGAAGTCGAGATTCCCGCAACCTCGGACTTATCTGCACCCGGGAAAAGCGGCCTGCCCATCCTGTACCGCGATGCGGAATACGTGATCGTCAACAAGCCTCCGGGCCTGTCGTCCGACGGCGCCGGCAGCGCGGAGGCGCGAATGAAACAAATGCTGGGCCCGACCCTGCAGGCTGTGCACCGCCTGGACCGCGACACCAGCGGGTGCCTGTGGTTTTCGACCAACGCGAAGGCGCGAGAAGCCGCCGTGGCCCTGTTCCAGTCCAAGGAGGTCACCAAGACCTACCATGCCATCGTGGCGGGCCGGGTGTCAGCGGGAGGGACCACCATCGACACACCGCTGGACGACCAGCCGGCCACGACCCATGTGCGGCCGCTCTCCGTCCGGTTCCTGGCCAGCCACGTGAAAGTGCTGATCGAAACGGGCCGCACGCACCAGATACGCAAGCACCTCGCCTCCATCGGGCATCCCGTCCTGGGCGACAAGTCCTACGCACTGCGCGCCATCCAGGATGAACAGCTTCGCCAAGCGCCCCGCCAGATGCTGCACGCGTCAGGCTTGGCCTTCCGCCATCCTGCCACCGGCCAGGCCGTGCGCGTCAAGGCCCCGCTGCCCGCGGACCTCAAGCGGATGCTGCGGGAACTGAAACTGAAAGAGTGATGGGCAGGGCGCGGCTCCACCCTTGCCCGACACTCTTAGAGCTTATCCTTAAATAATATTTTGACTCTGCGCGATCTTTCTGGCAGCTTGTTCGGGCATGAAAGCCATCAAGTCCTGGACAGTGTCTGACGCGATGTGGGCGAAGGTCGAGCCGCTGATTCCTGTGCGGAAGCGGGAGAAAGGGCGCAAGTATCGACGCAAGCCGGGCGGCGGCCGAAAACCGCTGGACCCGCGGCGGGTTTTCGAGGGGATTGTGTATGTGTTGCGGACGGGTTGCCAATGGAAGGCCTTGCCTGAAGAACGGTATGGCAGTGCTAGTTCCATCCACAAGTACTTCTGCTTATGGAAGCGCCAGAAGGTTTTTTTAAGGCTCTGGCGAAAAGGACTGGCTGAATACGACGAAATGGAGGGGATCGCCTGGGCTTGGCAAAGCCTCGATGGGGCCATGGTCAAAGCGCCCCTGGCGCAAGAGCTGGTCGGTCCGAACCCCACGGATCGGGGAAAAAAAAGGGAGCAAGCGCAGTTTGCTCGTCGACGGGATTGGCATCCCGCTGTCGATAGTCGCCAGCGGAGCCCAAGTTCATGACGTGAAACTCTTGGAACCGACCTTGGATGCCATCGTGATTGAGCGGCCTGCGGTGCAGGATCCGCCGAAGGAGAACCTCTGCGTGGACAATGGCTATGCCGGCAAACCGGCCAAGGAGGCCATGAAGAAACGCCACTATGTGCCTCATGTGCGCCCACGGGGAGAAGAAGCGACGGCGAAGCGGCGCCACCCTCGCGCTCGAGCTCGTCGCTGGGTCGTTGAGCGCACACACTCCTGGCTGAATCGTTATCGCAAGTTGCTGGTGCGCTTCGAGAAAACAGCATTGAGCTTCGAGGGATTATTGGAGTTGGCGTGCGCATTGATCGTTTTTCGACAAACAATTTCTATTTACGGATAAGTTCTAAGGCGAAGGACCTGGCCTTCTTCCTCGGCCTTGTCGGCATCCAGTACCAGCACTGGCGGGCCTTCGCGCCTACCAAGGAGATTCTAGCGGCCTACCGCGCGGACCAGGACTTCAACGCCTACGCCGCACGGTATGCGGAGTTGATCGAGCGGAGAGATGCGGTCGGCAAGCTGCCGGCGGACGTGCGGTCATCGCATACGGTTGGCCTCCGGTGCTCCGAACCAACCGCCGACCGGTGCCACCGGCGCCTCGCGGCTGAACTCATCAGCAATGCCCACCCCCAGCTTCAGGTTCGGTACCTGTGAAAGGTCGGGTCGTCGAACTGCTCGGTCTCGATAGGCCAATCCAGTTCAGCATGCAGCTATTTCACCAACTGGGGGAAGGTTTTGATTCCGCGGATAGGCGCGCTCGGCGGGCTCATGGCGGCTCCCACAGGTATGAAACTGGAAG
>JBDKRC010000325.1:0-4483 GCA_039683575.1 Armatimonadia bacterium | reverse complement strand
ACTGATCCGGACAGTTTCGCAGTAATGTGGAAGAAAACGGAGGGACACAGCATGAAGATGATGAAGATGCTTATGTCGTTATTCCACCAGGGAGGGGAATTCCCATGCTACGACGAGTCTTTGTGGTGTGTTTGGTGTGCGGGACGCTGGTATTAGCGGTCGGAGCGGGATGGGCCGACACACGCAACGTGTCGGCAGGCGGGTCCATTCAGGCGGCAATCGATGCAGCTACTAATGGCGACAGCGTCGTGATCGCGGCTGGAACGTACCGGGAATCGATTGACTTCAAGGGCAAGGCGATCACGGTAAGGAGTACCAATCCGACCAGCAACACGACTGTGCAGCAGACAGTAATCGACGGGATGCAGGCGAACCAAGTAGTCTATTTCCATACGAATGAGACAGCGACTTCTGTCCTTTCTGGTCTGACCATCAAGAACGGAAAATGCGGCATCTACTGCTATGGCTATGCGTGGGGTAGCAACGCCGCCTCGCCCACCATTAGGTACTGCACTATTACTGCCAACACCGGATTGGGCATAGACGCCAACGACGACAAAGCATGCCCGACAGTTGAGCAATGCACGGTGACGGCCAACACTGGACGCGGCGTGTTGTTTCGTAGTGGCGCTGCGGGGAGTATCCTCAACTGCGTCATCAGCAACAACTCAGGTAGCGGGGTTCAAATCGACAACGGAGGTACCGTCGAAGGGAACACGATCACCGGCAATTCCACTACCTCGAACGGCGGGGGCATTTCGTGTACGGGTGGTTGCATTGTCGGCAACATGATTCGCGGCAATTCGGCCCAGAATGGAGCAGGAATCTATTGCCGGAACGGAGCGGCGGTTTACAACAACCTCATCGTCGAAAATCTGACCGGCGGCAATGGCGGTGGAATCTACTGTGACTCATCCAACAACCTCTGGAACAACACGATCTGCGATAACCAGGCGCGCGCAACGTCGGGTGGCGGCAACATCTATCTCAATCACGGCTCACCCGTCATTCGTAACTGCATCGTCGCCTACGGCAAGGCTGGCTTCGGCATTTATGTGCATGGCAGCGCCCCAATTGTGTCGTACTGCGCCTCGTACAGCAACAACGAAGGCAACTATGGCGGAAACGCCATCACTCCAGGGCCGGGTTGTATTGAGGCTGATCCGCTATTCGTCAGTCGCAGCACGATAGCCCTGAACTATCGCCTGAAGTCCAAGTGGGGACACTGGGTGTCAGGCACAACGTGGGCCGTCGACACTGTGTCAAGTCCCTGCATAGATGCCGGCGATCCCCTGTCTGACTACGCCAATGAGCCCCCCGGCAATGGCGGACGGATCAACATGGGTTTTGATGGCAACACGCAGTATGCCTCCAAGTCCAACCAGCCCCCGACCACACCCACCGCCGTCACAATCGCACCCACCACCCCTGGCCCCGAGAAACTGACTGCTACCGCCACGAGCTCAACCGACGCCGATGGTGACGCCATCACCTACAAATACCAGTGGTCGAAGAAAGCGGGGACCACCTGGACTGCATGGGCCTACGATGGCCGAACTCTCCCCGCTGGGACCGCCAAGATCGGCGAGATCTGGCGCGTGCGCGCACGAGCCTACGACGGCACGGACTACAGTGGATGGAAGGGCAGCAGCAGCGTCACCATTGTCACCATGGCCGGCCTAATCCCCGCCCCCAAGACCTATAACGTCCCAATCAACTCGTCCGTCTTCGTCACCTTCCGCTGGCCCGTGCAGCAGTCGTCGGTGACCAAGTCACGGGTGAATCTGACAGTAGGGGGAAACACCGTACTGACCACCATGACCTGGGTGACCCCCGGCCGGAAGATCAAGCTCCGACCCACAAGCAACTTGCTCCGCAGCACCCGCTACTACATCAACCTGAACCCTGGCATCGTCTGCGTCGGCGGGCGGGTACTGGGCTGGAGTGAGAGTTCCTGGTTCGAGACCGTCGCCAGTTCCTCGCCCGCAGCGGTCACGGTAGCCGCCTCCCCGACTGCAGCCGGCGCACAGTTCAGCGTCAACCTCAACTCCGTCGCCACCGTCCGCACGATGATCTCCAACATCGCGGGGCGCGTGATCGCAGAGCTGCCCGAGCGAGACCTGCCCGCTGGAGTGAGTTCGTTGCTGTGGAATGGCAGGAGCAACAGCGGCACGAAAGTGCCGGCAGGGGCCTATCTGGTTAGGGTGGAGGCGAAGGGCGAAGAAGGGCAACGGGTGAGCGCGGTTGCGCCGTTGCACGTCCGTTAGCCCCAACTGAAGCAATCAGCATCGACAGGCGCAGCCGCTTCGGCTGCGCCTGTTTGTGTCTTCCGATCAGAGTCTGAGCCCGATGGAAGGAGATTTTGGGGAAGATGCGGAGGGATGTGACATGCAGATGATGAAGATGGGCGGGTCGTAACCCAGTCAGGGAGGGGAGTTTCTAATGTTTCGACGAGTTTCGTTGCGGTGCTTATTGTGCGGGATGATCGCGCTGGCGGCGGGGGTGGGATGGGCCGGAACGACGACCCGGATTGCTATGGCGATGGGGGGCGCAGAGCCTAACGGCGACAGCTTACGCTCCCACATCACCCCGGACGGACGCTATGTCGCCTTCGATTCCTATGCCAGCAACCTGGTGCCCGGCGACACCAACGGACAGGAAGATGCCTTCGTCTGCGATAGTCTCACCGGGCGCGTCACACGTGTCAGCGTCTCGACTGGCGGCGCGCAGGCTAACGACTACTGTGAGCAGACGAGCCTCAGCGCAGACGGGCGCTATGTCGTCTTCTATACCAGTGCCAGTACGCTGGTGTCTGGAGACACCAGCGGAGACTGGAATGTCTTTCTCCACGACTGTCTGACTGGGCAGACTACTCGGGTCGGTAAGGGCGCATCGAGCGCGAGCCTCAGCGCGGATGGGCGATACGTGGCGTTCTGCTCCCAGGCCAGCAATGTGGTTGCCGGCGACACCAACGGCTACGGGGACGTGTTCGTGTATGACCGCACCGCAGGCACGACAAGAAGGGTCAGCGTGAGCACGGCAGGCACACAGGCGAACGGCGACTCCGCAGAATCGGTGATGAGCGCGGACGGTCGCTATGTCGTCTTCATATCCGAGGCCAGCAATCTGGTCACTGGAGACACCAATGGGAAGACTGATGTGTTCGTTCGAGACCTCGTGAACGGGCGGACCACACGGGTCAGCGTGAGCACGGGGGGCGCACAGGCGAACGGCGACTGCAGTGAACTGGCAATCAGCGCGGACGGGCGTTATGTTGCCTTCGTATCCTATGCCCTCAATCTGGTCGCCGGAGACACCAATGGGAAGGGGGATGTGTTCATTCGCGACCGTGTAAACGGGCAGACCACCCGGGCCAGTGTAGCAACGGGGGGTGCGCAGGCTGATGGCTGGTCCGGACAGCCAAGCCTCAGCGCGGACGGGCGCTACGTCGCCTTTATGACCTATGGCAGCCACCTGACCGCAAATACTAGCGGGAACGCTGATGTCTTCGTCCGCGACCGTGAGACCGGACAGACTACACTGGCCAGTGTGGCAATGGGGGGTGTGCCGGCTGATAGCGCGTCCTGGTCTCCGAGCCTCAGCGCGGACGGGCGTCACATTTCCTTCGAATCCGGGGCCAGCAACCTGGTTCCTGGAGACACCAATGGGCACTCGGATATCTTCGTGCGCGACACCGCCAATGTACGACCCACCCCACCGACTGCGGTGACGATTGTTCCTGCTGCGCCGGGGCCGGAGGATCTGTGGGGGACGGCGACCGGGGCTACGGGTGGGGAGGGGGCCGGTCTCACCTACAAGTACCAGTGGTCGAAGAAGAACGCCGACGGCACGTGGGGCTCCTGGGGGAGCACGGGACAGAAGCTGGCGGCGGCTAATGTGAAGATCGGCGACACCTGGCGCGTCCGGGCGCAGGCTTTCGATGGCACCCTCGGCAGCGCCTGGAAGATCGGCAGCACCGTCACCATCGTCAGCATGGCCGGTGTGACCCCTGCCCCGAAGACCTACGGCGTGCCGGTAACAGCGAGCGTCTTCGCGAGCTTCCGCTGGCCGGTGGTGCAGTCGACGGTAACCTCTCGGGTGCAACTGAAGCTGGGCACGACCACGGTGATCCCAACGGTCATGACCTGGGTCACGGCAGAGAGGAAGATCAAGCTGCGTCCCAAGTCGCCCCTGCTGCCGAATACTTGCTATCGGATCAACCTTGATCCAGGGATAGTATGCACCAGCGGGCGGACGCTGGGCTGGCGTGAGAATTACTGGTTCAAGACCGCTCCCGCCACCACCACCGCGGCAGTCACGGTAGCCGCCTCCCCGACCTCATCTGGTGCCCAGTTCACCGTCAACCTCAACTCCGCCGCCACCGTCCGCACCGTGATCTCCAACATCGCCGGGCGGGTTATCGCCGAGCTGCCCGAGCGAGACCTGCCAGCTGGAGTGAGTTCGCTACTGTGGAATGGCAGGA
>JBDKRC010000324.1:0-18228 GCA_039683575.1 Armatimonadia bacterium | reverse complement strand
GACGACAAAGTCACCGGCTTCATCGACTACTACAATACCAAAGAAGCCCATCCATACCGCTGGACCTATACCGGCCAGCCGAGGGCCGTGTAACTGTCTAGCTTTTTGGAAGGCGAGACACTAGTCGTTCCCCACGCTGATTGTCCCAGTATTGGCCAGTCAATGATGTAATGTCGGTGCGGGCCGCATGCGGGCCTGCGGTGAGGCTGCAGGCGCGCATTCGGCCCCTCCCGGCCGGGCCCTGGTGGCAGGTGTCGCCATTTGCCCCACGAATATCTACACAGAAGTGGCGCTGACACTGGCTGCCGGCTCGTCCGGCATGGGAGGTCGCCAATGCTTTCCAGTTCACAGGTTGAGGTGCTGCGGGATCGGACCCTGCAGATGCTGGCGGAGGTCGGGCTGCGGGTGGAGAGCGACGAACTGGTTGAGGTCATGGTGGCCGAAGGCTGCACACGGCACCATGCCACGGGGCGAGTGCTGATACCCGGCCAACTTGTTGAGCAGCTTGTCGCCAAGCTGGCGCCCAACCAGTGGATTGATGCGGACGACCAGAGCCTGCACCCATTTTGCGGGATTGACTGGACGCACTGGCTGATGTGGACCGGGCAGAAGGAGACGGTGCGGGAGCGGATGCGGTCGGAGTTCCTGATGCCGGCATTTGATTGCGGGCCGACGACTTACTATGACTACCGCGCACAGCAGAGCCGCCCGGTGGACACCGACATCTTCATCACGATGATGAAGTTCGCGGAGGCGACGCCGGAGGTCGGGTATGTCAGCACGTGGTACCGGCAGGATGTGCCGGAAGAGACAGAGCGGCTGGAGTCGCTGGTCCTGGCGCTGCAGTATACGACGAAGGTTGATGGGATCGAGGCGATTGACCCGGCGGTGATCAAGTACCTGGTCGAGGCCGGGGAGATCATGAGCGGGGTGGAGAAGGACGCACGTTACCTGGCGGGGTCAGAGTGCCTGACGTCGCCGCTGATCCTGGATCACCGGTCGGCCGAGGATATGCTGACCCGCAAGGCCGCGGGAGTGCGGAAGTACCACATGTGCTCGATGCCGACCATTGGGGTGTCCACGCCAGTGACGACGGCGGCGGCGATTGTGCTCGGGGCGGCGGAGGTCCTGGGAGGGCTCGTGGCGGCGTTCTGTCTGGACCCGGAGGGAGACCTGACGGGCAGGATGATCTCGACAGTGCTGGACATGAGGCATGCGACGGCAGCGTCGGTGGGCCCGGCGACGGCCATGTGCAACTTTGGGGTGAAGGAGCTGTTCGACCAGTGCTGGGGCGGGCATTGCTGGGCTGAGGTGTTCTTCAGCCCGACAGTCAAGCAGCCGGGGCTCCAGGCGGTGTATGAGAATTTCTACGGCGGGACGGCGGCGACGCACCTGACACAGAACCCGCATATTCCGTATCCGGGGATGGGGACGCTGGACAACGGCGGGATGGGGTCGCCGACGCAGTTCATGCTCGACATGGAGATCCGCAAAGGGCAGTTCGCGGTGAAGGATGAGCTTGAGGTGAGCGAGGAGACGCTGCTGTTTGCGGAGCTTTGCGAACACGTGGCTCAGGAGCAGGAGTTTCTGACAAGCGACCACACGCTGCGGCACTACCGGGAGCTATGGCGGAGCGAGTTGTTCCCGAGCGACACGGCGGGGGCGGCGGGGACGATGAGCGAGAAGAGAATTCTGGACCAGTGCGAGGAGGCGTGGCGGGCCAACGTGGCGCGGTGGGAGGCGCCGGAGTTGGGGGAGGACAAGCGGGAGGCGCTGGAAGGGATGCTGGAGCGGGCGCGGGGAGAGTTGCTGAAGTAGAGCCATCCCGGACACAGGAGCATTGGCATGGCATACTATGAATATGGCCGCATCAAAGTGTTGGCTGAGAACCTGGCCGCGCAGGGCGTTGCGCCGGAGGTTGTGGAGCAGATAATGGAGGGCGGGGAGGGGATAGGCAAGGGCAGCAGCCCGGAGCGGAAGGCGGAGTGGCTGGGTGAGGCGATGCGGCGGATGGACAAGCTACTTGCGCCGAAGGTCCGGAAGACCGTGCGGGAGGGGTGCGCATGCTGTCTGGGCGGGAAGAGGCTGAAGCTGTCGAAAGCCATCGGCAAGGAGCACGAGACCCTCGAGGAGCGGATTGCGGTGGCCAATGAGACGCGGTTCGTGTTCGGGCACAGTGTCAGCCTGACCGAGGAGGGGAAGGTGCTGGTGTGCTTTTCGCCCGAGGGGCTGGAGCATTACCGGTGCGTGTGTCTGCCCAAGGCCAAGGAGCCGATTTCGAAGACGTACTGCTACTGCTGCGGCGGTCACGCGAAGCATCACCTGCAAATGGCGCTGGGGCGGAAGCTGGAACTGCAGGTGCGGTCTTCGGCGCTGGCCAGCGGCGGGAAGAAGCCGTGCACGTTCCTGTTCACAATCCTCGACTGAGGGAGTGATCCAGCCATGGCACCCGTCCTGGCCAGAGATACCATCCCAGCGCATCTGCCCGAGCGACTGACTATCTCTTTTTGGTTCTCGTACTGGGCCACTGACCTGCAGGAGGGCGAGGGCTTTCACGATCTGGAGCAGGTATTCCGTGACTTAGTGGCACGCGGCTTCAATACCGTGCGGCTGGATGGACTGTGGAGTTGGTGCTTCCGGCCCGACGGCACGCGGCGGGGGCCGGTCGAGATCGGGCGGGTGGCGGAGCCGGGTTACTGCGACTACGGCCCGGGCACGAAGACGCTCGGCGGGGGCACTGTAGATGCTCTGGAGCGCCTGCTGAAGCTGTTTGAGCTGGCGCGAAAGTACGATGTCTACGTGGGGCTGACGAGTTGGGAGTACCAACCGGGGCACACGCTGGGCTTCCTGGCCGATCCGGCGCTGCGGCAGGAAATCCTGGACATACCCGTCCCGGCGCGGTTTGACTACACGAGCATGCAGATTGACCGGCTCCTAACGACGCTCAAGGGTGAGGGTTACGGCGACCGGATTGCGTACGTCGAGTTCCACAATGAGATAGAGTACTCGATTGGGCTCGGGCTGCCAGGCGGGACTGTGGCGCTACGAGCGGCAGTGGAGAAGCAGCTTGTCTTCCTGCGCGAGCGGCACCCGGATCTGCTCATTACGGACGACTATTCGCTGCCCGCAAGCGAGGCGGGCTTTGAGGTGGACGCGGCGGAGCGGTTCGTGGAGCGTCTGGCCCCGAGCAGCCAGCTGGTTGACCACCATCTGTACGCGTGGAGCGCCAGCATCCAGATGGCACTCTTCCGCGAGGCCGGCATCGGGCTGTTCACCAGCGGCCATGATGAGGTGATGCGGCGGGCGGAGGAGAAGGAACTGTTCCAGTGGCTCATGAAGCCCGACCGGCCATCGTGGCAGGAGTACCGGCAGCACCTGGGGATTGAGTGGCTGGCGCAGTGGTGGGTGCTGAACTACGTGTACCAGTACATGGACGTGGACCGGTACGACTACTGGATGTTCAAGCACTACCCGCAGTACGAGGACCGCATGAGGAGCTTCTGGCGCAATGGCATCCAGTTCATGGCGTCGCACGCCCGGCAGCGCGGGCTGCCACTGGTGTGTGACGAGGGTTACCTGTGCTGGCCGCCGAGCCACTCGCAGTTCGAGCCGTCTGCGGTCGGCAGGGCGAACTTCGACTACATCGTGGACCACATGCTGCAGGCGGGATACTGGGGATACATGGTGTCCACATATGCCTTCCCGGGGCAGCCGCTATGGGAGGACCAGGGCGAATGGCTGGCGGCGACACACAAGAGGGTCCAGGCCGCAACATGAGCATGGCGCCTGAGAGGTTTGTGACGGAACGGCTGGTGCTGCGCAAGCCGCGGGTGGAGGATGCGGAGGCGATATTTGAGGGCTATGCACAGGACCCGGAGGCTGTGCGGTATCTGGTATTCACGCCATATAGTGAGGTTGAGCCGGTGCGGGAGTGGTTGCGGGGAAGGATTGAGGCGTGGGAGGTCGGGGAGGACCTGAGCTGGGTGCTGACGTATCCTGAGGAGGACCGCTGCCTCGGAATGGTGGCTTTGCGCCTTCAGGGGTGCAAGGCGGACGTGGGGTATGTGCTGGCGCGGGCGCACTGGGGCAAGGGACTGATGCCCGAGGCGGTGCGGGCGGTGGTGCAATGGGCGCTGACGCAGCCCGAGATCTATCGCGTGTGGGCGGTTTGTGATGTGGATAACGTGGGGTCGCGGCGGGTGATGGAGAAGGTTGGGATGGAGTCCGAGGGAGTGCTGCGGCGATGGGGAATACATCCGAACGTGAGCGCTGAGCCGCGGGATGCCTGGTGTTATTCGATTGTGAAGTGACGTATCTTCCATTGATTCTGAAAGGACAACAGACGACATGGCAAAGACACTCAAGGTAGGCGTGATTGGCGTGGGCGGGATTGCCGGATCGCATTTTCCCGGGTGGAAGCAGAGCCCGTTGGCGGAGATGGTGGCTTTCAGCGACCTGAACCCGACGGTTCTGAAGGCTAAGGCGAAGGAACAGGGGATCAAGAAGACCTATGCCAAGCCTGAGGACCTGATCGCCGATAAGGACATCGACATTGTCGATATCTGCACGCCGAACATGTACCACTCGCCCCTGGCTTGCGCGGCGATGGAGGCCGGGAAGCATGTAATCTGTGAGAAGCCACTGGCACCGAAGCCGGCAGACATCCAGAAGATGATCAAGGCGCGCAACAAGAGCAAGAAGCTGCTTATGACGGCCCAGCACTTCCGGTTCAACCCGACCGCGCAGGCGCTGAAGGCCGAGGTGGACAAGGGGCGGCTCGGGGACATCTACCACGCGCGGAGCTGGATGCTGCGGCGGTCAGGCGCGCCCACGCGCGTCGGCTTCATCCAGAAGAAGCACGCAGGCGGCGGGCCGTGCATCGACATCGGTGTGCATATCCTCGACCTGACGCTATGGATGATGGGGTTCCCCAAGCCGGTGGCGGTGTCAGGCATCACGCAGAACAAACTGTCACAACTGCCGGGGGCCTTCAGCAACTGGGGCGGGCCGATCCCGAAGGAATGGGATGTCGAGGAGTTCGCGGCGGCCATGGTGCGGTTCGACACCGGCGCGACGCTGGTGCTGGAGGTAAGCTGGCTGCTCAACCACAAGTCCGGCCCGGGCGAGGACATGCAGATGTGGCTGTACGGCGATAAGGGCGGGTCGCACTGGCCGAACAACGAGTTGTTGTGGACCGACAACGACCTCAAGCAGCACTATGACGCGCAACTACAGAACGAGGTCAAGGGGCCCGAGGCGCACGCGCTGGAGTGCATGGTATTCGCGGAGTGTGTGGCCAACAAGCAGCCGTCACCGGTGCCGGCGGAACAGTCGCTGGATGTGATCACGATTCTGGACGCGCTGTATCGGAGTTCGGAGGCTGGGGGCGAGGTGCGGCTGGATAGGTAGAAGCTGCAGGAGAGGAGGGAGTCATGGCGGATATCAACGAGGTACTGGATGAGATTGTGCGGCGGATCGTAGAGGCTGTGCATCCGGACAAGATCATCTTGTTCGGTAGCCATGCGCGCGGCGAGGCAAGAGAGGACAGCGACATTGATCTGCTGGTGATCGCGCCTACAGATCAGCCCAGAGGGTCGCGCATGATGCCTATCTACCGCGCACTCAGAGGCATCCCGGTGCCGAAGGATGTGCTGTGGTATACGCCAGAGGAGGCGGCGAAGTGGGAAGGCGGGCTAATCCACGTCGTGGCCCGGGCGCTTCGGGAGGGCAAGGTGCTATATGCCAGCTAGAGTTGAAGAGATAGCGGTTCTTCTCCAGAAGGCCCGACAGGATATTGTGGCGGGCCGCCTCCTGGCGGATGCCGAGGTGCCCGACATCGTCTGCTTCCACGCACAGCAAGCGACAGAGAAAGCTATCAAGGCAGTGCTGGCCCTGCAGGGAGTTGCCTATCCGTTCCGACACAACCTTGACGAACTAATGGGACTGTCGCCTGATCTGCCAGAGGCGCTTGCGGAGCGCCGGGATGCGATTGCAGCCCTGACCGAGTTTGCAATCGCGGCACGATATGAGGACATTATCGGGCCTGATCGCCAGCGGGTAGAGGCGGTGTTGGCGATAGCTTCATTTGTGTATGAGACGGCAGTAGCCGAAGTGCTCAGGCAGCTTCCCGACATTCCTGTGGAGGCGATCGACGAAGATGAATCCTGATGTGCAGCAACTCCGCGAAATGCTCCGCCTCATGCACTCCATCCGGCGCTTTGAGGAGACCGCCGGGGCGCGGTACGTCGCCTCGCGGGATGCCGGGGTGTTCATGGGGGCCTTGCATACCTATCATGGTGAAGAGGCCATTGCTGTGGGGGTTTGTCAGGCTTTGCGGTCTGATGACTATGTGGTCAGCACCCACCGCGGGCATGGGCATTGTATCGCCAAGGGGGCCGACCCCGGGAGGATGTTGGCCGAGCTTTCGGGGCGGGTGGATGGGTACTCGCGCGGGCATGGCGGGTCCATGCATATCTTTGCGCCGGAGCTAGGGCTGCTGGGTGGAAATGGCATTGTGGGCGCGGGGTTGCCGCTGGCGATTGGCGCGGCCTTCACTGCGCAGTACAACGAGACCGGGCAGGTGGCGGTTTGCTTCTTTGGGGATGGGGCGAGCAAGCAGGGGACGTTCCACGAGAGCTTCAACCTGGCGGCGCTGTGGGATTTGCCCTGCGTCTTCGTCTGTGAGAACAACTGCTATGCGGCGACCACGCCGGTGAAGGATTCGTGCCCGGTGGTGGATATCGCGGAGCTGGCGCACGGCTACGGGTGCCTGGGGGTGACGGTGGACGGCAATGATGTGCTGGCGGTGCATGAGGCGGCGCAGGTGGCTGTGCGGCATGCGCGCGGGGGTAAGGGGCCGTATCTGCTGGAGGCCAAGACGTATCGGATGAAGCCCCATTGCATGGTGATCCGCGAGACCCGCGATAGGGCGGAGTTGGAGGAATGGGCGGGCCGGGACCCGATTGCGCGGTTCGAGGAGTATCTGACGGGCGAGGGCTTGATGGAGGCGGAGGAGATTGCGGCAGTGCGGCAGGAGGTGGCGGAGGCGATGAGGGTGGCGGCGGAGTTCGCGGAGGCGAGCCCGTGGCCGGACCCGGAGGGAGTGGCGGAGGCGCTTTGGGCCTAGGGAGCGTCAGAGCGAGAGGCTGTCGCCCCTTCGGGGCTCAAGATGAGGGTGGCGGGGACCCAGGGCCTTGCGGCCCTGGCTAGAGGCCGGTCGGCCCTTCGGGCCTGGAGAGAGAGGCGACGAGCAGACCGCGGGCAGGGGCGGCGACGGGCACGGGCGGCGACGGGGATGGTGGAAAGGCTGGCACTGAATGTGGGCCTGAGAAACAGGCGTGCGTCAGGCACGCGGGACCACAGGAAGGCGAAACTGGGGCTGAAGGAGGCTGAGGTTGGATGAAACTAGGAATCAAGCGTGCGTATGAGCCGGCGGAGGAGAAGGACGGGTTTCGGGTACTCGTGGACAGGCTGTGGCCACGGGGTGTGACGAAGGAGAAGCTGCAAGCTGACTTGTGGCTGAAGGAGTTGGGGCCGAGTACGGAACTGCGGAAGTGGTTCGGGCATGACCCGGAGAAATGGGAGGAGTTCCGGCGGCGATACCGGAAAGAATTGGCGGAGAAGCAGGACTTGCTGGGGCAGGTGGAGCAGCATCTCAAAGAGGGCCGCGTAACACTCGTCTACTCGGCTAAGGACGAAGAGCACAACCAGGCGGTAGTCATTCAGGAGTACCTCGAGAGGAAACGCGCCAAGTAGGGAGCTAACCCGATGAGAAAGCTTGCGCTGCTTTCGGCAGTGCTTACTGCGGGAGTGATGTTCATGTCTAACGCCTCAGCCCAGAACGCGCCGGCGCATCCGAACTGGCAGCTTGTGACCGAGCATGCCGCATTCTGTCCGCGCGACACTGCTGAGGATGCGGTCTTTGCGGGCAAGATGTGGATCAGCAACGCTTACCAGGCCGGGGGCGGGCTGGTACGGGACCTGTGGAGTTCGAGCGATGGCGTGAACTGGACGGAGGCGCTGAGGGAGGCGCCCTATGACGGGTACAGCGAGTTTGTCGTGTTTGAGGACCGGCTGTGGGCGATCAAGAGCAGCGTGTGGAACTCACCCGACGGCGTGGCATGGACGAAGGTGCTCGACAGGACGCCTTTTGGGACGCGAGGGTATGGCGAGTGCGTGGTGTTCGACGGCAAGATCTGGCAACTGGGGTCGGGCAAGGACGTCTGGAACACGCGCGATGGGGTGAACTGGGAGTGCGTCACGGCCGAGGCGCCGTTTGGGAGCCGCTACGGGTCGGCGGTGGCGGTGTATGGCGGCAAACTGTGGCTGTGCGGCGGGTGCATACAAGTGCCGAGCGACCCGCCGGAGAAACATTACCCGAAGTTCACGACCTACAACGACGTCTGGTGCTCAAGTGATGGCGCGAACTGGACGAGAGTGCTAGAGCATGCGCCATGGGCGGAGCGAATGTGGTTTGTGTCGCGGGAGTATGCGGGGAAGCTGTGGATTCTGGGCGGGTTCTCTAACCGGGAGAGCAGGAACTTCGCGGAGTGCTGGACGACGACGGATGGGGTGAAGTGGGAGGAGTACAAATCAGACCCAATGTGGTCGCCGCGGCATGAGCCGACGATCTATGTGTATGAGGACAGTCTATGGCTGGCGGCAGGAAATATGTGGCCGCTGATGAATGATGTATGGAGACTGACTTTGCCCTGACACACCATTCCGTTCGGGAGGTGTTCGAAATGCGCAAGGGCTTTACGCTGATTGAATTGCTCGTGGTTATCGCAATCATTGCGATCCTGGCGGCGATCCTGTTCCCGGTGTTTGCCAAGGCTCGTGAGAAGGCGCGGCAGAGTTCGTGTCTGTCGAACTGCAAACAGCTTGCCATTGCGGTGATCTCATATGCGCAGGACTATGATGAGAAGATGGTAGGGTACTGCACCCAGGGCCCGGTCGGGACGTTCCACGCGGTTTCCGAGATGCTCAACCCGTACATCAAGAACTCGCAGGTGTGGATCTGCCCGAGCCAGACCGGCACCACGGTAGGCATTGGGGCGAACATCCAGCACCTGATCATTGACCTGAACTGGGGCGCGGCACCGGTTGCCATGGCCCAGATCACCATGCCGGCAGAGAAGATGCTGTTTTGCGACGCGCAGGGCGGGCCAACCTCGGGCGGAGTGGAAGGAGCCGGAGGCAACCCGGTGGTGTGGTGTACGGGAGGCCACGCTGGTTACCCGCCGACCTGGAATGATGTGTACCACGGCGGAATCTCTAGCCGGCACAACAATGGCTGCAACTGCGTCTTCGCCGATGGCCATGCGAAGTGGCGGGGGCTGCAGTCCATGCTGGCCAACGAGGGCGATCTGTTCGGGCACAATATCCGGTAGTGTGATCCCAGCTGGGGATGCGGGCGTCCCGCCCGCACTACGCGGGTTTGTGAGACGCCCGCACTACGTGCCTTTTTGCGGAGGTTCGCCGATGACGCGCCTCTGGTGTACGTTGCCTGTGCTGCTGCTGATCTGCTCGCCCTGCCGCCCGCAAGCTCCCGCTGCGGGCGGCTATGCCTTCGTTACCCCCTCAGACCCTCTCCCCGACAAGCCCTGGCATATGACCTTCATCGATGAGAACGTCCGAACGCCGGCGGGGCAGCCTAATGCCGGCGCGGCCTGGACCGACTTTTTCCTGCAGCGAGCGCTGGACAATGCCCTCCAGCAGAGCGCGGCGGGGGCGCCGTGGGAGAAGTGCTCCGGCTTTCTGTCCTGGGCAATCTGGGGGTATCTGTCGCCGGACAGCAAGTTCTGCGGTGAGGAGCGGCTGGTGCAGATGAGCCAGGTGTGGCTCGACACCCTGTTCAAGACGCTTGAGACCAAGCCCACCGATCCCAAGGCTGCCGAGAAGTGGCAACCGAACCGGCTGGACACCTGGGGCTTTACGGACTACAGCCTGCCGCTTGTGGAGATCGAGGCCCGTCCGGCGCTGCGAGGGAAGATCGGCACGGAGCGAGTGGCGAGGCTGCGGCAGGTCGTGCTGGACAACATCGCCCTGAACACCACGCCGGAAGCGTACAACAAGCTGCTGGAGGGCGCGGAGACCTACGTGAACCCGGCCACGCACCCGATGGGAGTGTTCGTGGGCGGGTGGCTGCTTACCGGCGAGGCGAAGTACCTGCAGATGGCGTACCGGATCGTTCATCTGCTCGGGCGCGACCAACTGCCCAATGGCATGTTTCCGTACCGCTACAAGGTCTATGGCGAGGGGCATAGCGAGTACGAGATGATGTACTACCACGCGATGAACCTGCGCGGGCTGTACCTATACTGGTGGGCGACGGGGAGCAAGGAGGCGGAGGCGATCTTCCGCAAGTCAGTCGGGTACTATCCGCTGAATCTGGAGTGGCCGGGGATCTTCAACGGCGGGCCGGATATCTGGTGGAAGGACCAGTGGCGGACGTTCTGGCCGCTGCATATCGCGATGGTGGCGGCTGTCACCGGGGATGGCGAGAACGCGGCGCTGGCCAATGAGATGGCCCGCCGCAATACCAGCCACGACCGGATAGACCTGCTGCTGGGGGCGCATGCCTACCAGCAGATGGGGCTGAAGGCCGTCAAGGAAGGGCCGCTGCGGGATGGGTACACGATACTCGACCCTGACATCCGCGGCGCGCGGCTGCGGTATGGGCGATGGTCGGCAACGTATTCGACCGGGTCGTTCACCTATACGCGGGCCAGCGCGATGCGGGTGGCGGATGACCTGGGATCGTACTCGGCCCTGCATCTGGCGCGGCCCTACGTGCGGGTGGCACCACTGGAGAAGCTGTGGCAGACGGAGCCGGATTTCGGCACGCTGGGGCGCTATGGGGCGAAGTTCACTCACCAACAGGCCGGCAGCGCCATTGCACTGGGGACGGTGTACTCTCCGGCGCTGACCGCTGATACGTGGGGTGAGCAGCAGCCGGAGGCGCCCTGGCGGATGGCGGAGGTGTGGCTGCTGACGCCGCAGGGAATGGTGGGGCTGATCGACAGCACTGCCACCGCTGCCAATCAGGCGCGGGAGTTGTGCCACCAGTTCCGGTTCATCATCCCAAAGGATGCGGAGGCCGAGCAGCTGGCTAAGGGGACGTGGAAGTGTGGCGACCTGCGCCTGCGGGTGTGGGCGACGGACCTGCCACAGGTGATCGTCGAGCGTATGAGGCGCTATGCCCTGGGTGAGAAGGACCGGCGGGACTGGCAGCTAAGCCTGTCGGACACGGAGCGCTCGCCCGAGGACGTGGCACAGGAGCCGACGGAGGAGCAGAAGGCGGGGCTGAAGCTGCCGGAGTTGCGAGAGTATCCGGCCGGGTACCGGCGCTACAGTCTGGTAGAGGTTTCGCCGCTATCGTCGCCGGGGTTTGCAGGCATCACGCGGCTGACGGAGAATGGTAAGGTAGGTTTCATCGCGCAGGCCGGAGGGAAGACATATCGGGTTGTCCTGGACCCGCAGACCAGGGAAACGAGGCTGCTAGAGCAATAGGATCGCTGGACGGAGCTTGTCCGTCCGACCAACCTGCATAGGGAGTGATTGACATGCGCCGAGGGTTCACGCTGATCGAGCTTTTGGTAGTAATCGCCATCATTGCCATCCTGGCAGCGATCCTGTTTCCGGTATTTGCCAAGGCCCGGGAAAAGGCCCGGCAGTCGAGCTGTCTGTCGAACCTCAAGCAGCTTGGCCTGGGGATGCTCTCCTATGTGCAGGACTACGATGAGATGCTGCCGCAGGTGTACAAGGACCAGGGAGCCGCGCGATTCTGGTGGTTCAGCGACATCCAGCCGTACTTGAAGAACTACCAGCTTTTCAAGTGCCCTAGCAACAGTTCCACGCGGTGGTCAAGCGGGACCTATGGCTATGCCCTGCCGATGCGTCATATCTGGCTCGAGGGCGGCGTCGCGCAGCAGAAACTGGGCAGCTTCCAGCGCCCAAGCGAGATACTGATGGCAGTGGATGCGGAATGGCCGTGGACGCACTACTGCTCGCAGGATGCGGTCAGTTGCGCGTGCTGCACGGTTACCTGCGTCCCGCCATACAGCCCGGCCTCCAAGATCCACAATGACGGCGCCAACTGCGCCTTCATGGACGGCCACGCGAAGTGGTTGTCGGACAGCGTCATCCGCAGCAACACGGTGATGTGGGGGCACAACGGGCTGTAGATGCTGGCGAAAGTGCAAGCACGTACGCGGTTCAGCCTGCTGCGGATGACTTTGGTGGATTAGTAAAGTATAATAAAGTTCTGTGAAGCACTATGCAGGAGAATGAAGTACGGTGCCTGAGCTAATGACACTTGAGCAGACGGCTGAGTACCTCCATCTGCATCCGGTAACACTGCGCAACAAGGCGCGCAAGGGGGAGCTTCCGGCGATCAAGCTCGGGCGGCAGTGGCGGTTCGTGAGAGAACAGCTTGAGGCGTGGCTACTGGAGGGCGGGCAGACGGCTGATCTACGCGGGAATTGGGGGAAGTCAGACAGCATGCTTGCGTTACTGCGGCGGCAGAAGGGCAGGATAGAGAGACTGGCGCGGCGGTACGGCGCGCGCAATGTCCACATCTTCGGTTCTGTCGCAAGAGGCGAGGATGATGCCGACAGTGACGTTGATCTGCTCGTAGAGCTTGAGCCAGGCCGCAGCCTCCTGGACCTCGCGGGGCTCAAACTGGCCCTGGAGCAAATTCTGGGGCGTCCGGTAGACGTCGTCACCAAGCGCGGGCTGCGCGACAGATTGCGCCAGCGGGTACTCGCAGAGGCGGTAGCGCTGTGAGGGACGTGCGCGAGCGACTACTGGACATGCAGGAAGCCGTCGAGCGCATCTCCAAGTATACCTCTGAGGGGCGCAGGGAGTTTGACGAGAACGAACTGGTACAGACGTGGGTGGTTCATCATCTGGAGATCATCGGCGAGGCGGCGAGCGCAATTCCGGATGATTTCCGCAACTCGCACCAAAGGGTTCCGTGGAGACAGATTGTAGCCATGCGCCACATTCTCATACACCAGTACTTCGGGATTGACACCGAAGCGGTCTGGGCCGTGGTCAGCAATGACCTGCCTGAGTTACGGGCGCAACTTGAGACGATGCTGCAAGAGTAGCATGATATACGGAGATATCGTATGCAGAAGGCTCTGCCACTGACTGTCGTCCTCGCCTGCCTCGCCATCAGCCTCTGCGGCGCCGCCCAGACCGCACTCGCCGATGGCGCCTGCTTGCTCTCCGCCTCGGGGCCGGGGGCGTATGCTGTGCGCTATTGGCCGGATCGGGCGGTGCTGACCTACAATACCGCCTCACCAGTGCAGGTCGGCGTACATCTGCCGTCGGCGGTGAAATGGGCGCGGCTGGATGAAGGGCAGCTTGCGGCAGGGAAGCTCAAGTGGGATGCCAAGGCGGGGCTGGCGACGGCTGACCTGCCAGCGGGCGACCATACGGTGCATCTGGCGTGGGCGGGGACGTACCAGAAGCCGCCGCAGGATGTGAAGGTCCCGGTGTTGCTCGACGGCAAGCGGGTGGGGGAACTGCCCGCGCGGTTCACGCTGGAGCGCATGCAGGCCGACGCGACGCTGACACTGCCGACGGGTGTAGTGCGGGCCGTGCTGCAGACCGTGCCCGGTGCGCAGGGCCAGCCGAGCCTGTCAGTGGGAGCTACCACGCTCGATGCCTGGAAGGCCGTCGGCCGCGACTCACTCACTTCTGACAAGGTCATCGCCACCGCGGAGGCCACCCCCCTGAGCGTCATCTGGCCGAGCTATAACCTGTCCTCGTCGCCCGTCAAGGCAGTGGTGCTGACGAGCGTGCAGACGGCGCTGGAGCCCAAGCGGCTAGAGACGATGCCCGCTGGCGGCGTCGTCATTGAGGCCGAGAACATCGCCGGCGAGGGGCTGGGGAAGGTGGAAGTGTCGGACAAGCACTTCCAGACCAGCGGGGGCAAGAGCGTCTTCAACAACGCCGGCAACGGGCACTTCCTGGAGTACAAGTTCACCGTGCCGCAGGCGGGGAAGTATGACCTGTATGTCCGTGCGGCTACCCAGGAGCCCTTCGACCTGCGCTCGGTGATGGTTGATGGCAAGCCCGCCGAGGGTCTCGGGCTGATCAAGTTCCCGGGGACAGGCGGCTGGGGCTACTCCGCCGCCGAATGGGCCGCGCTGCAGCTTACAGGGCTGGGCAAGTCACCGTCATTGAGCCTCGCCGCTGGCGAGCATGTCCTACGCCTCACCGGAGAGGGCAACACTCACCTGAACCTCGACTACTTCGTGCTGGTCGCGAGGTAGAGCAAGGAAATCCCCTATGCTGCGTTACTGTCTCGTATGGTGCCTCGCCGGCACGCTGCTTTGCCTCGTGCCGGCGGTGGCTCAGTCGCGCCCGGTCCTAAGCGGCTACACCGGAGCCTTCTATGGGCTGGAGAGCCAGAGTTGGCGGGACTTCCTGCCGCTGCTGCGCGACAATGGCTTCAATGCCATTGACCTGAAGCTCCATCCGGGCAAGGCCGCCGCTGACGATCCCGGCTACGCGGCGTGGGTGGGCGAGGTGGCGAAGGCGGTGCAGGACGGCGGGCTGGATCTGCACGTGTGGCTGTACGACGGCAACCGCGGGCAACGGCCCGAGACGGCTCCCGTGAGCCTGGCCTTCGTCGGGCCGGACGGGGTGCAGAACAAGACCCGCTATTGCCTGTATCAACTTGCGTCGTGGCAGACCGCCTATGCCCGGCTGTTCGAGTTGGCACGGCTCTCACGCTCTATGCCCATCAAGAGCGTGAAGATGGACATCGAGATGCTGCTCAATGGCGTCCCGTGCGTCTGCGATGACTGCTTCGGCAGCTTTGCCGCGAAACAGCACGCGCCGGGGCTGCAAGTCGAGCCGGCCAAGCGCTGGGAGTGGGTCAAGCAGCACGGTGGAGAGATGGTGTACCTGGCGCACCTGGAAGAGCGGATGGACCGGGTCGCCGAGGGTTTTGCCAGGCAGGCGCACGAGATCAACCCCAAACTCAGCCTCGGGATCATGCCCTTCGCCGACGACCACCTGCGGCGGCCCTGGGCGCGGCATCTGGGCACACCGCAGGCCCCCGCCTATATCGAGGCGTGGCCGATGTACAACGGGCTCGGCTACACCGCGGACGTGGCCGCTGAGGCGAAGCTGGTCAAGGGGCTGAAC
The DNA here is from genome assembly GCA_039683575.1 of Armatimonadia bacterium. Lineage (GTDB taxonomy): Bacteria > Armatimonadota > Zipacnadia > Zipacnadales > UBA11051 > JAJFUB01. Next base: position 3,060 of record JBDKRC010000324.1, on the reverse strand, counting down.
CCGAACAACCTGTACATCCCGTGGTTCCGCGTGAACATGTACAAGCCGCAGGACATGGCGGATCAGGCATTCATCGCGGCGGCGAACGGCGATGGCTACAACATGTGGACCATCAGCATGCTGCACCCCTCGGTGGCGACGAAGAAGCCCGCGGCGGGCTATGAGCTTCCGGTGGGGTTCGAGGACCCCATGCTGTACTGGCAGGCGCTGGGACAGGCCAACGCGAAGGTCGCGGAATGGGTCAAGAACCCGGTGCCGGTCGCGGTGAGCCCACTCAAACCGCTGACCATCGCCGTTGACCTCGCGAAGGTCCAGGTGCCCAATCTCAAGGCCGTGTTGCCAAATCTGCCGGACCCGCAGCCCGCGCCGGGCCCGACGGGGCTGCGCGGCAACAGCAAGCTTTACATACAGGTCAGCAATCCGGCGGAGCCGGTCAAGTTCACGATCCGGCACCTCGCGGGGAAGGCGCGGCCCACAAACCTGGGCTTTGCGCTGGTGGCGGCCAATGGCGCGCCGGTCATCGAGGGGCAGGTCGAACCGGGGGAGACCAAACAGGTCACGACGCAGGTCAAGGAGCCGGGTACTTACGCGCTGCTCATCCAGACCAGCGAAGGTGGCGGGCCGTGGTATGACGTGAAGGTGCCCTCACACCCGTACGCGGTGGATGTCACCAAAGCGTACTTCTTCCGGGCGTTGCCACCGCAGTACTTCCACGTTCCAGCGGGCACACGCAGCTTCCGGATAGGGATCAGCACCGGCGCTTCCGAAGAGGTGCGGCTCATCGTTACGCGGCCCGATGGCAGTGTGGCGCTTGACGAAGTCTATACCGGCGAAAGGCGGGGGGCGGCGCCAATTGAGGTCCCGGTACCGGATCAGCCCGGCGGCACGATCTGGTCGCTGTGGGTGGGCAAGCCCGAGAAGATGCAGGCGGATCACTACTCGGAGAACTACTTCCTGCAGCTCATGGGTGTGCCACCGTATGTATCGGATCGACCGGGGGCGGTGTTGACGGCCGGGTTCTGAAGCAAGGCAGCGAGGTGCTGATGCGCAACATAATACTACTGGTCATTCTGACGGCTCTGCCGGTAGCGGCGGAGCCGCTTTTCCTGGATGTCACCGCGCAAGCGGGGCTGTCAGGTGGCGGACATGCGGCCTGGGGTGATTACGACGGTGATGGCTGGGTGGATGTACTCATCGGCGCGAACCTGTATCACAATGAGGCGGGGAAACGCTTCGTTCTGGTCAATGAGGCTGCCGGCCTGACCGCGACGGGCGATGGCGGCGTTTGGGGTGACTGTGACAACGACGGCGACCTGGACCTGTTCCTGTGGGACAACGCTGGACAGCTTTTCCTCAATGACGGGGATGGGACGTTCACCAAAGCCTCCCTGCCGCCGCTGCCCACTGTGGTCAGCCGCGGGGCCTGCTGGGCCGACCTGAATGGGGACGGGCTGCTGGACCTGTACGTGGGTGGCTATGAGGTCTGGGAAAAGGAGATGTACCCGGACGTCATCCTGTTCAACAGGGGAGACGGGCGTCTGACCGAGCAGTGGAGGACGCCGGCCAGGGAGTTGCTGTCGGCGCGCGGGGTCACGGCGGCGGATTATGACGAGGATGGGGACAGCGATGTCTATGTCTCCAACTACCGCCTGCAACCGAACCTGCTATGGCGCAACGACGGCGAGGGCGGTCTGGCCGAGGTGGCGGTAGCCTCGGGAGTGGCGGGCAATCTCAAGGAGTCGCTGACCTACCTGGGCGGGCGCGAGTATCCCCTGTGCGGCCATACCATCGGCTCGGCGTGGGGCGACCTGGACAACGACGGGCACCTCGATCTGTTTGTGGGCAACTTCAGTCACCCGCCGGCCTACCAGGACCGGCCGCAATTCCTGCGCAACCTCGGCGGGCCTGACTGGCGATTTGCGGACATGAGCGCCCGCGCCGGGCTGCAGTGGCAGGAGTCGTTCGCCAGCCCCGCGCTTGGGGACTTCGACAACGACGGCAGGCTCGATCCGTACTTCACCACGGTCTACAAGGGCGACCACTCGGTTCTTTACCGCAATGAGGGTGACTGGCGGTTCAAGGATGTCACCGCCGAAGCGGGGATTGTAGCGGAACTGACCTATCAGGCGGCCTGGGCGGACTACGACAATGACGGCGACCTGGACCTGATGACCGGTGGGAAGCTCTACCAGAACCAGACGACAGGAAATAGCTGGCTGAAGGTCCGGCTGCTCGGGCCGGGTTCCGCGATTGGGGCGCAGGTGCGCGTGCGGGACGGAGAGAAAGTCCTGACGCGGCAGGTGGAGGCAGGGACCGGCGAGGGCAACCAGAACGAGTTGACGCTGCACTTTGGGCTGGGGGCGCGGACGCGGCCGGTGGAGCTGGAAGTGCTGTGGCCGGGCGGGAATCGCACCGGTCTTTCAGCGGAGATCAACCGGTTGGTGACAATCAGGCGCTAACCACGAAACGCTGCACCAGAGCAAGAAGGTGTTTGACCGCATGACCGAACTACGTATCGAGCCTTTTGTCATACCTGCCGCGAACCTGGGCCCTGAGAATCCGCTGCCCGCCTTCCGCGATCCCCACCCCGACCACCCGGTGGACGCCGAGGCCAACAACATCCCGCCCGAGGACCGCGAGGGGCTCGGCTGGGCGACCGGCTCGCGGGTGCTGCCCTATCGCATACAAGACGGCTACGATCGCGCCCGCGACCCCCGCGAGTTTGTTTCGGTCGTGCTCGAAAACGAGTTCCTGCGGGTGCGGGTACTGCCGGAGGTCGGCGGCAAGGTCTGGTCCATCTTTGCCAAGCCCGAAAACCGCGACCTGCTGCTCAGCAACCCCGTGTACCAGCCCGGCAACCTGGCCCTGCGCAATGCCTGGACCAGCGGCGGCATCGAGTTCAACATCGGGCAGATCGGGCACCATTACCATACCTGCGAGACGCTGCATGCCGGCATCGTTGAGGGACCGCAGGGCGACGAAGTGCTGCGCCTGTATGCCTGGGAGCGCATCAAGCGCGTACCCTATCACCTCGACCTGTGGCTGCCGGAGGGCTCGCGC
>JBDKRC010000323.1:0-85919 GCA_039683575.1 Armatimonadia bacterium | reverse complement strand
AAAGAGGCCTACGGTGGGTGCTTCACCTCGAAGTGGGCGGCGGAGCATGAGGAGTTCCATGAGGTGACCAGGGAGGGCGGGCTCGACCCGTCGCGGCTCTGTTACGCCCTTGATGAAGTGCGTCAGGAGCGCATAGATTTGCTCGTGGAGGCGGCGCGGATTGGCGTGGAAGGCCTGCAACTGGACTTCTGCCGCCAGCCCCCAATGGCACGCTACCATCCGCGACTGGTCGAGGGCTTCAGGCAGGCTACGAGTCTGGAGGCACTGGACCTTGACCCCTGGGAGCCAGACTGTAGGGCGGGGGCTTGTACCCCGCCGGCCGTTGTCACTGCCCACACTGCGGCGGGGTACGAGCCCCCGCCCTACAGCGGAGGCGACAACGCCTTCCGGCAGTGGATTACCTATCGCGCGAGCTTCATAACCCAGATGCTGCGCGACCTCCACGCGGCGCTGGAGCCGCTGCGGCGGGAGACTGGGCGAGCCATCCCTGTGCAGGGGCGAGTGCCGGATAGCGGACTCGACGTGGACCTGATGGCGGGACTGGACGTGGCAACGTGGATGCAGGAGGGGCTGGTTCAGGAGCTATCAGTCAGTTCGCTCAACTGGCTGGCGGATTTCCAGGAGCATGACCTGCGGCCATATGTGGAACTGGGGAAGCAGTACGGGGTCAAGGTGCTCGGAGGAGTGAACGCGCTGGCCATTCAGCGGGTGTCGGGGGCCTTGCCCGGGCCGGAGGAGATCAACCCGGTGCGGCTGGCCGAGCGGGCGCTGCGGCAGTATGAGGAGGGGGCGCAGGGCATGACGCTGTACCAGAGCGACTTCGCGGTCTGGCCCGAGGAGTTGCGGGAAGTCATCGCGCTGCTGGGCGAGCCGGAGGCACTGGCGCGGTTTGCGGCAGACGAGGGCAACCGGCGGCGGTGGCCGACTACGTACAAGAATCTGGTCTATGGCGTAGACAACCACGGTAACCCGCGGGGGCAGTACCACATGGCGGGTAGGGAGCCGGGGGTGTGAGGTAGACCCGCAGCTAACCCAGCACGCCGGGCTCGAACTCCAGCTTTACGACCAGCGCGGTGTCCGGGTGCTCGTTCACCGGCAGATCATAGAGCCGCAGGCACGGCGGGTGCTGCCAGCGCTCGGGCAGCACCTCGACGCGCGTCCGGACAGCCTCACCGGTGTTGAGCAGCGTCGCGCGGCGCGGTTGCTGGTCCAGGGGCGCGAGGATCACAGCTGTACCCTTCGGCGACTGGTGTACGTGAACGTAGACTATGTCTCCGCGACGTGTCAGCAACACCTCTGGGTTGACCGTGAGCGCATTGGCCGGGACGGTGTCGGCGAAGGCCTCCTCGACCCGCTCGTACCACTCCCCGATTACCCCCAGCATCCGGACTGCCTCGTCGGGGAATACCCCCTCCGCCGTCGGCCCCACATTCAGAAGATAGTTGCCGCCTCGCGCCATTACGCGGTCGATGCTGCGAATGAGGTAGGCGTCGCTATAGTAGTCCTCAAACTCGCGATAGCCCCAGCTCTCGATGCCGACTGCCTGACAGGCCTCGGTAGGGCGGTCGTAGCCATCGGGCAGGTCCGCGCTGGTGTTGTAGTCACGCTCGGGGGTGTTGAAGTCCCCGGCCTCCTGGGCGGGCCACAGACCGTCGAAACCGCGACCGTTGATGACCGCGGCGGGCTGCAGCGAGCGGATGAGGGCGCTGAAGCGGGGGTCCTGGTGGGCCATGACGTTCGCATCCCACCAAAAGCCGTGGATGGTGCCGTAGTTGGTGCAAAGCTCCCGAACCTGGGCCTCGACGTAGGCGAGGTACTTCTCAAGGTCAGGCTCATCGCCTGGGTCCGGCTCGGGCAGTTCGTAGCTGCGGCCCGCATTGGGGTAGTTCGGGTGGTGCATGTCGGCCACGGAGTAGTACAGGCACAGCGGGATGCCTCGCCGCTGGCACGCCTCGGCCAGCATCGCGAGGGTGTCCTTACCGTATGGCGTGTTGGTCACCTTGTAGTCCGTGTGGGCGCTGTCGAACATGCAGAACCCGTCCACATGCTTGGTGGTGAAGGTAACGTAGCGCATGCCGGTGGCCTCGGCGAGGTCGAGCCACTCGTCGGGGTTGTAGCGTACAGGGTTGAAGCGCTCGATCTGTGCCGCATACTCCCGCCGTGGGACGCGGGCGCGGAACTGCTCCTGCTCATGCCAGGCCCCCAGCGCATACAGGCCCCAGTGTACGAACAGGCCGAAGCGGTTTTCGAAGAACCAATCTCTGCCGTCGCCGAACCGGGGAATGCTCACGTGCCTCACCTCTCTCCCGCCCTCGCGGGGAGGAAATCTCTTCGCGTAGGTGGGTGCGTCCCGCACCCACACCCTCTCACTACGAACCGCGCCGAAAGAGGATTCATCACACCGCTTCGGGAAGGTCATGCGGGCGTAGGCCGTCGCTTTCATTCCCATCGGAGGGTGCGACCATGACCCACCTCGAACGCTTCTACGCAACCATCCAGCGCCGCCCTGTTGACCGGCCTTGCTCGTGGCTCGGCCTGCCGACCGCGGAGGCGTGGCCGAACCTCCTGTCATACTTCGGCGTGGCCTCACCGCGGCAGCTTATCGACGAGCTCGATGACGACATCGCGCCGGTGGAGCTGCCCTACCATTCCCCCACCAGCGATGCCATCTACGCGGCCTTCGACTTCAGCCGCCAGGGCCCCGTGGACCTGTCGCACCGCACGCTAACCACTGACGGGTTCTTCGCCCACCAGACCGATCCGTCCTGCGTGGAGGACTTCGACTGGCCCGACCCCTCGCTCTATATCGACCCCGACCAATGCCGTGCGGCGGTGGAGGGGACCCCGGAGGGACGGGCGGTTCTGGGCGTCATCTGGTCGGCGCACTTCCAGGACGCCTGCGCGGCCTTCGGGATGGAGAACGCCCTGATGGCGATCTATGACACGCCTGCGGTCTTCCGCGCGGTCATTGACCGCATCACACAGTTCTACCTGCAGGCCAACGAGATCTTCTACCGCGCGACAGCCGGGTCGCTGCATGCCGTTCTCATTGGCAACGATTTCGGCAGCCAGACGGGCCTGATGGTCTCCCCGCAGGCCATCCGCGAGTTCGTGATGCCGGGCACGCGACAGCTCATCGCGCAGGCCAAGTCGCATGGGCTGGCGGTCATCCACCACTCCTGTGGGGCGATCTGCCCCATCATCCCGGACCTCATCGCTGCCGGCGCGGATGTGATCCACCCCATCCAGGCCCTCGCGGCGGGCATGGAGCCACGGGCGCTCAAGGCGCAGTTCGGGGAACAGGTGGCCTTCTGCGGCGGCGTAGACTCCCAGTACCTCCTCGTGCGAGGCACCCCCGACGAGGTTCGCGCCAAAGTCCGCGAACTACGCGACATCTTCCCGACCGGGCTCATCATCTCACCGAGCCATGAAGCAATCCTGCCCGACATCCCGCCCGCAAACGTAGCCGCCTTCATCGAAGCCGCCCACGAAGCATAACAGTAGATCGCGTAGGATGGGCGTCTCGCCCTGGAGGGGCCGAGCTTCAGCCGGCCCGCCGTTATCACCGACAATCACCCGCACCGATACACGCCGTTTCCGACCAACTCCCGCCCATGACCACATACCGCTTCCAAATGGTTGACCCGCGCCTGCTCCGGGACGTCGGCATCCCGACACTGGGGCTGTGGGCGGTCGTCTTCGCGCAACTGCTCTACATGGGCGCCCGGGGGCGGCTGGACGCCTTTGTCATGTACCACGGGGCGCTGCACTTCAGTTGGTCGGTCTATGTCGCCGCCTTCGCGGGCGGCCTGACGCTGGCCTGGCTGTGGCTGCTGCAAGGCACCCGCAGCTTCGTCACAGTGGCTCCGGAAGGGTTGTCGGTTCAGCAGTACGGCCTGACGCTGTGGACGCTGCCCTGGAAGGAATTCGTGACGTGGGACTGGGAGCACGACGTGCTCGGCCAGCCCTACAGCATTGTCATCCACACCAGGGGCTGGCAGAACCGCCACGTGCGCCTGGGCGTCCTCTACGCCGGCCCCCGCAGAGGCGGCAAAGTCTACCCCAACCCCGAGTACCGCGCGCTCCTCGAGGCCATCTCCCACTACGTCCCCACCAAAGGCGCGGGATGGTCGCGAACCGTGCCGTGGGCCTGATTTGCAGAAACGCTGTCATGCTGAACGAAGTCAAGTATCTCAGGCGTCCTCGAGCTCGTTTGTCATGCTGAACGAAGTGAAGCATCTCGGGAGATCCTTCGCTTCGCTCAGGATGACCAGGTGCTTTTGAATCGCCTCCTCTGCTCAGCACCACGCCGCCGCAGAGGACTTCTGCCGTGCGGAGGGAATATTCGGGGAGAAATCTTCGCGTGGCAGGCATGCGATTCATTGAACGGGATTCCGGCATGCGCAGCATGCCTACCCCACGCGGCTATGGTGATCCCCAACATCGTGCATCCGTAGGGAGAACCGACACCGGCCCTCCTGGCGACAGCTTGCTGACACAAAAAAAGAGAACTGCCAGGGCTGGCAGTTCTCTTCGGCGCTGTTACGAGATCGGTCTAGTCTTCGGTGTAGGTGTACAGACGGCGAGAACCCCAAGCGGTGGAGCGGCTCATCCACTTGGCATGCCCGTCCACGAAGGTGTAGTTGCCCCCATCGTTGTGGATGTTGGAGCAGTTTGAGGCGGCACTGTAGACGAGATAAGTGTTGTTGCCATTATAGTAGGAAATGTCTCCGAGCAGGATCGTCTCGGCTGGCTGGGACACATCCCCCAGTGAACGACAGGGTTGGGCGTCGGCATAGTAGTAGCCCATTCCGTTGGTGTACGCGCCGGCCGTTCCAATGTTCCAGCCGTAGCAGGTGGTAGTGTTGGCACCGTTCAGCTTGAGCGATGGGCATACAAAGATCTGAGTGTTCTTGCAGTAGGGCCCGATCAAGTCGAACCACCTGTACGCGGGCGTTTGCTGATGGAAAGCCTTCGGGAACGTCTCGTCGTAATCCTGGGCATAGGACAGAGCAGCGAGTCCAAGCTGCTTGCAGTTGGACAGGCAGGACGACTGCCGCGCCTTCTCGCGGGCCTTGGCGAAAACCGGGAAGAGTATGGCAGCGAGAATGGCGATAATAGCTATGACAACCAACAACTCAATCAGTGTGAAGCCTCTGCGAATCATGTGACGTGACCTTTACCTTTCGAAACGTGAAACCAACGTTGCGCAACAAGCTGCCAATTTTCTCGCCCACAGAGGAGATTCCTGCCCGCAGCGATAAGAATACTTGCTTCAGGCATTGAGATTAAGGAGGACGCACCAGATGGACAAACTCAGAATCGGCGTAATCGGCGTCTGCGGGCGCGGAGCTATCGCCAACCAGTGGCACGACAACAAGCGCTCGGAAGTCGTCGGTGGCGCCGATCCTTTTGAGACCGCGCTGGAGGACTTCAAGACCCGCATGGGTGACGACGTTTTCGTCACCACCGACTACCGCCGCCTGATTGAGCGTGACGACATTGACGCCATCTCCGTGACCGCGCCGGACTTCATGCACGAGGAATGCGCCGTGGCGGCCCTGCAGGCCGGCAAGCACGTCTTTTGCGAAAAGCCGCTCGCCATCTCCACCGACGGCTGCGACAACATCCTGCGCACCTGGAAGGCCAGTGGCAAGCACCTGATGGTCGGCTTCAACATGCGCTACATGAACATCTTCCGCGTGATGAAGGAGATCATCGACAGCGGGACCATCGGCGAGGTCAAGGCCGCGTGGTGCCGGCATTTCGTCGGCCATGGCTGCAACTTCTACTACCAGGACTGGCACGCGACGAAGAAGGGCAGCAACACCCTGCTCCTGCAAAAGGGCAGCCATGACATCGACATGATCCACTGGCTGACCGGCCAGTACAGCAAGCGCGTCGCGGCCTTCGGCAGCCTCGACTTCTTCGGCGGCGACAAGCCCAACGATCTGACCTGCGACGTCTGCGACGAGTCCATGACCTGCTTCGAATACAGCGACAACCGCCGCAACCAGTGCGCCTTCCGCCAGGAAGTCGAGGTTGAGGACAACAACGTAATGATCATGGAACTCGACGGCGGCATCAAGGCCAGCTACCTGCAGTGCCACTTCACGCCGGACTACCACCGCAACTACACCATCATCGGCACCGAAGGCCGCCTCGAAAACAGCGAGCCGGACGGCAAGGTGATAGTGAAGATGCGGCGGGCCAATAGCTGGAAAGAACTGGCCGACCGCACCTACGACATCCGCCCGGCCATGGGTGGCCACGGCGGCGCCGACCCGGTCATCACCGAAGACTTCCTCGACATGGTCCTCGACGGCAAGGAGCCGCTGGCAACGCCCGTAGCAGGCCGCATGAGCGTCGCGGCAGGCTGCGCGGGAGCCGACTCAATGCGCAGCGGCGGGCAGGTGCAGGTGGTGCCGGAGATTAGCTGGTAGTGGTAGTTATTCGTAGCAAATGAGCCTTACGCTTATTGTTGTCTAGTGGAGTTTGGTCAAAAAGGGGCCCCTCGAGTCGGTGTCACAACGTCGGCTGGAGGGGCTTCGTCTTTCACTCCTGAATCGGCTTAGCGCCGCTGTAGGCCCCGTAGAGGCCACTCTCGACTATTCAAAGAATCCGTTGAATAGTGCTTTTTTGGGCCCCTTAGGGCCCCGAAATTCCTGAACACAGGCGGAAATGGGCCTGAGAAGCCCGCAGAGGGCCTTTTCCGCCATTTTGGCCTTTTGCATTGCACCAGTCTTGTCCCTCGCTCTGTCCCCTTCCCTCACCTTGCCCCAAACCCATGCACCAGCTATACTTCCCTTGCCAACGGGAGGTGCTTTGCTATCAAAATCCGCATCGGAGTCATGGGATCAGCCGGGGGAATCATCACCGACGAGGCGCGCCGCGCGTGCCGTGAGCTGGGTCGCCAGATCGCCCAGCATAACTGTATCATCGTCACGGGAGCCTGCCCCGGGCTTCCCCATGAAGCCGTCCTCGGCGTCAAGGAGAACGGCGGCTTTGCCCTCGGCATCTCCCCTGCCCTGGCCCTGCAGGAGCACATCGACCGTTACCACTCCCCCTATGAGGAGTACGACGCGCTGATCTTCACCGGCTCGGGCCTGATGGGGCGCGAGATCGAGGCCATCCGCAGTTGCGACATTGTCTGCATCGTGGGCGGCCGATCGGGGACGCTGGGGGAGTTCTCGATTGCTTACGACGAAGGCAAGCTCATTGCGGTGCTCAAGGGCACCGGGGGCATCGCCGAGCATGTCGCCGAGATCGTGGCGATGGTGCAGAAGAACACCCAGGCGGATCTGGTCTACAGCCACAACCCCCAGGACCTGATCGAGCGCGCCATCCAGAAGCACTACGAGCGCGTCCGCAGCGGCGTGGCCTACTCCTTGCGCGTGGCGGACGGCTAGAAGGTATTCCGATACCCTTCTCGCACCGTGGGAGCGGTCTCCAGACCGCGAATGCCGGGCTCTGGAGAGCCCTCCCACTGGTTCTGGAAGCGCTTTTGGAGCCCCCATAGATGATTGCAGAAAGAGCAAACAGCCTCCTGCCGGTTTGGCAGGAGGCTGCTGCGTTTTGATACATGATCGATTGTCAGTACTTGCCCTCAGCCGCCACCACTTCCACGATGGCTTGCAGGTTCTCCAGCTTCGCATCCACCGGCACTTCATCCGACGTGCTCACGATGTAGCCGCCGCCGGCCTTCGCCGCGTTCAGGCAGCGGCGGGCGTCAGCGCGCGCGTCGGCAGGGGTGCCGTTGGCCAGGATGACGGGGCTGAGATTACCGATGATGCAGATGTCGCGCCCGAAGCTCTGCTTGATCTCGGCCAGGTCGCAGTCGCCGAGCACGTCGAAGTGCTGGATGCCGTGCGGCCCGCAGGCGACCAGATCCGGGACGACTTCGCGGATGCGGCCGGTCTGGAAGAAGACGAGGTACTTGTCCTTCGCCAGTAGCTCCGCCGTCCGCTTCGCCCGTGGAATCACGAAGCGGCGGACGAGAGACGGGGACAGGAGACTGAGTGAGGCCCAGCAGACGTCGTAGACAAGGCACTCGATGCGCGACAGGTTGCACGAGTGCAGCAGCGCCTCCGTGTACTGGTCCACGGCGGCGAGGACGTCTTCCATGAGGTCCGGAGCCTCAACAAGGTCGAGGATGAAGTCCTGATCGCGGCGCATATCGGCGCAGTGATAGACCGAATCGGTCAGCCAGCCGCCCACGAGGCCATCGTCACCGATGTAGTCGTAAGCCGCAACAGATTCCTCTACGAGCGGCTCGGCCCCGCGCGCAGCTTCCTTGATGTAGTCGGCGAAGACCTCCCAGTCAGCCCGGTCCTTGATCAGGTACTCGGTATGCTTTTGCACGCTGGGGTCGCGGGGCATGTAGCCGACGGTGTCAATGGAATGGAGCGTGCCGCGCGGGGTTGTGATCTGGCGGTGATTGTCGGTGCCGCCGCCGGGATGCGGCTCAGACCAGCGGTCCTCCGCATAGCCGGGGCCGAGGTGGCGCCGCAGGGCCGGGCCAATGCCCTGGACGTTGAAGATCGACGAGCCGATGAGCCTGTGGGCGTCGCAGATACCGCGCCAGCCCCGCGTGGGGACGATGGTGTGAGCGTAGCGCGTCTCGAGTTCTGACGTCACCGGCACTTGGTCAGGGACGCCGCGGTTCAGCGCAGTGAGGAGGCGATCCTTATGGGTCATGCGATCCTCCTGTGTCGTGGGTCAGATCATGGCTAACGGTTGACTTCTCCATCCGAAGTGTTCATCCTTCCCCCCAGCATAGAATGGAGATTGGCGATGTCTTTCACAATTGATGAACTCACCGCACGACTGGGCAACGTCCCGCGGCCGGAGCATCCGCGCCCAGACCGGCTGCGCGAGGACTGGCTGAACCTCAATGGCATCTGGACCTTCGCCTGGGATGACGAAGACCGGGGCCGCGCCGAGGGCCTTAGCGACGGCAGGACCCTGCGCCTGCCGATCCTCGTCCCCTTCTGCCCCGAGAGCGCCCTGAGCGGCATCAATGATGAGGAACTGCACACCACCTGCTGGTATACGCGCAGCTTCGACCTGCCCGGGAACCTGCAGGGCAGGCGCCTGCTGCTGCACTTTGGAGCGGTCGACTACGAGGCCGAAGTCTGGCTCAACGGCGAGCCGTTGGGTACGCACATCGGCGGCTACGACTCGTTTTGCTTCGACGTGACCGCTCTCGTGAAGCCCGAAGGCAACCGGCTCTCAGTCCGCGTCCACGACGACCACACGCAGGACAAGCCTCGTGGCAAGCAGGCGTCGGAACGCTTCACCAGCGGCTGCCTGTACATGCGGGTGACGGGCCTCTGGCAAACCGTGTGGCTGGAGGCGGTAGGGGATTCGTATGTGGCAGACTGGGCACTCACCGCGGACATGCGGGGCCGTGTGAGCCTGAAGGCGGAGATCGAGGGTGGAGCGGGCCAGCAACTGGCCTTGCGCCTGCTGCTGGACGGCCAGGAGATAGCCTCTGAACGTGCAGAGGTGAAGGACGGGCAGGCGACTCTGGACTTCGCCGTGAAAGAGCCCCGGCTATGGTCGCCGCAGTCGCCGACGCTGTACGAGGTCGAGCTGGTGCTGCTCGATGCCACCGGGCAGGAGTTGGATAAGGTTGGCACCTACCTCGGCATCCGCACCATCGAGACTGTCGGGGACAAGACCTTGCTCAATGGCGAGGAGTTCTTCCTCGTGTCGGCCCTGGATCAGGGCTACAACCCCGAGGGCCTCTACACCCCGCCGACGGACGGGTTCCAGAAAGATGATGTGCTGTGGGCCAAACGCTATGGCCTGAACAACATCCGCAAACACCAGCTCGTGGCCGAGCCGCGCTTCCTGTATTGGTGCGACAAGCTGGGCCTGACGGTCTGGGGCGAGATGGCCGACTGGGGAGCCGACATCGTGGGGGAGAACGAAGGCTTCCTGAAGCAGTGGTCAGCGTGCCTGCGGCGCGACCTGAACCACCCCTGCATCGTCACCTGGGTGCCAACCAACGAGCGCCACAGCCCCAAGGCCCCCGAGCACTACCTCGCCAAGGAGCGGATGTACCGCGAGACCAAGGCTCTGGACCCGACCCGCCCGGTCATCGACACCAGCGGCTACTGCCACACGGTCACCGATATCTGCGACCTGCACGTCAACCCGGTGGACGGCAAGGCCTGCCGCGAGTGGTGGGAAGGGTGGCGCAAGAGCATCGCCGAGACGGGCAACTTCCCCGCCTACCCAGACCGGCCCACCTACGACCCTGGCTACCAGCACCACGGCCAGCCGGTGGTCTTCAGCGAGACCGGCAACTGGTGGATCAGGACGCTGCCCACCTCCGGCCCCTGGAAGAACTACGGCTACGGCCCGGTGGAGACCGTGGAGGGCTTCCTGGCCCTGTACCGCGACTTCTTCCTCGCCCTGATGAGCGAGCCGGATTGCGCGGGGTTCTCCTACGTACAGCTATACGATGTGGAGGGGGAGGTCAACGGCTACCTGACCTACGACCGGCAGCCAAAGATGCCGGCGCAAGCAATCGCCGGCATCCATGAGGAGGGCTTGGCCAGGAGAAACAGGGGTTAGTTCCGCGTAAGGCGGGTTCGTCTCGAACCCGCACATATGGGTGCGAGACGAACCTGCGCGGGGGGCTATTTCGCCAGACGAACTAGCTCGACGCCACCCGGCTCCAAACGCAGCGGCAGGCGCGCGGCCCGCGTGGCCGACCAACTGCCGCGCGCCGGGTTGAACACCTGCACCCCCGAGGGCGCGACCAGCGTTGTCTCGGCTGACTTGGAGTATTTCAGGTTCACGACCACCACATGCGTGGGGGCGCCACCCGCAGGGCCGAAGTATCCGAGCACGAACCCCTCCGCGGGCTTGAGGTTTACAGGCTGACTCGCGGGCATTGCCGGGTCCAGACGGAAGGGAGCGTTGGCCGGCAGGGCCACGCCGCCCATGGGGATCGTCCCGCAGTGGTACGCGCCCAGCGACTGCAGCGGCTGCAACTGCGCGGCGCAGGCGGCGAAGTCGCGGTTGGTGCGCTTGAGCGACTGGTACAGCACGGTCGGCTGCCCGTCAGCAGTCGCCAGCGCGCCGAGGTGGCCGGGGTAGCAGTAGACGTAGTACGAGACGCCCTGCGCGCCGTAGGCCAGGGAAGTGTTGACCAGCCACCGCACCTCATTGCTGCTGGGAATGCGCATGGCGGGCGACCATGTGCAGGCCTGGACGATGTTGAGGAACGGAATGCGAGCCTTGAGCGCCGCCTGCCGGACCAGCCCGAGGTTCAGGAAATACTGCCCGGTATCGCCGGCCACGGCGAAGTGGTAGTGGTCGTAGCTCAGCATGTCCGGCTTGACTGTGTCCACGAACTGCTGCAGGTGCTCGCTATAGGCAGTGGCCACATCGCCCTTGTTGCCAAGCTGCTCGTTGGTGGCGTAAGTAGGGAAGAGGTTGAGGTAGGCGAGGTGCGCCGGGTCCCGCTCGCGCAGGTACGCCACGAGCTTGCCGAACTCCGGGAAGCGCGAGGCGTTGGGCTCGTCAATGAGATAGTACGCATACATCGCCGGGTGGTTCTTCACGCTGTCGATCAGGGCATCGAGCTGGGCACGTTTGGCGGGGTCATCGAGGGTGGCCGGGGCCAACAGGCCGTCGCGGACCATGCCCCGCAGGTGATGCCTTTGCATCATGTCCAACTGGTCACGCCCGCACCACACCACGTTCAGCCCGCCCTCAGCCATCTGTTGCGCGACGGCGTCGGTCATCGCAGGACCGGCATAGTACGTGACGATGGGGGTGCCGATCTTCCAGGTGCTCTCGGCACACCGGCCCTCGGTCGTCAGCGCGTACGTCAGCAGCAAGGCACACACCACGGTCAACTCTCGCATGGGAAAGCACCTCCATCGACTGATTTGATGAGGCGAGCATGCGGGTTCGAGACGAACCCGCCTACGCGACGCATGAACGTCTGCACTGGCCACATGTTCCGGCATGCGGAGCATGCCTGCCACGCGTTAAGATGGTCTATCCCCCAACGCGAAACGCGTCTTCACGTCCCAGCTTGCGATACAGCTCCCGCGTCCATTGGTACGCCGCCGGTAGCTCGCCTACGATCGTGATCGGCCGCGGGTAGAGCAGCCCGAGGTTGTGTGGCAGATCCCCGACGCGCAGCACGCCGAGAAACTCCGGCGTCTCGGGGGCCTCATGCGTCTCGGGCAGGTCCGCCAGAACGACCTCCCGCACAAGCTCATCCAGCAGCGCCGCATAGAGCGCGAGCACCGCAGTCCTGCCCGTCCCTCGCAGCGTGATTGGCACGCCCGGGTACTGCTCGCGCAGGAGCGCCATCGCCTGGATCAGGTCAAATACCTGCCGCTCTGGCAGAGTCTCGCCGAGCAGCGGATACCCGCGCCTCAGCGACCACAGGTAACCCGGCCCGACCGACGTCGCGCCGGTGTTGCGTACCTCAACCCCCGCCGTCGCCACGCCCTCAGCCACCTGTGGGCGGCAGCGGGAGGCGCCCATGAACCCGCTCTGGCAATCCTCGGGAAGGGCGAACACGACAAGCTGCGTCGGCTGCGCATACCCCATCGGCAGCGACATGCGGATCCTCAGTGTGACCGCGTCCTCGGTCTCAAAGACATACGTGCCGTTCGATTTGCTCTCCCACCCATCCTGGCGGTACTCAATCAGCCGTGGGGCCGCCAGGTCCGGCATGTGGCGGAAAGTCGTGGCGCAGAGCTTTGTCAGCCGCTCGGCCTGCACGTCGCCCCATTGTCCTTCATCCACCACCTCGGGCACCGGCGCCGCCTTCACCAGGAGCGTGTCGATGCACTTCATCGCGTCCTCTTCGGGGAGGCTGCCATTGAAGACCAGCAGGTTCTCCTCCGGCTCCTCGTGCTCGGTCACATCGTCCGCGACCGGCGTCGGGTCCCCCTTCAGGTGCGTGTTGAACCACGTGAAGATCGCCTTGCGCAGCTTGGGCGTATAGCCATGGGGCGAGAGGTCCTCGACCAGCGCCACCTTGTCCTCGATCCCCAGTGCCGCGAACTGGTGATGAATGCGGTGCAGGGCGTCGCGGAAGGCATAGGGCCGCCAGATGACGTCCTCGGTCCCGGCAGCGACCATGAGCGCCCGCGGGGCGATGAGCGCGCCGATGTCCGCCGTGCACCAGCGGTAGTAGTTGATCCACATGGCGCAGTCGCAGTGGCCGTCGGTCGCGCGGTCAGTGATCAGGTGCTCGATGCTGCCCGTCTGGCAGACCGGCACCACGCACTTCACGCGTTCATCGGCGGCGCCCAGGAACCATGACATCGCGCCCCCGCCAGACAGGCCTGTGACGCCCAGCCGGTCGGCATCTACGTCCTTGCGCATCTCAAGGTAGTCGAGCGCCCGCATTGCATTCCAGACCTCGGTGCCTGCGGGAGTATAGCCTCGGCTGCACCAGTCCCAGCGCCCCTTGAGGTAGGTTCCATGGTGCATTCCCTGGCATTCGCCAAGCTGGATGGGGTCGAGCACCAGCGCGACATAGCCATGCTGGCCAAACCAGCGCGGCTGAGCCTGATAGGTCTTGGCAACTTTGCCCTTGGTATGGCCGCAGAGGTAGAGGACGGCGGGGAGCGGCTCGGTGATGGTAGCGGGCCGGTAGATATTCCCGGCCACATAGGCGCCGGTAACGCTCTGGAAATGGAGCTTCTCGACCACGTAGTCGCCGCGGTCGAGGGTGCCGGTGATCGTTGCCTCAAGCGGCGTCCGCTCGGGCATGGGGTTCAGGCCCAGCATCTCGAGCCACTGCTGGCGGCGGCGGTCAAGCGAGCCCTCCCATTGTTCCGGCGACAGCGGCCGCGAGAGTGACGTGCTGGAGATGGCATGGGCTTGCTGGCAAAGCGAGTCGTAGAGCATGGGAGGCACTCCGGTGGGAGACATGGTGTAGCTGGCAAGTGGCTATTCCTCCGCCAGCAAGCCAAGACCTGCGACGAGTTCCGGGCCTCTCCCACATAGCAGAAGCAGCCCGCCCTGGTTACCCAGAGCAGGCTGCTCCTGTTGTGCGCTGTTTGTTGTGCTACACCACTGGCCTAGGCTGGAGCGGGCTCCATCCCACGGTTGGCCACGCGTCTCTTACTCTTGCGATCGGCCTTGCCGCTGCTCTTGCTGCCACCCTTGCGCGGCTCGAAGGTGTTGTTGCCGCAGGTCGCACAGGGCTTGATGAAGTCCCCCTTCTCCACGCGCACGCTATCGCGGCATGCCTCACAACGTATGATCTCGGACTTTGGTGCTTGCTGTCCGGCCTTCAAAGCCATTATCCAGTACCTCCTGAACACGAGCCGGCAACTGTCGGCCCGATCTACAGGGAGAGGATAGGCTTTTGACAAGATGAACGAAATCGGGGGAAACCTGAGAGTCGGATAGGGAATCCCGTAGGTACACTGCCCGCGTGGTAGGCATGCTCCACCCGCGTGGTAGGCATGCTCCGCATGCCGGAACAAGCAAGCGTCATCCCCTACGCGCTATCCGGGAAGAACACCGTGAACGTGGACCCGCTGCCGGGGACGCTGCGCAAGGTCACCTTGCCGCCGTGCGAGTCCATGATGTGTTTGACAATCGACAGCCCGAGGCCTGTGCCGCCTGTCGCGCGGTCCCGCGCCTTGTCCACGCGGTAGAAGCGCTCGAAGACGCGCGCCTGGTGTTCCGGCGGAATGCCAACGCCAGTGTCGGTGACGGCTAGCTCATACCCGCCCGGCACGGCGCGGCCTGTGACGCTCACCGCTCCACCTTCCGGCGTGTACTTCACCGCGTTGTCGAGGAGGTTGAGCAGTACCGTGTGCAGGCCCCTGGCGTCGGCACTCAGCGTGTCCTGGGCAGGGGCTTGGACCTCCAGTTGAAGGTGTCGGTCCTCGGCACGTATCGCGATCTGCTTGACTGCCTCGCCCACCGCCTCCCCCGCCTTCAGCCTTGTGACGTTAAGCAACTCCTGGCCCCGCTCCACGCGGGTGAGAATTAGCATGTCGTCGAGAATGCTGGTCAGCCTGTCGGCTGATTCCACGATCTGGTGCACGAAGCGCGGGCCCTTCTCGGGGTCCTGTAGCGCCCCCACCTCAAGGGCCTCGGCGAGGGCCTTGATGCCCGCAGCGGGGGTACGGAGCTCATGGCTCGCATTAGCGACGAACTCCCGGCGGACCTCATCGAGCCGCTTCAGGTCAGTCACATCGCGCAGGAGGCCGATGGCTCCCACGACCGCTCCCTCATCATCGGTCAGGGGCGTCACTATCGTCGCCAGTTGCCGCGTCTCGGGATGGAGCAGCCGCACTTCATCATGCTGGACGGCCTTCTGCTCGACCGCGCGCATGAGCAGCGAGCTGAGCTCGTAGTTCAGGGTGATCTCTTCGGCCGTCCGCCCCTGCACTGTCTCCCCCTCCACGCCGAAGAGCCTCGCGAAGACGGGGTTGATGAACTCGACGTGCCCCCTCTGGTCAACTATCACCACCGCATCACCCATCTGCTGCAGGATGGCGGAGTAGTAGCGGCTCTCGCGATCGGCCGTGGCGGCGTGAGTGGCCAGCGAGTCCAGAGCCGAGTTGAAGACCTCGCTAAGCTGCCCCAATTCAGGGTCGTCCATCTGCTCCGCCCGGGCCTGCAGGTCACCCTTATTGATGCGCCGTGCGACGCGGACGAGATGCCGGACCGGCCGGGTGAGACTGCCCGCCAGAGCGAGGCTGAGCAGCCACACGAGCCCGGCGGCGATGGCGACTGCGACCAGCATGACTTGCTGCAACCGCTGGGAGGCAGCCTGCACCTCTGTCACAGGCCGCGACAGCCGCAGTACCCATTTCGCGTCGCCGGCGGCGTCCACCGCGAGGGCCACGTAGATCATCGGCATCTTGAGGGTCCTGCTCATGTGTACGGCCACGCCCCACCCCTGACTCAGGGCGCGCAGGCGTTCGAGCCGGCTGGCATGGTTCTCCATCCCGGCAGGGGCCTCGCGGCTGTCGGCAACGACATTCCCTGCGGGATCGATGAGTGTCAGTCGCGTCTGAGAGGTCCAGTCAAGCTCCTTGGCGAGGCTCTGCAAAGCAGAGGAGGGCTTCCACGGCGGCGGGGGCAGTCGGCGGGCCATGACCCGCGCGGTGACAAGCAAGCCCTGCTCAGTCGTGGCCGTGATGCTCTGCATGGTCACGGCATGCAGGTACAGGTACAGCGCCGCCAGCATGAAAGC
The DNA here is from genome assembly GCA_039683575.1 of Armatimonadia bacterium. Lineage (GTDB taxonomy): Bacteria > Armatimonadota > Zipacnadia > Zipacnadales > UBA11051 > JAJFUB01. The sequence goes on along the minus strand of JBDKRC010000323.1, from coordinate 69,712 downwards.
CGACAGGGCAGTGAAAGCGAGAGCTATCTTCCAGCGAAGAGGGAGTCTCATGGGGCCCCGGTGAACTTATAGCCAACGCCGCGCACGGTCAGCAAGCGCTGCGGGTTGGAAGGGTCCTTCTCGATCTTGGTCCGGAGCCACCGCACATGCACATCCACGGTGCGCTCGTCCAGATACTCCTCCTGCCCCCATACGCCCTGCAGAATGTCCTCGCGGCTGCGTACCCGCCCGGCGCGCTGCATGAGGTAGGCCAGCAGGTCGAACTCACGCGGCGACAGGTGAACCTGCCGGTCGTCCACGGTCACCTCATGCCGCTCGGTATCCAGGTTCACGCCCCCCCGGTGTATGACGGGGGGCGCCTCGACATGCGAGTGGCTGCGGCGCAGGACGGTCCGCACGCGAGCCACGAGCTCCCGCATGCTGAAGGGCTTGGTGACATAGTCATCGGCGCCCATCTCCAGCCCGGCGACCCGGTCGGGCTCCTCGGCGCGGGCGGTGAGCATGATAATGGGCACACGGGGCCGCTGGCGGCGAAAGGCATTGAAAAGGTCCCAGCCATTGATCCCCGGCAACATGAGGTCGAGGATCACCAGGTCCGGGCTATCTTGCTCAAAGCGCGCGAGGGCCTGCGGCCCGTCGGCAGCGGCTGCTACCTCAAAGCCCTCTTGCTCGAGGGCGTAGTTAACGCCCTCGGATACGGCTAGCTCATCTTCAACAATCAGAATGCGACCGGCCATCACGGCCCCCCAACTTCAAGGATCAGGGTCTTACGTAACAATCATAGTATACCGTGATTAACACGATGTTAAGGAAAGTTTTGCGGCTCTTTATGAATCAGAACCAGCCCCAGGATGAACATCTCGACTTAACCAATGTAACGATTTGGGTCACTTTATGCGCTACTTACCATGTTGACGAAGACCAGCCGTTCGTCAAGTTGACACATCCTTCGGCGTCACCTATGATACCCGCGGATTCTCTGCCGAAGGACGAATCATGAGCGAAGCTCCACTTACTCCTGAGCTTGCGGGCAAGCTCCGGCACCTCAAGGACCTGCTGCGGGAAATGGGCGGGGTGCTGGTGGCCTTCTCGGGTGGGGTAGACAGCACCTTGCTGTTGTCGGTGGCCCATGAGGTGCTCGGCAACAAAGTAGTAGCGGCCACAGCGACCTCGCCAATGTTCCCGGCCTCAGAGTTGGAGCTGGCCAAGAGGGTCGCAGGCGACCTTTGTGTGCGGCATATCGTCATTGAGCGTGGGCTTGATGACCCCCAGGTCATCGCCAACACGCCAGAGCGGTGCTATCACTGCAAATTCGGGTTCTTCAGCAGTCTGAAGCAACTGGCGGCGGAACTGGGGCTGGACTGGGTCGTTCATGGCGAGCAGATTGACGATGCAGTAGACTACCGGCCGGGGTCCCGGGCGGCGGAGGAGTTGGGGACGCGGGCGCCGCTTAGGGAAGTGGGGATGAACAAGGCCGAGGTCCGGGAGCTGTCGCGGCGGCGGGGGCTGCCCACGGCAGACCTGCCCAGCATGGCCTGCTACGCGTCAAGGATACCGTACGGAACGCCGCTGACGGCGGAGCGGCTGCGGCAGGTGGGGGAGGCGGAGGAGTACTTGCGGGGGCTGGGCTTTGGGGCGGTGCGGGTGCGGCACCATGAAGAGATTGCGCGGCTGGAGCTGGCGCCGGAGCAGTTTGAGCGGGCGCTGGAGCTTCGGCTGGAGATCGTGAAGCGGCTGAAAGAGATTGGGTTCGCGTATGTGGCGCTGGACCTTTCCGGCTTCAGATCGGGGAGCATGAATGAGCCTCTGCAAACAGGGCACTGAGGGCCTGTCTGTGATGCGGACAGACTTCGTAGTAGTCGGTTCGGGCGTGGCCGGGCTGTGGACTGCGCTGCACCTCGCCAGGCATGGGCGGGTCGCGCTGCTGACCAAGGACGTGCTGCGCGAGAGCAACACGTACTATGCCCAGGGCGGCATCGCAGTGGCCCTCTCGGCCAAAGACAACCCCGAGTACCACTTCCAGGATACCATCGCCGCAGGAGCGGGCCTGGTGGATCTGCCAGCGGCGGAGGTGCTGACCTTCGAGGCGCCGGGGGTGATCGCGGAGCTGATCGACAGCGGGGCGAAGTTTGACCGCGACGATGGCAACCTGCTCCTCGGCCGGGAGGCGGCGCACGGGCAGCGGCGGATACTGCATGCCAATGGAGATGCGACGGGGGCGGAGGTGGAGCGGGCGTGTATTGAGGCCGTACAGGCCCACGACAGCATAGACATCTATGAAGAGGTCATGGCGGTGCGGCTCTTGGTGGAGGAGGGGGAGTGCGTGGGAGTAGAGGCACGAGACCTGGCCGGGAACTGCAACATGCGATTCATGGCGCGGGGCGTGTGCCTGGCGACGGGCGGGCTGGGATGCCTGTACCGCCGCACGACCAACCCGCCGGTGGCCACCGGTGATGGGGTCGCGCTGGCTTTCCGCGCAGGGGCGCTGGTGCGGGACATGGAGTTCGTGCAGTTCCACCCCACGGCGCTGGCAACCCCCGGAACCCCCAAGTTCCTGATCTCCGAAGCCGTCCGCGGCGAAGGCGCGGTCCTGCGCAATGCCGAGGGAGTGGCCTTCATGCCCCGCTACCACGAGCAGAAGGACCTGGCGCCGCGGGATGAGGTGGCACGGGCGGTGCTGGCGGAGATGAAGCGCTCGGACGAGTCTTTTGTCTACCTTGATTGGACCCCTATCGGTGAGGAAAGGGCGCTCAAGCGCTTTCCGGGGATCATCGCCGAATGCAGGCGGCGCGGCTTTGAGCCGCTGGAGTCGCCAATCCCGGTATCTCCGGTGGCCCATTACGCAATGGGCGGTGTGGATACCGATCTGACCGGGGCAACCTCAGTGGGCAGGCTGTATGCTTGCGGGGAATGCGCCTGCACGGGCGTCCATGGCGGCAACCGGCTGGCCTCCAACTCGCTGCTTGAGGGACTGGTGTTCGGCAAGCGCTGCGCCAAGGCCATGGCGAAGCTGGAACCGATAGCGCCGCAAGTGGTGACAGCGGTGGATCAGAAGTGCTTTGAGCCGGTGCCGGTGGCGGGGGATGTCTACAGCGAAATCCGCGAGATGATGTGGGACGACGTGGGCATCATCCGCTCGGAACACAGCCTCAACAACGCGCTGAAGAACCTGGCGCGGCTGTGGGGAGCGATCAGCGAGTGCGACGAGCCGTGCCGGTGGGACTTTGAGCGGGCGAACATGATCCTGGTGGCCGACATCATCGTGCGGGCGGCCCTGAACCGCAAGGAGAGCCGCGGAGCGCACTACCGGACGGACTTCCCCGAGTCGACGCCGTCGCGGCTGTTTCATAATCTTCTGTACCAGGACAGCGAGGGCAGTGAGCGGACAAGCACGCGGCCGGTGGATCTGCAGAGGTTTCGGAAGGTGTTGGAGGAGTAGGGGGAGAGGCGGGGGGGGACGTGAACGGGGAACGGGGAACGGGGAACGGCGGCCTGTCATTCTGAGCGAAGCGAAGAATCCGCGGGAGTACGGATGGTTAGCGGTTAGATCCTTCGTCGCTTCGCTCCTCAGGATGACAAGGTGTGCGGCGGAGTGACCGCGGTGTGTGGCGAAGTGACCGCGGTGTGTGGCGGGACGATTGCGGCGTGCTCGGCCAGTAGCGAATGGATTGCCTCCATCGGCAGCGCCTCGACTTCGGTGCCGGTCTGGGTTGTTAAGGCCGCCATCGCCCCTGCTGCTTGCCCCGTAGCCATGCTTGTGGCCTGAACGCGCAGCGCGGAGTTCGCGAGCCTGTCACTGGATAGGCAACGGCCCGCCACCAGGAGATTGCGGCTGCCCTCGGGGAGCATCGCCCCGCGGGGGATAGTTGGTACCACGCCCTCTGGCAGTGGCTCACCGTCGAGGCCTTGGCCCGAGGAGACGTGCAGGTCTAGCGGATAGTACGAGTAGCACACGGCGTCGTCCCAGAGGCGTCCTGACGTGTAATCCCCGACCGTGATCATCTTCTTGCCTCGTATCGTTACCGTCTCGCGCACGCCGCACTCCGGGGCCATGTGCTCGAGGCGCAGGCGCTCCAGGCCCGGCTGCTGGCGCAGGAACCGGTAGAGCCGCAGCAGCGCCCGTCGCGCCTCTAGCTCCAGTTTCGTCTTCCCCTCGCTATCCCGCGCGTTGATATGGTGAACGTGACTGGCGTTTTCGCCGCCGCTGGCCAGCCACTTACTCACATTGGCCTGCGCGGTGTTCCACGACGAGTCCGTGTACTGCAGTTCCCCACGTTGCACCGCGTTCTCCATCGCCTCGTTCAGTGCCGCCGTGTCCAGCGCGGACACGTCATAGCCGCCGGCGTGGCAGGACAGCGTGGCTGGTTGAGTCTCCTCCGGTACCTCGAGGGGAAGACCTGCCAGCGCCACGGCGTTGGCGTCGCCGGTGCAGTCGATCAGTGCCCTGGCCGTGCGCGTCGTCAGACCGGTCTTGGTGCAGAGTGTGACAGTCCAGCCTTCACCGGCGGGGGCGACGGCGGCGACCATGGTGTGCAGCAGGAGCCCGGCACCGGACTCGACGACGGCCTCGTCACAGATCGCGGCGAAGAGGAAACGGTCCACGTGCACGTGGTCCAGCGAGTGGCGCCTGGGATCGCAGAGGGGGACGGGCGGGGCCTGGCCGGTCTCGGCGAGGGTGCGCAGGACCAGTTCCCAGCCAATGCCGGCGATGATCTGCCGGTGCCAGGCGTGAAAGAGGCCGGGGTTGGGCACGCCGCCAGTGGTGACCGTGCCGCCCAGCATTCCGGTCTTCTCAACCAGTAGAGTTGAGGCGCCGGCGCGGGCAGACTGAATCGCGGCTACGACGCCGGCAGTGCCAGCGCCGATGATGATTACGTCGAAGGCGTCGTTGGCCATGGTATGCTCTCCTCGCTCGCAACGATAGGGCAAAGGGAAGCAGGAGGTCAATGAGATTCATGTTTGAATGATGGGTAATATGGCTATATAAATAGTGAGGATCCTCAGCTCCGAGCACAGCAAAAGCGGTACACGGAGGCATACACTATAGGACACACCAAAATCTGACGCTTCACCGAGCGAGCCGGCCTTGTTTCAAGGTCGGCTCGCTCATTTTGGCGGGGAGGTGACACCTGGCGGGAGTTCCGGCACACGGGGTGTGCCTGCCACGCGTTGAGGTGGGGCGGCTCGCGATGAGGCAGGGGCGTGTGGGGCGGAGGTTTGGGGAGGGCGAGGAGGAATTGGCAGGGGCGAAGCGGCGAGTGGCGCGGGCGTACCACGGTGCGCCCCTATAGCAGACCAATGGACTGGGAGTGATGGCTGATGGCGAAGGCTATGATCATTGACGCGGTGCGCACTCCGATTGGGCGGTTCGGCGGAGGGCTGCTGGAGCATTCGGCGGCGGGGTTGGCGGCGCATGTGGTGAAGGCGCTGATTGAGAGGAATGCCATACCGGGCGACGTGGTGGATGAGGTCTTCATGGGGCAGGTCATTCAGGCCGGGTCCGGCATCAATATTGCGCGGCAGGCGGCGCTGAAGGCGGGGTTGCCGCTGTCGGTGATCGGCTCGACCATCAACATCGCGTGTGCGTCAGGCATGAAGGCGCTGGACATGGCACGGCAGGGGATCATGCTCGGCGAGGGGGAGGTCTACATCGCCGGCGGGGCGGAGAGCATGAGCAATGTGCCCTTCATGGTCAAGCAGATGCGGTGGGGGCAGAAGCTGGGCAATGTCGAGATGATAGACGGCGTCATGGACGGGTTGACGTGCTCGGTGACCGGGATGGGGATGGGACTGACGGCGGAGGAGATCGCGAGCCGGTACGGCATCAGCCGCGAGGACATGGACGCGTGGGCGCTGGGGAGCCAGGAGAAGGCCGCGGCGGCGATTGCGGCGGGGCGGTTTGTGGATGAGATCGTGCCGGTACCGCGCAAAAAGGGTGAGCCGGTGGCGGTGGACGAACACCCGCGGGCGACGTCGCTGGAGGCGTTGGCGGGGCTGCGACCGGCGTTCAAGCCAGACGGATGTATCACGGCGGGGAATGCGTCAGGGATCAATGACGGGGCGGCGGCGTGTTTGATCGCGAGCGAGGAGAAGGCGGCGGCGCTGGGCTGGAAGCCGCGGGCGACGATCCTGGGGGCGGCCTATGCGGGGATCGAGCCGGAGATCATGGGGATGGGGCCGGTGGAGGCGGTGCGGAAGCTGTGCGGGAAGCTCGGCTGCGCGGCTGGGGACTTTGAGCTGGTGGAACTGAATGAGGCGTTCGCGGTGCAGGCGGTGGCAGTGGTGCGGGAGCTGGCGCTGGATGAGGCGAAGGTGAATGTCAATGGCAGCGGGATCGCGCTGGGCCACCCAATCGGGGCGACCGGGGCGCGGATCGTGACGTCGCTGCTATATGAGATGGAGAGGCGGGACGTGAAGCTGGGGCTGGCGACGCTTTGTGTCGGAGGCGGGATGGGGATGGCTATGGCTATTGGGAGAGCTTGACAGGATGGGCAGGATGACGGCCGGATAGACAGGATGGAGGCAATAACAGAGGCAAGGATAGATCAGATGTCTTCATCCTGACCATCCTTGCCTTTATCCTGTGCATCCTGTTAAGTCTGAGGGCTTGGGATGACGTTGCCGGGGTTCAGTAGCCACTTGGGGTCCAGGGCGCGCTTGGTGGCTGCTATCTGTTTGAGGCCCTCTTCGCCGTACATTAGCTGCAGGTACGGGAGGGGCTGGTTGTCCACTATTATTGTCTTCTTGCCTACACCGTGCTCGCCGGAGATGGTGCCGCCGAAGGCTATGGCCTGGCGGGCGAGGCGGGCGTAGAGGTCGCCGGCCACTTCGAGTTCCTGCTGGTCGTGGGCGAGGAAGTTGAAGTGCAGGTGGTAGTTGCCGATGTGGCCGAAAATCAGGTAGTGCTCGCCCTCGCGGGGGCAGCGGCGCCGGAACTCCTCGCCCACCTCGTGATAGAGCGCGAGCATCGCCGGGAAATGCTCCGCGGGCACGACCAGGTCTGTCCCCACTTTGTGACTCCCCCGTCGTCTGACGTACGTGTTGACCCCCTCTGGCAGTGAATGCCGGAACTCCCGCTGCTCTTTGCGATCCGCCTCAGTCTCGGCGAACCAGTCCTGGGCGACATTGTGGGCTTCGAGGGCTTCGAGTAGGGGCTCGATGTCGTCGAGGGTGCCGACGATCTCGGTGTAGACGGCGGCGGCATACTCGCCACGGACCTGCGGGTGCTGCATGAAGCGCAGGGAATTGGCGTCGAAGTATTCGAGGGAGAGAACCTGCAGGCCGTCAGCGGCGGCGGCGCGGAGGTCGGCGAGGAAGGCAAGGGCGTCTTCTTCGGTGCTGAAGAAGGCGATCTCGCTGGCCACGTCTGCCGGGCGGGTGTGGAGCTTGAGGAGGGCAGAGGTGACGATGCCGAGGATGCCTTCGGAGCCGATGAAGAGGTCCACGAGGTCCATTCCGGAGCAGGCATACAGCCCGGCGGCGTTCTTGCAGTCGGGCATCCTGTAGCCGGGCACGGGCACGGTGTAGTGGGTGCCCTCGGTGGAGGCGAAGGCGAGGGTACCGCCGCTTTCAACGACCTCACCGCGCCGAATGCTCAGGTGGTCGCCCGTGGGCAGGATGACCTCGAGGCCGAGAACCCAGTCGCGGGTGGGGCCGTAGTGGAAGGTTCCGGCACCGGAGGCGTTGGTGGCGATGGTGCCGCCGAGGGTGGCGGTGGCTTCGGTCGGGTCGGGCGGGTAGCACAGATCGCCGGGGAGGGTCCGGTTGAGGTGTTCGAGGGTAATGCCTGAAGGGGCGCGGGCAAGCAGATTGGAGCGGTCGAGGCAGATGGTGAAGAGCTCGCCGAACTGCTCCTGCTCGATGCGTTCAAAGTCGCAATGTCCGGGGCTGCGCAGTTCGCGGGTGCTGAGGACCCAGCCGCCGGAAGTGGCGACGCGGCCGCCGGTGATGCCGGTGCCGCCGCCGGAGACCGTGACGGGGAGGTTGCGGGTGTTGGCGTCGCGGAGGATCTGGGCGACTTCGGCCGCGGAGGTGGGCAGGTAGACGGCCTCGAGGCCGGCGGCGTGAAAGCCGCCAGCTTCGTCGGTATCGAATTCAGCGAGAGCGTCAGGATCGGTCAGTATTCTCATCGGGTGCTATTCCTCATCAGGTACGGCGTCGTAGGCCGCGAGGGCGGCAGGCAGGACTTGGACTACAGCGTTGCCGGCGGCGGGGAGGCCGACGAGCAGGGCGCTGATAACCTCGTCGCGGGTGGCGCCGTGTTGGCGGGCCATCTGGACATGGAAGGGGACGCCGCTTTCGAGGCGCAGGGCCGCGAGGACGGCGAGGTAGGCCAGTTCGGCGGTCTTGGGGTCGAGGGCGGAGGCTTCGTCGAGGCCGTGGACGGCCTGCATCCAGGCAACGGCATGGGCGGGCGCTTCGGTGAGGAAGGTCTGGAAGGCGTTGCTGACTTGCGGTTGGTTGTCGGGCATGGTGGTCTCCGAGGGAGGCTCTCTACAGGATGTACAGGATAAAGGCAAGGATGCTCAGGATGTGTGATTGTTAGTCGCGGGCTACCGACTTGGCGTACTTGGTGCCGAGGTAGAGCAAGGTTGTCGAGCGGTCGCCGAGGCGGATTTCAAGCGGCTTGCCGGGGGTCAGGTCGGCGACCCTCTGGCCGGAGTCCATGTCATACACGGCGGTTTTCGCGGCTAAGGGTATGCTGATTCTGACGGTGGTGTCGGGCGGGAGGTTGGAGTAGTTCGAGACGAGGACGGCCAGTTCCCCACCTATTCCCATCCCACAGACTTTCACTTTCTCGTTGCTGGACTTGAGGCCGGTCAGGGGCTTGCCGTCCATGAAGATATCCTCAATGGGGGCGACGAGGTCCACTGCCTGGGCGTGGTACATGAAGTGGGCCGGATCGAAGTCTCCATAGCAGTAGTACGTGATGCCGCGGGCGCCGTTGGCGAAGGCTTCCAGGATCATGTCACGGGTGTGGGAGGGCTCGTATTCACCGTAGGTGCCGGTGCTGAGCCAGGGGATGAGGTCGTTCTTGTCGAGCAGCGCGCGGTTGCGGCTGATGCTAGTGGCGACGGCCTGGGCGTTGCCCGCGACGTAGAGGCTGGGCATGCCGACTTGCAGGAGGTCGGGATAGAGCTTCAGGAAGCTGAACAGGCCGTCGTTAAGCTGCGTGATGGGCTCGGTGCGGTAGCTGCCGTAGGTGATGCTCTGCTTGAGGCTAGCCTGGGCGAGAGCTTGATCGACGGCGCTCTTGAGGTTCTGGTGGATCTCAAGGCCCATGGCTTCGCGGAAGGCGTCCCAGTCCTTGTAGCCGCCCTGCTGGTAGCGGGCGACGCAGCGGCTGCAGCGGGGGGCATCCTGTATGGCGCCGGACCAGTAGGCTTCGATGTCGTAGAAGAGGTAGTCGGGTTTGGCCCAGACGGCGTGTTGGGCCATGGCCTGGTGCTCGGCCTGGTAGTACTGGCCACGGTAGGACGGGCAGACGTGCGTACCGGGGCCGTCGGGGAGTTGCGACTTGGTCTCGGGTTGGTTGCGGAAGCCCTCCAGGGCACCGGCTGGCGACTCGTTGACGATGACCCGGAAGCCGAGGTCGCGGCCAGCCTGGAGGGTGGCCTGATGCTTTGGTACGTCGGACTCTTTCCAGTAGCGCGGGAAGGTGGCGATGGCGTTGAAGCCGAGGTGCTTCATGGCACTGAAATAGTCGGGCCAATCGTTGACGAGGCCCTCGGCGCCGCTCCAGGCGAGGCTGACGTGGAGGCGCTTGGGGACGCGGGCGGCGGGAATGACGAGCGATTGCCACTTGACCTGACGCTCGTTCTCGAGGCCCTGGCCACTGTCGCCGTAGGTGTAGAGGGTGTCGGTCTTGCCGTGCGGCAGAAGGCTTTGGAGGTAGAACTCGAGCCGGTGGCGGTTGGTGTCTATCCGGTAGCGCTGGAAGGCACGGCCGTTGTGGTCCACGGTGGAGGACTGCGGGGCGGGCGCGGCCAGCTTGAGGGTCTCGGGCAGATCAAGGACGAGGGTGCAGGGGCCCATGTAGGCCTTGCCGGTGCGGGCGTCGGTGATGGCGAGCTTGGTGCGCAGCGGCATGGTGGCTACGGGCAGGATATCGCCCCAGACCGGCTCGAAGGCGACGCCGCTGGTGACGATGCTGACGCGCTTGCCCGCGGCGGGGGTGAAGTCGGGGAGGTTGTCTGTGCCCTTGACGATGGCAATTTCATCGCTGCAGATGAATTGCTTTTGGTGGACGGCCTGCACGGCGACATAGCGGGCGCGATAGCCGACGGGCAGGGCGAAGTTGTGGACCCAGGCCAGCTTCTCCTCGGGGAGATCGTAGGCGTCGGCCGAAAGATCGTCGAGGCCGCGCTTGTGGCGGGTGGTGACCTGGTAGTACTCCTTGCCGTCGGTGCTCAGCAGCACGCGAAGCTCGTCGGGGAAGGTCAGGCCGCCCTGCTCGCCGCCGCCGAGGAAGCGGGCGACGACGGAGCCAACGGGTTGAACCTGGCCAAGATCGGCGAAGATGGTCACGAGGGGGCTGGACTGCCAGCAGACGGCACGCTTTTCGAACCAGATCTTCTCATCCGTACGCTCGCCGAACTGGCTGTCGGTTAGGTCGGTGGGGTCGGCTTCGTCGGTCGTAAGCCGGTAGCCGGGCTGGGGCGCGTAGCGGAGGGTGAGGCCAGCGGCGAGGTTGCCGGGGGCGATGAGTTTCGCGAACTGGTCGCGGCGGTCAAAGACGTTGTCTTCCCAGTCGCGGCGGCCTTGCGGCGGGGGTGGGAGCTTTTGGAGATTGCCCTGACCAGCCAGGACCGCGAGTTCGTCGGTGACGAAGTGGCCGTGGGTGGCGAGGTCGAGGCGGACGTAGCGGGCCCCGTAGCCGGCCTGGAGGGCGATAACGTAGACGCCGGGTTTGTCGGCGGGAAGGGGTTCGAAGGTGAGCGCGGGGTTATCGTCGGGATGGACCTTCTCGCTGATACGGCGGACGGGGGTGAAGTAGTCGCCGGTTTCGCTGAGCGAGAGGGTGATCTGGCTGGGCAGCGTGTTGTCTTTGCTGAGGACCTGCACGCGGAGGAGGACCTGGCCGACGGGTTGGAGGGAGCCGAGGTCCACGGTAAGGCGGACGTAGGGCGTATAGGACCAGCCGACGGAGCGCTTGTCGCTGATGATGTTGCTGGGGCTGGCGGCTAGCTGCCCGTCGGTGAGTTGCTTGAAATCATCGGGGTCGGAGGGCGGCGCGTAGGAGGGCTGAGGGCGCAGGTCCACCGGCTTACCTGCGGCGAGGCTCTGGGTGGTGAGAAGGGAGTGCCAGTCGTCAGCGGAGGCAGTGGGGTAGACGGCCCAAGTGTCGCTGCCCCGGACCCGCTCAGGGGCGGCGTGGGCGAGAGTGAGGGTCAGGAGGAGAAGGGGAGGGATGGTGAAACGAAGCATGGTGGCACCTCGTTGGAGCGGATCGCGGTGCGGACGCAGCGTCCGCTTGGTGACCGCTCCTACAGGCATTGTTAGCGGCGCACCACGGCAGACCTCTTGTTCGCGTGGTAGGCATGCTCCGCATGCCGGAATCACTAGTCATTCACATGTTCCGGCATGCGGAGCATGCCTGCCACGCGGAAAGGTGTTAGTTCAGGGTGAAGAGCACTGAGTTGAGCTGGTCGGGCTGGACGCCTGCGGCTTGCAGGATCTCCTGGTGGTAGGTGAAGCCGCCGAATTCGCGAGTGTTGTGGGCGTCGGTGCCGATGGCGAGCTTGAGGTCGCGCTCGAGAGCGAGTTTGGTCATCAGCACGTCATGCTCGCGGATGATCTTGTGGGAGTTGATCTCAAGGGCGGCACCGTACTTTTGGGCTTGCTCAACGGTCCAGTGCACGAGGTCGTCATCCACCGGCAAGTCCTTGCCCCTGAGGATGCGGAAGGGGTGGGCGAGGACATCAACGCCGTATTCGAGGAGCCAAAGGGTCTCCGCCTGGAACTGGTCGATGATCTCCGGCAGGGGAGCCTCGTGGGCGATAGTCGGGAGGAAGTGGACTCCGCCGACGATGATGTCCAACTGGTCGCGAAGGTCGTCGGCGAGCATGATCTGGCCGTTGTACATGACGTCAAGCTCCACGCCGACGTGCATGTGGTCGCGGTTGCAGCCTCGGATGTCCTCGATGTAGCGGAGGGTGTTGTCGCGGCCCTTTGCGACGCGCTCGGCGAAGAGCTCGACGCTGTCCTCGCGGAGCAAGGCCCAGGCGATCTCGGGCTCGTAGTACATGTGCATGGAGTGGTCGGTGACGGCGAAGCTGAAGCCGTTCAGAGCCTGCTCGCTGAGCCACTCATCGGTGATGTTTTCGCCACAGGCGGACCGGGTGGTGTGGACATGACAGTCAAAGGTGAATTGCACGGTGGGTCTCGTCTTTCAATAACAGGTGATGCGGGGGGCGTCCCAGGGGGCAGAATACACCGGAGGGGCGGGTTGCTGCAAGGGGCGGAGGCGTCCGGGCAGACAGAAGTTAGGCGGCCGGAATGGGGACGGAGCCTTCGCGCGAAGTCTGAGCAGACGGTTCTGGCCAGGGCAGGTGGCGCGCGAAGGCTCCGTCCCCATTTCGGGCGACTGTAGGATGATTCGGTCCAGAACTGGGTGTGACTCCCCACTGTAGGGCGGGGGCTCCGTACCCCGCCTGCCGTCATTTACGATTACCTATCGCCACACGCGGCGGGGTACGGAGCCCCCGCCCTACAGTCCGACGACACGGATAGCGACAACAGCACGTTACACCCCCAGAGCTGGTCCAGTTGACAAGGCGGCTGGGCTGTGGTAGATTGGCGGTAGTTAGTAGGACCTAACATTTTTTGGGGTGCCTCCCATGCCTGACCTCGCTTCCGCTGATCTTTCCACCCACATGCAGGACTATCTTGAGGCCATCTACCAGATGCAGCTTGAGCATCAGGTGGCGCGGGTGCGCGATATTGCGCAGCGGCTCAAGGTGAAGATGCCGAGCGTCAGCGGGGCGCTGAAGGCCCTCAAGGCACGTGAGCTTGTGAACCACGAGTCGTATGGCTACATCACGCTCACGCCTGAGGGAGAGCATCTGGCGCGGCAGGTTTACCAGCGACACCAGGCGATCGTGGGCTTTTTGCAGCGGATCATGATGATCGAGGCGGAGCGGGCCGAGGTGGAGGCGTGCGGGCTGGAGCACGCGCTGAGCGCCGAGGCGCTGGAGCGGCTGGTGGCTTTGACGCAGTTCATGCAGACAGACGAGAACATCCGCGAGCAGTGGCTGCGGTATCTGCAGAAGGCGCCCGTGGAGGAAAAGCCGGGGGAGGTCGCCGCGCCGGCGGTAGTTGCGGCCCCGGTGGTAGCGGTGGCGGCACCCGTGGCTGTGAGCGCGCCGGCACAGGCGGAGGCGGAGGAATGTGAGGTGGAGGAGGCAGAGCCGGCGGATACGCGGCCCCGGACGAGCCTTGACCACGCGGCGCCGGGGACGGTGTCACGGATTTTGAAGGTCTGCGGGCAGGGGGCGATTCGGCGGCGCTTGCTCGACATGGGGCTGCGACCGGGGGCGGAGGTGAAGGTTGAGCGGCTGGCGCCGCTGGGCGATCCCATGGAAGTCACGGTAATGGAGTACCACCTGACCCTCCGGCGGGAGGAGGCGGCGGAGATCGAGGTGGTGATTTTGCAGCAGGCGCTGGTGGATGTCGAACCCGGCGCGAGCGTGACCGTCGTCGAGGTACAGGGGACGGCTGGCCGGAAGCGGCGGCTGCTGGGGATGGGACTGCAGGCGGGCGCGCGGCTGGAAGTGCGGAAGTCGGCGGAGCCGAACACGGTGGCGATGAGTGTGGAGGGGAATGAGGTGCACTTGGCGTCGGTAATTGCGCAGGATATTTCCGTGAGGCGGGAGGAGTAGCTGCTTGCGCGTGGTTGGCGGAGATTCTTCGCTTCGCTCAGAATGACAGACTACCATAGACAATAATGGATATGCCAAAGACGATTGTTGTAGCCCTGGCGGGCAATCCAAATTCGGGGAAGACCACGCTCTTCAATGAGCTGACTGGTTCGCATCAGCATGTCGGCAACTACCCGGGCGTGACGGTGGAGAAGAAGGAGGGGGACCGGGAGTATGCCGGGCACCGGCTGCACTTTGTTGATCTGCCGGGAACGTACAGTCTGACGGCCTATTCGCTTGAGGAGGTCGTGGCCCGCAACTTCATCCTCCATGACAAGCCGGACGTCGTGGTGGATGTGGTGGACGCGTCGAACCTCGAGCGCAACCTGTATCTGGCCAGCATGTTCCTGGAGCTGGACGTGCCGGTGGTACTGGCGCTGAACATGATGGACGTGGCGGAGACCAAGGGCAAGCAGATCAACGTGGAGCTCCTGTCAGAGCTGTTCGGGCTGCCGGTGGTGCCGGTTGTGGCGCGCCGGGGGCATGGGGCGGAGAAGCTGCTTGACGCGGTGCTGGCGGCGGCGGAGGAGGGGCGGCCACGGCAGATCCGGATCAACTACGGGCCGGAGCTGGAGCAGCATATTGAGGAGCTTACCGCGGCCATAGAGGCACAACGCTTGCGAGCGGAGCCGGAGGGGGGAGCGGCTGAGGTACAGCGGGGGCCGCTGCACCTGGGTCGGGGGCGGCAGCGGCGGCACCATGGGCCCGGACGGGGCCACGAACGTGAGGCCCTCAAGCCGCGAGGTATGCATGCGGACCTGGCGCTGGCCGATATCTCGCTATCTGAACTGCCGGCGCGGTGGACGGCGATCAAGCTTCTTGAGGACGACAGCCAGGTGCGGCAGCGAGTCGAGCGGCTGGGGGCGGAGGGCGAGGCGCTGCTGCGCATGACGGACGCGGCCCGGGCGCATATTGCGGAGGTTTTCGGCGACGACCCGGAGATTGCGCTGGCGGACCGGCGCTACGGGTTCGTCAGCGGGGCCTGCCGCGAGGCGGTCACGAGCGTTGCGCAGGACCGTCGGGACTGGTCGGAGCGGGTGGACACGGTGCTGGCTAACCGCGTGTTTGGCCTGCCGATCTTCTTCTTCCTGATGTGGGTGATGTTTGAGGGGGTCTTCCGCCTCGGCAACCCGCTCATGCTGGGGCTTGAGATCTTCTTCAACTGGCTTCATGCGACCGCGACAGCATACCTGCCGCCGGGGCAGTTGCAGTCGCTGATCGCTGACGGTGTGGTCGGCGGTGTTGGTGGGGTGCTGGTGTTCTTGCCGAATATTCTGCTGCTGTTCGTCGCTATCTCGCTCTTTGAGGACAGCGGGTACATGTCACGGGCGGCGTTTGTGGTGGATCGCGTCATGCACCAGGTGGGGCTGCATGGCAAGAGCTTCATTTCGATGCTGATCGGGTTTGGGTGCAGCGTTCCGGCGGTCCTGGCGACGCGGACGCTGGAGAGCCCCCGCGAGCGGCTGGTGACCATTCTGGTGGTGCCGCTGATGAGTTGCGGGGCGCGCCTGCCGGTGTACATCCTGCTCACCGGGGCGTTCTTCTCGCCGCAGGCGGCGGGGAAGGTCATCTTCGCGATCTATGCGCTGGGGGTGTTTCTGGCGCTGCTGATGGCCAAGCTGTTCAGCAGGTACCTCTTCCCCGGCCCGCCGACGCCGTTTGTGATGGAGCTGCCCCCGTACCGCTTTCCAACGCTGAAGGGGACGCTCATCCACATGTGGGAGCGGGGGTGGCTGTATGTGCGCAAGGCGGGCACGACGATCCTGGCGATGTCGGTGGTGATGTGGTTCCTGCTCAGCTATCCAAGGTTGCCGGCTGATCCGGCCCTGACAGCCGGGCAAAATGCGGAGCGGGCGATCTTGCACAGCTACGCGGGGCGGCTGGGGAAGACGCTGGAGCCGGCCATGAAGCCGCTGGGGTTTGATTACAAGGTCGCCACAGGGCTGTTTGCGGGGTTGGCGGCGAAGGAGATCATCGTCTCGACCTTCGGCACGATCTACAGCCTGGAGGGCACGGACGAGAAGTCGCAGGAGCTACGCAGCGCCCTGCGGGCCGATCCGGGGCTCAATCCGCTGGTGGCCTTTACACTCATGGTATTTGTACTGATCTATATCCCGTGCGTGTCTACAGTGGCAGCGATCTACAAGGAGACGTGCTCGTGGAAGTGGACGCTGTTCTCGGTGGGCTACACGTGCGCGCTGGCGTGGGTGGTCGGGTTTGTGGTATACCAGACGGGGATGCTGCTGGGGCTCGGAGCGTAGAGAGCTCTGAGGAGGTGCGGGATGGAACAGGTCATCATTGGGATTATCGTGCTGGTGGCGGCGTGGTATGTGGTGCGGAACCTGACGCGAGCCTGGCGCGGGAAGACCGCCTGCCAGGAGGACATGTGCATCGGCTGCGCGTTTAAGGATAGTTGTGGACATGTGCCGCAGACGCCTGTGACACAGTCTAAGGATAACGAGGAGATTCGCAATGATTAACCGTGGTGAGCCGCAACTGCTTTGGACGGAGGGGGCACCCGGCCTCGACAGCGCCGACCCCGTCTTTGCGCCGACCATCACTCCCTTCCCCATTGAGACCCGCGAGCCAGTTGGCTGCGTCGTGGTTCTGCCGGGCGGGGGATACTCGCACCGGGCGCCGCATGAGGGCGCGCCGATCGCCGAGGCCCTCAACGAGCGCGGCTTCGCAGGGTGTGTATGCGACTACCGCGTGTCGCCGTACCGGCACCCGTACCCGCTGATGGACGCCCAGCGCGCCGTGCGCTGGGTGCGGGCCAATGCTGAGGCCTTGGGCGTGAATCCGGCGCAGGTGGGGATACTGGGCTTCTCCGCCGGAGGGCATCTGGCGTCGACTGCGGCTACTCACTGGGATGAAGGGATCGAGGGGGATGACGCGCTCTCGCGGTTCAGTTGCCGGCCTGACGCGGCCATTCTCTGCTACCCCGTCGTCAGTTCAGGGCCCAATGCCCACCAGGGATCATTCATCAACCTGTTGGGTGAGACCCCCCCGGCGGACCTGCTGGAGAACCTGAGCAACGAACTGCAGGTCAACAGCAGCACGCCGCCGACCTTCCTGTGGCATACGGCTGATGATCCGGGCGTGCCCGTCCAGAACAGCCTGCTGTTCGCGCAGGCATGCGCGGCGCACAAGGTGCCCTTTGAGCTGCATGTGTACGGCTCGGGCAGGCACGGGCTCGGCCTGGCGCCGGAGCAGCCGCATGTGGCTTCGTGGATTGATCTGTGCGGTGAGTGGCTTAGCGAAATCTGGGGATAGGAAACACAAGGAGCGGCCCACGGGGGCCGCTCCTGTTAGTTCTTCCCGGTTGACTCCGCGACTACTCCCCGAGCATATCCAGGATCTCCTGGGCCATCAGCTTCACTTTGTCGTCATCGTGCTTGAGCAGCTTCTGGAGCCGCGGAATCGCTTCCGTGGCTTTCAGCTGCCCCAGCGAGAGCGCAGCCGCGAGTACAACCGTCGGCTTGGGGTCGTCGAGCGCCTTGATAAGGGGCTCGGCAGCGCCCTTCTTGATGCCCACTTCTCCGAGGGAAGCCGCCGCGTGACGGCGCACGCTCCACTCCGGGTCCTTGAGGGCCTTGACCAGCGGCTCCACGCAGGTGCGGGTGCCGACCTGTCCCAACCCCCGCGCCGCGGTGAGGCGTGTTACCCAGTCAGGGTCCTTGAGCATCTGCGAGAGGTGCTGAACCACCTGGTAGGTGCCGATACTCGAAAGGCCCTGCACAGCGGCGCAGCGCACGTCTTCCTTCTCGTGATCCAAAAGGGCCACTAGGTGCGGGATGACGGAGGGCTTGCCGATCCGGCCGAGGGCGATGGCGGCGTAGTGCACCACGCGCTCGTTGGGGTCGGAGAGGGCTTCAATGAGGGCGTCGCGGGCGTCTTCAGCGCCGATCTCACCCAGGATCTCGACGATCCAGCGGCGGACGATGTAGTCCTCGTGGTGGATGGTCTTGAGGAGATGAGGCACGGCACGCTTGCCGACGCGGGCCAGCGATGAGGCCGCGGCAGCGCGCACGTCCACGCTTGGTGAGGAGAGCGCGGTGGTGAGGGGCTCGATCGCGATAGTGCCCTTGATCTTGCCGAGAGCCTCGGCGGCCGCGCGGGCCAACTCGACGTTCTCGGACGCCAGTACGTCTATCAACGGCTCGATGGCGCGCTTGCTCTTCAGACCGCCCAGGGCTGTCACTGCGGCCCGCTGCACCTCGACATTGGGGTCATTGAGGCGGGCGATCAGTTGCATGGCGACGGACTCGTCGCCGAGGTTGCCGAGGGCCTCTGCGGCCCACTTGCGCGCCGCCTGGTCCTTGCCGATCAGGGCGTCCAGTAGGGCAGGCGCGGCGGCATCGCCAACGCGCGTGAGCGCTTCGGCGGCAGCCTCCTGCACGTTCTTGCTGGAGTCGCTGAGGGCTTCGATAAGAGCGGTGATGGCTTCAGGATCGCGGAGTTTGCCGAGGGCTTCGGCGGCGGCAATGCGAACCTTGTAATCCTTGTGCGCGAGCGCACGCAGGAGCGGTGGAACGGCTTCGGAGCCAAGTTCCACGAGTTGGGCAACGACTTCATCACGCGACGTCGAGCTTTTAGCGCGTAGCTTGGAGACGAGCTGCGCCGCCCGCTTGCTCATGGCGGCCATAGATAGCCTCCTGAAGACCCCTGAGGGACCCTCTGCAGCGGGGGCTGGTGCCCCGCTGGAAAACTGGTCGGTGAGCGGCTGGCGGGGTGCGAGACCCCGCCAGGCCGGAACAGAACGATTTGTTTCAGCGGCGCGCTAGCTGGCGGCCGGGGTAGCCGGAGCCGCAGCGGCGGGAGCCGCCGGGGCGGCCGGCGTCGCGCCCGGGGCAGCCGGAGCCGCAGCGCCAGGAACCGGGGCTACCTGCGGGGCCTCGGGAGAGATCGGGGCCTCAGGGTTGGGGGCGACTACACCTGCGCCGGGCGCAGGCGTGGTACCCGTGGTGCCTTCGGTTGCGGGCGTGGCGGAAGGGATAGACTGGGCCACGCCAAAGGCCGCCCGCAGGCTACCGAGCTTCTCGTTGACTACCGAGCGGAAGCGCGTCTGCTCTTCTTCAATGGCCTTGCGGGCGTCGATGACGAACTGGCGCTTGGTATAGGCTTCCTGCGCCGCTTGCTGGTTGTTCTCGCTGTTGGCGGCGGAGATCATCTGGCCGAGCTTGTCCTCGGCGATCTGCAGCTTGTTGAGGGCGAGGTCCACGTTGCCAGCCTCGCCGGCGGCGACTGCGTCGGAGATGTTGCCCTGGACCATCGTGAGCTGGGCCTGACGGGCCGTCTCGGCCTTCTGGCGCTCTTCAGCGGCGCGCTTGGCTTCCGCGCTGAACCACCAGACCAGGAGTACGATGCCAATCAGCACCAACAGCAGAAGAATGCCCGCAGCCTTGCCGCTCTTCTTCGCG
Source organism: Armatimonadia bacterium (assembly GCA_039683575.1). GTDB lineage: Bacteria > Armatimonadota > Zipacnadia > Zipacnadales > UBA11051 > JAJFUB01. The sequence goes on along the minus strand of JBDKRC010000323.1, from coordinate 50,373 downwards.
GGTCGGGCATCGTCAAGGCTAATGTCATCGACGTCACGGGGAGTATTGGGAGTATCGGCCATCGAACTGACGCCTCCTCAGACAGCATTGTGTTGATCTTGCATCGTGCGACGACCGTCCAACCCCGACGCACAATTTGATAAGATTATAGCGGGCAGGTGAGGGAAGTGTCAAGTTGAGGATGCCTTGAGCGAGGACTGAATCGGGAGGGGACCGCGACTAATGGCGGTGGCAGGGCGTCCTTGCCACGCAGGCGGGCCAGCCGTACATGAGATTGCTCCGCAAGAGGGCGCGCGTCTTGACAGATTCGCCGTGAGAGCGCCGTTCCGGGCTCTGGAGCGGCTTTGGGGGGCAGAACTCTCGCAGAAGAAATGACCGCATGGCAGACACCTCGAAGGTACTTGGGCAGGTTGTGCCCGGCATGCTGCCGCATGTATTACAGAGGATAGTTGCTCCAGAGGGCCAAGATGTTTCGCGTTTGTCCCGGCAGAGCATCTTCATCATGATGAGCAGGCGGCGACAGGTTGTGGACGTCTGATCGGGGCTGAGTGTTCGGTCAGGGGCCGGAAGAGGGGAGATGCTTCACTTCGTTCAGCATGACAAAGGGGCGACGGGGCCGCGTGAGTGGACTGGATCGCACCGTATGCCCGGACGCAGAATCGCCGCCTGGCCCCCTTGCCTTCGCCGGGCTTTCGTTCTAATATGGGGGCTGCGTACTTCTCAAGCAGGTGCATGTTATGGCTGACAAACGTATTGCTTTGATCCAATTCCCCGGTTCCAACTGCGAATGGGAGACCAAGCGCGCGGCTGAGGCCGTGGGGCTGGTCTGCGATGTCTTCCGCTGGAATCGCGACCCTTCGGCACTTCCGGAATATGACGGCTACATCATCGGCGGCGGTTTCTCATACCAGGACCGCGTGCGCTCCGGCGTCATCGCCACCAAAGAGCCGATCATGAAGACCGTTTTCCAGCAGGTCACCGCGCAGGGCAAGCCCGTTCTGGGTATTTGCAACGGCGCACAGGTGCTGATCGAGGCCGGTCTGATCCCCGGTCTGAACCCCGGCAACGTCGAGATGGGCCTCGCGCCCAACTTCCACGACCCGGAGCACCGCATCGCAGGGTTCTGCTGCCGGTGGGTGTACCTGAAGCATTCGGCGGCGCAGGGCCGCTGCGCGCTGACCACCGAGATCCCCACTGGTGAAGTCTTCCCGATCCCGATTGCGCACGGTGAGGGTCGCTTCACCACCAGTGACCCCGAGCTTATCGACCAACTGCGGGAGAACGACCAGATCGTCTTCCAGTACTGCGACGAGAATGGCAACGTCACGGAAGACCGTGAGGTCAACCCCAACGGCGCGATGGCCAATATTGCCGGCCTGTGCAGCCCTGACGGCAATGTTCTGGGCATGATGCCCCATCCGGAGCGGGCGAGCTTCCTGCGGCAGATTCCGGGCGAACTGGGCGGTCAGTGGGCCGACCTGAAGGAAGAGGCCTGGGGCAACGCCTGTGCGATGACCGGACCTGGGCCGGGCATGGCGATCTTCCAGTCGCTGGCTAAGGCAGTCGGCGCGGGGGTAGCGGCGGTCTAGTACGGGGGAAGTATCAAGTCAAGGGAATAACAGAAGGCCCTGGCATTGCTGCCAGGGCCTTTGTGGTTCTGGTGGTTTTGAGTCAGTTAAGGTCCCACATGGTCACGGGTTTCTCGGTGGCGGCCGGCTTCATGGCCTTGGCATGACCATCGGCGAAGGCTACGTTGGTCATCTCGTTATGGCGAGCAAGCATTACGCCGCCGCCCTTGCACCCGCCAGCCAGAGACCAGGCGAAGCGAGACGCCTCGACCATGCCCACGCCATAGACAAAGCTGCCACCCAGCCCGGTGACCGGATCGCAGTTCCACCACGTGCAGTCGGCGAAGACGACGGTTTCGGCCGGGTACTGAATGGAGGCCATGGCTACGCCGGAGCCGTAGTTGTTGGCGGCGACGACGTTGCGGTTGCTGCCATAGGCGCCGCCGCTAGGGCACAGGAAGACCTGCCAGTTGTTGATGTACGGATACAGCATGCCGGGGTTGGCGGTGCCATTGTAGTACCAACGCCACGAGTAGGTTGGGCCGTTGTAGCACTTGCAGTTGACCTCGTCATAGTCCTGGGCGTACTGGTAGAAGGCGAGGCCTAGTTGCTTGACGTTGGACAGACAGCTCGTCTGACGGGCCTTTTCACGGGCCTTGGCGAAGACCGGGAACAGAATCGCGGCCAAAATGGCAATGATCGCGATTACGACCAACAACTCGATAAGCGTAAAGCCCCTGCGCATGCGTACCACCTCCAGGAATAGTCGGTAATTACGTATTCGCGGTGCGGGGTGAGGCTTCCTGCCAGGGACGTTCACGGCCTGCTGCCACGGCAAAGAAAAGCCCTGGCATCGCTGCCAGGGCCTTTCTTTCTGGTCTTGCTGGTTACTGGCGTTAGTTGATGTCCCACATGTTCACAGGCTTCTCGGTGGCCTCTGGCTTCATGGCCTTGGCATGACCATCGGCGAAGGCGATGTTAGTCATGTCGTTGTGGCGGGGTAGCATGCAGCCGCCGCCGGTGCACCCGCCTGCGACGTGGGCCGCAAACGTAGACCAGGGCGTCATGCCGATGCCATAGCGGAAGGTGCCTCCGAGGCCGGTAACCGGGTCACAGGCCCATTGTGTGGCATCAGAGAAGACCACGGTCTCAGCCGGATACTGGATGGCGGCCATGGCCAAGCCCGGACCGTGGGCGTTGCTGAGGAGAATGTTGCGATTGCCGCCGTAGGTTGAACTGCCGCTGGGGCAGATGAAGACTTGCCAGTTCTTGACATAGGGATAGATGAACCCGGGATTGCTCGCACCCTGGTAATACCACTTCCAAGAGTAAGTGGGGCCTCCATAGCACTTGGCGTTCATCTCATCGTAATCCTGGGCGTACTGGTAGAAGGCCAGGCCCAGTTGCTTGACGTTCGACAGACAGCTACTCTGACGCGCCTTTTCGCGTGCTTTGGCGAAGACGGGGAACAGGATCGCCGCCAGAATGGCAATGATCGCGATTACGACGAGCAGTTCGATTAGCGTAAAGCCTCTGTGCATTAGTCACCTCCGTGAACATTCTTATCATAGCCTTCGGCGTTAAGCGCGACTTTCCTGCTTTCTTCCTGCTATTGCCCCTTGGCCTGCAGGTCGCGCTTTACCTCGCGCTGGCGCTTGCGGACGGAGTCCATGACCTGCGCCGGGGTCAGCTTGCCCTCCATCAGGCTCTGTACGCCCGTCATGTAGGCCTGGGCGACGGATTCTTCCATTAGGGTGTCGGCCCAGGCGGAGAGGCACGGGGCCTTCTTTACTGCGTCGCGGTATTCGCGCAGGCGCGGGCCGGCGTTCTGGTCGGTCACGGCACCCTCAACCTGCACGAGTTCCTGGCACTTTTGCACGAACTGCTGGGCTTGCTCGACCGAGGTCATGAACTGCAGGAAGCGGACGGCGGCCTCGCGGTTGGGGGTCTTGGAGGAGATCACGTAGCCGTCAGCCGAGCCGGCGAGGCAGTCCTGCTCCCCCTTGCCGCCGGGGACGGCCGGGAAGTTGAAGAAGCCCCACTCGTTCCAGAAGCCCTCGGGGGCCTCGCCACCTTTGGACAGGCGCGCGAAGTCCCAGGTTCCGGTGTAGAACATGGCGGCCTTGCCGCTGTAGAAGAGCGTGCGGGCGACGGCGCGGTCCACGCCGTTGGGGGCCTTGCTGAAGGCGCCGGTGTCGGTTAGCTGCTTGAACATCTCAAGTGACTTGGTCCAGGCGGGCTCGCTGTAGGTGCCGGGGCCCATGGGATCGTACTGGCGCTCGACGGCGGCCTTGCCGATCAGGCGCTGGGCGAGGACGGCCGGGTAGTGGTGGGCGGGCCACTTCTGGAGATTACCAAGGGCGATGGGGATGATACCTTTGGCCTTGATCTTGTTGCTGAGGGCGACGAGTTCGGGCCAGGTCGTGGGGACTTTCCACCCGTTCTTGGCGAACATATCCTTGTTGTAGAGAAAGAAGGTGGTCTGGAGCAGGTATGGCACGCCGTAGGTCTTGCCATCGTAGGTGTAGCTGGCCAGGGAGGTCGGGACGAGGCGGCTGCGCCAGGCCTTGTTGTTGGCATCGAGGTCGGCGGTGAGGTCGGCCACGTTGCCGCCGCGGACGAAGTTGTGCAGCATCTTTTCGCCGCTCCAGACGAAGAAGATGTCCGGGGGCTGCGCCCCGCCGAGAGCCACGCGGATGCCGGTCTTGTAGGCATCAGGCTCCTGGGCGTTCAGTTGGATGTTGATGTCGGGATTGGCGGTCTCGAAGGCCTTCACGAGGTCGCCGAGGGCGCTGAGGCGGGGCTCGGTGTTCCAGATGGTCCAGAGCTGGAGGGTCTTCTGTCCGCCGGCCTGCTGCTGGGTGGGGAGAATGGGCCCGGCTCCGGCCGTCGGGGCCTGGGTTTGGGAGGTCTGGGGGCAGCCGGTGAGTAGAATCGTCAGGACTAGCAGGAACGCTATCAGCAGGGCTTTGTTGGTCATATCGGGCCTCTGTATCGTTGTAACGTTAGCTGTAGGGCGGGGGCTTGTACCCCGCCGGTCCACGCAGGGCGATCACTGCGGCGGGGTACAAGCCCCCGCCCTACAGAGACTACTGGTAGAACGTCCCCCCGTACTCCACGAACTCCTGGCTCATGGCCTGGATCTTTTCGTCTGAGTGATTGACGGCCTGCGGCGAGGCGTACCACTGGGCGATGAAGCCGCCGTTGAAGCGGCCGAGGTTGTCGATGAGCTTGCGCGCGTAGGCGCGGACGTCCTCCACAGTGCCGTTGACCATGGTGTTCTGGATGTCCACCGGGCACCAGAAGGCGATTCGGCCCCCGAAGCGCTCCGCCAGCATCTCTACCCCCATGTTCTCCTGCTGATCCATCTGGATGACGTCCAGTTCGGCCTCGATGAAGTGGTCGAGCAGGTCGGCGATGTGGCCGCAACTGTGCAGGAGGGTCAGCACGCCGCGCTCGTGGGCGTGGTGGTAGACGCGCTTGTAGACCGGCTTGAAGAATTCGGCGAAAGTGGCCGGGGAGAGCATCGGGCGGTCCTGCAGGCCCCAGTCGTCGCAGGACATGATGCCATCTATGCCGGCGTCGGCGAGGCTGTCAATGGCATCAATCGCAATGTCCCCGAGCTTGTTCAGCAGGCGGCTCATCTCTTTCGGGTAGACATACGGGTCGGTCCAGGCATTGACATGACCGCGGAGATACTCGAGGCGGTGGATGAGGCTGAAGGGGATGCCCGCGAGGACGAATTTGTCTTCAGTGTTCTTGGCAACGGCCTCGGCGCAGTGTTCGTAGCGCACCGGGTTCTGGTAGTCGGGGAACGGGAAGTCGTCGAGCATGGCGTAGTCGGTGAGGGGGTTGCCTGTGACCTGCCCCATGGTCTTGTCGCCGTGGAGCTTGCTCCAGACGCAGTGGTACTCGTCCTCCCACTGGGTGTCGGTCTTCACGCAAGGCACGAAGGAGGGGTCGGCGCCGGGGCCGATCCAGTAGAAATCGGTGCCGTAGGGGGCGGGGAGGTTGTACGGGATGCGGTCTGGGCCCTGGAATTTGATGGCGCGGGTGATGCGTTCGCGGGAGGTCATGGGATGGCGGCTCCTTATGGAGCTAGTCGCGATCAGTGATCGCTCGTACAAAGGTGCGACGAGAGGTCGGTGGCGTACCATCGCGCGGCGGACGCAGCGTCCGCCCGGGGAGCGCTCCTACCGTCTCACGGTTACGGGCTGGCCCTCTTTGGCGGCGGATTCGCCTATGGCGAGGCAGACTCGGGCGGTCTCTATGGCGTGGCTGAGGCTTGGATCGCCGTCGCGGCCCTCTTGAATGCGGTCGAGGAAGTGGGCGATCTCGGCGTTGAAGGGGTGATGTGAGACCGCGCCGCTGTCGGGGCCGGCCTGGGGGAGACTGACCCAGTCGCCCTGGCCGGGGAAAGCCTGCTCGCTCCAGACGCGGTTTTGACGGCACACGCCCTGGCTGCCAATGAATTCGATGTTGAACTGGTAGGGCGCGGGGGCATCGAAAGAGACGCTGATGCGGCCCGTGCCGCCGTTCGTGAGGCGCAGCGTGGCCGAGATGGTGGTGTCGTAGTCAAAGCCCTCGGCGCGGCGGAGGGAGAAGGCCGAGACGCTCTCGATATCGCCTGCGAAGTGACGGGCGAGGTCCACGGCATGACTGCCGCCAGCGAGGACGGCGCTGCCGGCGTATTGGGTCTTGCTGAGCCAGCGGTCGGGGCTGATGACGCTGCCGACGCCGTGCCAGTAGTCGGTCTGGACGAAGAAGAGTTCGCCGAAGGCGCCCTGGTCGCGCAGGGCGGTCAGGGCCTCGACGAGCGGGTTCCAGCGGAGCACGAAGCTGCAGAGCGTGGTGAGGCTGCGGCCCTGCAGGGCGGCGGAGAGGTCGTCAAGCTGCTCATGGGTGATGCCGGGGGGCTTCTCGAGCAGAACGTGCTTGTCCGCGCGCAGGGCGGCAGCGGCCTCGGCGGCGTGGAGGTAGTTGGGAGAGGTGATGGAGACCGCCTGGACGCGGGGATCGCTCAGGAGGGCGTCGTAGTCGGGATAGATCGTGCAATCGAGGGCCAGCTCCGAGATCATCTTCTCGGCGCTCTTGCAGGTGCGGCTGGCAACGCCCACGATCTCGCAGCGGGGATCGCTGAGGTAGGCGCGGGCGTGCTCATAGGCAACTGAGCCACAGGAATTTATGGCGACACCGATCTTGGAGTCCATAGGCTTGGTCCTTAGCTGCCGGCAGGTGCGATCCCGGCCGAGGCGGGAGGTATTGCTTGACCTGTAGTTGAAGAGGTACGTATAATTCACCGTGCGGCGGGGGAAACCTTGCTGCACGGCTGCTGTCTCAAACAAATGCGGTACTGACTTGCAGCGGCATGCCTGCCATGACCGCTGCCTGATGAAGGGAGCCTCTGCGCTATGCGGTGGAACGCTAAAGTCGTGATGGTCGCAATGTTGGTTGTGGCGCTGGCGGTTGTGCTGGTCGGATGCGGCGGAAACAACGACCAGACGGTGTTTCAGAACGTCATCGACCGGACGAGCTACAACCCGGCAGGGAACCGTGTAGCCTTCACATCCCTCGGCGGCAACGGGCTGGAGTACATCTACTCGATCAGCAGCGGCGGCGGCAGTCTCGTGCTGCTGACGCAGAGCACCAACGACGAGGATGACAGCAACGAGGGTGGCAAGCAGCCGGCCTGGTCACCGGACGGCTCTGATATTGCGATGGTCACGCGGCGTGGCGGCGGCTCGCAGTCGTTGTACCTCATCGATTCATCCCAGGGCAACAGGCTCCGGGAGACGCGGATCACCGACAACACCGTGACCGGCTCGGACCTCCAGCCGAGTTGGGCGCCCAATAGCAGCAAGTTGGTCTACGTGAGCAACAAGGGCGGCGGCGACCACTACACGATCTGGACTGTCGACCGGGACGGCACGGACGCGGCGGAGCTATACGACCCCGGGACTGACGCGCAGTGGCCGGTCTATTCGCCCGATGGGACGAAGATCGCGTTCCAACTGGGCATTGGCAGGTCGGGCGCCAACACTGATATTGCCATCCTGGACATCGCCAGCTTGACCACCACCAACATCACCGAGAGCAGCACCTTCCGTGATGAGGCTCCGAACTGGTCCCCCGATGGCAACAAGATCGCCTTCCACTCCAACCGGCGCGGCGATTTCGACATATGGACGATGAATGTGGACGGCACCAGCCCGGTGTCGATAACCGCCGACGCGCGCTCGGATGGCTACCCTGTATGGAACGCGGCGGGCAGCCGGATTGCCTTCACCCGCAATCGCGAGCTGTGGACAATGCTGCCGGATGGCACCGATCAGGACCAGGTCACGCAGACGTCCCAGTAGAGAACACCACATGAAGCAGAAGGGCTCCCCACTTTGGGGAGCCCTTTTTTTGTGCCTGGAGGACCTGACGCCGCAGAGGCGGAGAGACTAGAGGAGGGTGGCCGGGGTGGCAAGACGGTCGAGTATTTGGCGGGTGTAGCCGACCAGTTCATCTGCGCGATGGGCAGAGGTGTGCTGGGCCAGGACGCGCTTGCGCGCTCGCTCAGCGATGCGCCGGCGGCACGCCTCCGGAACGCCGCTGAGGTAGCGCAGCGTGTCGGCGGGATGGCCGCCGATTAGAATCTCGGTGCCCAGGGCGAAAAATGTCTCCAGCCCTTCCCAGGAGTCGCTGATGATCGGCGTGCCGCAGGCGGCGGCCTCGAAGAGACGGACGCTCGGGGCGTAGCCGGCGCGGGTCATGTCGTCGCGAGTGACGTTGAGGGTGAAGCGCTGGGAACTGTAGAAGCGCCGGTGCTCGCTGGGCGGCAGGTGCTCGAACCGGGTGACGTTGGGGGGCCAGTGCAGGTCCGCCGGATACTGCGGCCCGGCGACAGCGAACTTGCCCTGCAGCCACTGTCGCGCGGGCTGCAGGAGCATCGATTCCAGTCGCGGCTGGCGGTCATCGCTGTAGGTGCCCATGTAGCCCAGGTCCCACTTGAGGTCCACCGGCTCAGGGTAGTAAAGCTCCGGATCCACAGAACAGTAGAGGGCACGGGCGGCGGGAGCGCCATAGTCTTCTTCCAGTACGTTGAGAGTCCGCCCTCCGGTGAAGGACAGGTAGAGATCATATTGCGGGATCAAGTGCGGAGCGAGGTACTCGTGGTCGCCCCGCTGGAGCTTGGCCAGGGTGACAGGAGTATCAATGTCATAGAAGGCTACCAACTGAGTTGCCTGCTCAAGCGCCCACTTGCCGACCGCGACCCCCTCCGGCACGAACGATCCCACGATGACCATGTCGGCGTCGCGGACCTCGGCAGCATGCTCGTCATGGAGCTGTTCGAGGCTGGAGTAGAGGGAGGTGCGGCAGTAGTCCGGGTCCGGCAGGTCCCGGTTTTCAGCGTACCATGGGACGTCACGCTCCAGGAAGGTGACGCTGTGGCCCTGCCGGGAAAGCTCCCGTACAAGAGCGCGGTAAGTGGTGGCGTGACCATTGCCCCACGAGCTGGTTATAGACAGGCCAAGAATGACGAAGTTCAGGTTATCAGGCATGGGAACCACCTTGTCTGATGTCGAGGATAGCTCTACAGGTCCAGGACTTTCTCCAACTGCGCCACTCGCTGGTGGTACGTGTGCTCGGCGAGCGTCCGCTTGAGGGCTGCCTCGCCGATCTGTTTGGCGCGACGGGTGCTCAGGCGCTCGAGATGATAGGCCACCTCGGCGCCGTCACAGGCCACCAGGACTTCGCGATCGGGCTCCAGAAAGAGCTCGATGCCCTCCCAGTGGTCGGTGATCAGGCACGCAGCGGCTCCCGCGGCCTCAAAGATGCGGGTGGCCGGAGAGAAGCCGTAGCGCGCCATACTCTCCCGGGCGATGTTGAGCACCGCCAGCGGAGTGCAGTTGAAGGCATTGTGGTCGGCGGTGTAGATGTGGCCGAGATAGCTGACGTTCTCCGTCTTCGGCTTGTTGTCCCAGCCATTGCCGCCGAGGAGGAACTGGTGGTCGTGAAGCGCCGCCGCCGGCTGCAGGAAGAACCGCTCCACCCGCGTTTCGCGGTCGGGTAAGCGATTGCCCAGAAAGCCCAGATGGCCCGCGAAGCGCGGATCAGGCGCAACTGGGTAGTGGGTGGCCGGATCGAGTGCGTTGTAGACGGGCACGCAGGACCGGGCGCCGAGGGCGAGATATGCGTCCACGACTGGACGGCCGCCGCCGTAGGTGAGGATGAGATCGTAGCGCGGAATCAGGGGCCCGAACGCGTCTCCTGCGTTGCTTTGCACGCGGTCGAGCGTTGCCGGGGCGTCCACGTCCCAGAAGGCGACGAGGGTGCCCGGCTTCCGCAGTTCGAGCGTTTCCGCCTCCAGCAGTTCATCAAACACGCCGACGCCACTGGCCTTGACTACGAGGTCAGCGGACGCCGCCTCCGCGAGCGCGCCGCGTACCCCGTCCTCGCCCTCAGCGGTGTAGACCACCACCCTTGCCCAGTCCGGATCGGCCATGTCCCGGTGTTGCTGCCGGTCATAGGCATCGGGTTCGTAGAAGGTAACCCGGTGGCCGCGGCCGGCCAGGGCGCGGATGATGCCCCGGTAGTAGGTGGCTGCGCCGTTCCAGTAGGCAGAGACCAGACTGGAACCAAAGAAGGCGATGTTCAAGGACCTGCTCATGAAAGCACCCCCTGCAGAGCGGGGCTGCCGGCCCGCCGCGTGGCGTGGACAGCCGTGTTGAGGCCGAGCTCACCGCAGACGGCCAGTAGTTCGTTGACGCGATGAGCACAGGTGTGGCTCGCGAGGATGGTGCGGCGGGCATTGGTGGCCAGTTGCCGGGCCATGGCGTCATCGTGCAGTAGCGCGCGCAGGTGGCCCTTCATCTCGCGCTTGTCGTGGGCCACGAGGAAGTCTTCACCCGGGGTGAAGAGATGCTCGCAGTCATTCCACGGCGAGCAGACCAGCGGAATGCCGGCGGCCATGGCCTCGAAAACGCGAATGGTGGGGATGCCCGGCAGTGCCTGCACGTACGGGCGGCGGGGCACGTGCACTGTCACGCGGTGGGCTGCGAAGAGCCTGGGTACGTCATAGTTGGCCACCCAGCCACCGTACTTGATCTTCGCGCGCTTGAGCATCTGTAGTGCGTGATCCGGGTAGCGCACGCCGTGGACCGTGGCCGTGAGTCTCAGCTCGCGCACCGGCTCAAGCAGGAACTCCTGTAGCTCGGCAGTGCGCTCCTCGTCACCCCAGTTACCAACCCACACAAGATCGCCTTCGGGTTCCACATCGTAGTAGGGATGGAAGATACGCGTGTCGGCAGCCTCGTGCCACGTCCAGGCGCGGCGGGCCCAGCCGTAGACGAGATAGAGTTCCCGGACGATGTCGCCGAAGGCCAGGACGCCGTCATAGTGCTTGAGATCGAGGCGTCCGAGGCTGTGTGGGTCGGTGACGCAGCGATGGTGGGTATCGTGGAAGAGCAGGCGATAGTTGGGACCGCCTGAGAGATAGCGTCCCTTGCGGTGTCGACCGATCCGGGCGATCAACTCCGGCTCGTTCCATTCGTGTACGATGACGAGGTCGGTGTCCTGCAGGACGGCATCCAGGTCGATCTGCTCGGGGTCGTAGAGTGTACTCATGAGACCAGGGTAGGCGTCCTGGAAGTCAATCAGAGGCTGGGCGCCGCGCTCGGCAAAGAGGTTCTGCAGGCTCCAGCCGAGCCGGGGTTCGTAGACCTCGACATGATGGCCCCGCGCTTGTAGTTCGGTCACGATCCCGCGCAGGAAGTGGGCGTTGCCGTGGTTCCAGTCAGAGAGTAGCGAGTGGTAAAACATTGTGATTCGCATCATGATGCCTTCTTGTCCCCCAGCCACATTCGGCGCTGTCTCAGGGGTGCTTTCAGTTCGGGAGGAGTGACTCTGCGCGAGTCTATCCAGGTGTCGTTCCTACGGGTAAGGCCTCGGCAGTGACAGGCCACATGGCGCGCGACATGACCAGATCGTAGGCGTCTAGGTACTCATCGGCCTGCCGGTCAGGCGCGAAGCTGCGGGCATGCTCGGCGGCGGCGTTGGCGAGTTCGTGACGCAGGTCCGGGTCATTGATGAGCAGTTCGAGCGCGTCACGCAGGCCCTGCGCGTCATCCGGCGACACGAACAGCGCGCAGCCACTCCACAACTCGCGCAGCGAGGGGATGTCGCCCAGGACGAGCGCACAGCCGCACAGAGCGGCCTCCAGCACGCCCAGCCCGAAGGGTTCGTAGCGAGCAGGATGGACGCAGATTGCGGCGCGCCCAAGCCACTGGGCCATGTCGGCCTGGCTGAGCCGGCCAAGGTGCTTCATCCCGCCAAACTCCACCATGCCGCCGTCCGGTGAGACATTCTCTCCGGCCATGTACACAGGCCACTGCACCTGCGAGGCGATCCGCTCGACGAGGCGCAGGTTCTTGGCCTCGTCCCACAGTCGGCCGCTGGCGAAGATCAGGCGGCCCTTGCCGCCCGGCTTGAAGCAGCCGGCGTTGCGAGCGTTGTAGATGACGCCGCTGTTGCGGAAGGGGCCATAGTGGCGGTCCAGTGCATCGAGCATCGTGTGTGAGGGCGCGACGACGAGTCCGGCGCAGCGGATTCCCTGCATCACAAGCTCGCGGTAGTGATCCCATTCCGGCGGGGCCGGCAGGGCCTTGACTGCCTCCCACCACGAGAGTACGCAGGAGTGTCCGACAACGAGCAGCGGCGCGCGCCAGGGCAGCGAACCGTGGACGTAGCTGTTGAGATGTATGACGTCCGGTTCGAAGCGGTTTTCGACCTCGAGCAGCCAGTCGCCGGCACGCTCCAGGTCGTCCCAGGGGTCCTGCATCCACTCGAGCTTGTAGGTACTCTCAAAGAGAGTGACGTCGGGAACGTCGGCAACGGCCCGGCGCTGGGAGGGGCTAAGGGGGTCTCCCATCGTTGCGAGGGCGATCTCAACCCCCTGCTCGCCGAGGGCGCGAGCCAGCTCGAGGGAGTAAGTCCAGACGCCGCCGACTGTGTCCGTTGTCATTAAGACTTTCATGGTGAAACTCCAACGTCTGCTGTCGGTGTGGGTGCGAGACGCACCGACCTACGCGTGACCGTCACATTCGCACCAGGGCCTTGAAGAAGCCGTCCGGGCGGTCACGGGTCATCTCCAGCGCCTGCTGGAGGTCTTTCAGCGGGAACTGGTGAGTGTAGAGGGGCTCGGGAGTGAGCCGGCTCTCGGTGACAGCCTGTACGGCCTCGCTGATGCCCCGGATGTAGACTTCCGTTTGACGTTCATGGGCGTTGATCACGTCGAGACCACGCCAGTTCCAGAGCTGCATGTTGACCTGGCGCATCCCGTCCTGGTGATAGCCAGCGATGATAAGGCGACCCATCTCGCGGGTGAGTTCGGCGGCGAGGTCGAGAGGCCACTGCTTGCCCACGGCTTCGATGACACGGTCGCACATGACCTGGCCCGTCAGCTCCTTGACCTTCTCAATGATCTTCCAATGGTCGTCCATGGGGATGACCTCGGCCGCGCCCATCTGGCGCGCAATGCTCTGGGCGAAGGGCCGGCGGGCGATGGCGAATACCGTCGCGCCGGACTTGCTGGCAAGCTCGGTCAGGAGGGCGCCGAGGAAGCCAATGCCGACGATGGCGACCGTCTGGCCGGAGTGGAGGTCGCTGCGGCGGAAGATATTCATAGCGCAGCCGAGCGGCTCGCCCGGAAAGGAGTGGCCCTCAAGCACGTCCGGCAGCGCCACAGCCTTGGCGGCGTCGGTGACGTCGTACTCGGCGTAGGCATGGTCGGAGAGGACACTGACGCGCTGGCCAATATCAAGACCTGTCACGCCCTCACCGAGCTGGTCGATGACGCCCCAGCCCTCGTGCCCAAGCTGGCCCGGCTGGAAGGGATAGGTGAACCACTCTCGGCCCTCGAAGGGCGGGAGGTTTGAGGCGCAGACACCGCAGCCCTGGAGCTTCACCCGTATCTGACCGGCTCCGGCCTCCGGTACCGGCGCCTCCTGGAGCTCTATCTCTCCCGGCTCTACCAGAACGGCTGCTTGCATGTGCTTGTTGTGGTGAGACATGCTGGCCCTCCCTAAGTGCCTGATCTGTCGGGGTCAGTGACCCCTCCCAGCCCTGCCGGACTGTCAGCGGTTCCACATTGGGCTAAGTCAGTGCCGCGACGGCGGCGGCAACCGGCTCCGGCAGTCGTCTCGCCTTTGCTGAGAGGCTCAGCCGCGCGCTGCCATGAACTGATACCAGCCACTCATGCAGCCGCTGGACGCCCCTATGGACGTCTACCTCAGGCTGCCAACCCGTCGCCCGCTGGAATTTGCGGGTGTCGGAGACATAGTAGCGTTGGTCCCCAATGCGCCACTGATCGTGGTGCAGCAGCGGCCGGGCGCCCTGCATTTCCTCGATCAGGTCAATCAACTCCAGCAAACTGATGGTGTTCTGCGGCCCGCCTCCGATGTTGAAGACTTCGCCCGCCAGTTCGGGCAGGTTGGCCTCGGCCAGGAGGAAAGCCTCAACCAGGTCCTCGACAAACAGCACGTCGCGCACCTGGCAGCCGTCGCCGAAGAGGGTTATGGGCTCATCCTTGAGTGCGCGCAGGACGAAATGAGCCACCCAGCCCTGGTCCTCGCTGCCCCTCTGGTGCGGCCCATAGATGCAGCTCATGCGGAAGACCACGGTCTCAAGGCCGTAGCTGCGGGCATAGTCGACCACGTACTGGTCCGCAGTGCCTTTGGAGCAGCCGTAGGGGCTATGGAAGTCGAGGGAGCGCGCCTCGCTGATGCCGCTGTGGCGGAGGACCGGGTCGGCAGGTTCGTAGCGCTGGCCGCTGAGGCGCAACCCGATGTCTGCCAGGCCGCCGTAGACCTTGTTGGTGGAGGTGAAGACAAGCCGCGGGGGATTGTCGAGGCGGCGCATCTCCTCCAGCAGGTTCATGGTGCCCAGCCCGTTGATCTCAAAGTCGACTGCCGGTTTGACAAGGCTGGTGGTGACTGCCACCTGCGCCGCGAGGTGAAAGACCTGTTCAACCCCGGACAGGGCTTGCCCGAGCGCGATAGGGTCGCGCACATCGGCAAGATGCAGTTGCAGGCGGTCACCGTACGTGTCGGATAGCCAGCGGAGGTTGCTCTCGGCGCCCCGGCGAGCCAGGCTGTCATAGATGGCGACCTCGCGACCCTCGCTGAGGAGACGATGGGCGAGATTAGTGCCGATGAAACCCGCGCCACCCGTGATCAGCACGCGTCCAGAGGCCGAAGACTGGGCCGGTCCCACCTTGTGCAAGGTCGCCGGAACGGCTTTGGCCTGGGCCTTGGGGCAGCTGCTCGCCTCGCACTTCCGGACGGGGACCGGGGGAGTGGCGGCATGGGCCAGATCAGCCAGGCGCCTCAGGCCCGACTGCCCCTCCTGTTGCAGGACGCGGCAGATGAGCTTGTCGCTGCCGTCACAATGCGTCAGCCCGAAATGGTAGTCGCGCTCGTCGGAGTGGAAGCCGTCCACGGTGGCATATTCCGGCTGCAGGTCCTGCACGGCGTACCAATACACGCGCTCGACCGGGGCGTCGAGAGCCTCCAGGAACGCTCGGAGCTGGTTGTGGTAACCGTGGCGCCAGGTGGAGAAGCCGGTTTCGGTAATCCAGATGTCGGCCCCGCAGTCATGCTGCCGGAGGACTTCGCGTGTCTCCTCGAGGTAGTAATCCCAGCCCTGCCAGGCAAACTCCCAGACGCCGGGGAAGCCATGAATGCCGACGACGTCAATGTAGTTGAGCACGCCGCCGCACCCGATGGTAGAGAGCCAGTTAGGGTCGGCTGGAGCCATACCGCCCAGGACGGTTCCTTTGCCACGCTGCTGCGCCCAGTAGGCCGCTGAACCGATCATCTCGCAAAAGATGTGCCACTGCGGGTCGAGGGTCCAGTCGTACTCACTGAGGTTGTTGGGCTCGTTCCAGAGCTCTACCATGTCAAAGCAGTCATCGAAGTCAGTGATGACCTGATCCAGGAAATCCGCATAGGCGCGCGGTTCGCGTGGCGGGGCGGAGGCACGCGGCGCCACACCCAGTGAAGGCGGCGTGTATAGGAAACAGGGGAGCAAGTGGACATCCTTGGCGAGCCGGGGCAGCAGCCAGTGATACCAGCTCTCGCCGTAGGGAGTGTGCCAATCGGCCCACGAGACGGCCGTGCGCAGTTCGCTGATGCCGAGGGCCTTGAGCTTGGATAGAACCAACTCGACCCGTTCGTGCTCGCCCGGCCGGAACCACTCAACCATTCCGAGCAACGGCCGGGATGACTGCTCATCCTGCGCGCTATGCAGCTTCATACAGTCAAACCTCGCGCCGCCAGTTCGGCCGCGGCCTGATCTACTCGGTCCACCGCGATCTGCCCCTCAAGCCATTCCGTCAACTCCACCAAACCCTCTTCGAGCGTCACCTGCGGGTCGTACCCCAGGATCTCCTCCGCCTTTGTGATATCGGCGGAGCAGTGGCGGATGTCACCCAGGCGGTACTTGCCGGTGATCTCCGGCTCCAGGTACTGCTTGTTGAGCGCCTCCGCGACCCGCTGGGCCACTTCACGGATGGTGTAGCTCAGTCCGCTGCCGAGGTTGAAGACCTCGCCATCGGCCGCTGGCGTCTCGAGGGCGAGGCGGCAGGCTCGGGCAAGGTCATGTACGCTCACAAAGTCGCGTTGCTGCAGCCCGTCCTCGTAGATCAGGGGAGGCTTGTTGTTGAGTAGCCGGGAGGTGAAGATTGCCAGCGCGCCGGTGTAGGGGTTCGAGAGCGCCTGGCGGGTGCCAAAGGCGTTGAAGAAGCGCAGGGCAACTGTGGGGGTGTTGTAGGCGCGGCCGAAGATGAGACAAAGCCGCTCCTGATCGTACTTTGACAGGGCATACACGGAGGCGAGGTTCGGCTGTTTGGTCTCCGGGGTCGCGAGCGGCAACATCGTGTTACCGTCGCTATCGCAAAGCTCCCACTGCCCCCGCCGAAGCTGCGACAGCGGCCGATCATAGCCGGGGACCACGTTACCGCTGCGCGTGAGATAGAGCCCCTCACCGTAGAGGCTCATGCTGGAAGCGATGATCAGCTTGCTGACGCGCTGCTCCATCAACTCCTCGAGGAGCACTGCGGTCCCGAGGTTGTTGACGCTGGTGTAGTCGGCGATGGCATACATGCTCTGGCCAACGCCCACAGCCGCTGCGAAGTGAAAGACCGCGTCCATGTCTCTGAGCGCCGCCCGGACGTCGTCCGGATTGCGCACGTCGCCGACCTGCAACTCAACCTCGGGGTCCAGGTAAGCCGGGCGCACCTGCCCGTGGCCGTGAACCTGGGGCGACAGGTTGTCCAGTGCTCGCACTTGATACCCGCTCCGAAGCAGTTCGTCGGCCAGATGGGAGCCAATGAAACCTGCCCCACCCGTGATCAATACCTTCTGCATGCCTTCCTCCACCTGCGCCAGCGCTCCGAGGCATGTGATGGACGCCCTGTCCATCATCTTCTTCTAGGGTATCTTGGAAAGCAGGCCGGAACAATAAGGGCACACCCTATCTTGCTCTTCGATAACTACCAAAGAGGCATCGCCTCCCAGTGAAGCCACTCTTCAGACCCCTCGCTGCACCGTCTCAGGCCGAGGTGATCTCTGTCTCACGCCGCACTGGTACCCGTACGACCTCTCCCTCTCTCAGGCCAGACAGGACAGCGACGTACATACCGTCAGAGGGGCCAAGTTGTACCGGCGTCTGTACCCAGCGCCCCCGACGCCGGACGCCCACGAAGGGCTTGCCATCGCCATCCCGCTCCACGGCCTGCACCGGCACTGAAAGAGCGTTATCCGCCCGCTCAGTCTCCACGATGGCGTGGGCACTCATCTCCGGCTTGGCCAGCCCCTGCTGGTTGATGAAGCTGATGACAGCTATCGGCTGAACCTCCCGCTCGCGGTTGGTGACCTGTCCGCCCATTTCGACAGCGATCTGCTGAACCTCGCCCACGAAGGTCTCTTCAGGCAAGGACGAAAGGCGAAGCGTCACGGGCATCCCAGGTCGCACGCGTCCCCGCTGCGCGTCATCGAGGCGGGCGTGCATTTTGAGCGCGCTAAGGTCAGCAACGGTCGCTACTATTGTATCGGGTGCCTGATCGACGGCCTGGCCCGGCTGGGCATTCAGTTCGATCACCTGGCCGGCTATGGGCGCGCGGATAAACGAGGCTTTGCGTCCCGCCTGGGCCTCCTCGAAGCTCTGAGAGGCTGCGGCAAGCCGCTGCCGGTAGGGCTCGAGATACTCGTTGCTACGTCTGGTGGCCGTAGCCAACTCAGCCTCGGCCTGGACATTGGCCTCATCTGCCTGCTCCCGCGCAAGATTGGTGCCAGGGGCGGGGCCCCCGTCCTCATTCATGCCGGTCGGGATCTCGATCCGCTGGGCCGCGTACTGGCGTTGGGCTCGAGCGTCGGCAAGACGTTGCTGCGCCTCGTTGACATCTGAGGCATAGACCGCCTGCGCTTGCCGGAAGGTGCTGCGTGCCAGCCTTAGTTCCTGCTGTGCGGCCTGGTAGTTGGCGGCGGCAGTGGGATGAGATAGCTCAACCAAGACGTCGCCCTTGCGCACTGTCTGGCCGACGGTGGCGAAGACCCTGGAGACCGGGGCAGAGCAATGGCAGTTGATGACCGCCAGCGCGTTGGGCGGGGCCACCACGCTGCCGGCGAGCGATTCGTGGGCGATGATGTCACGGCGGGTAACCGCAACTTCACGGAAGCGATACTGGGAGACAATCGCCAGGACGACCGCCACCAGTACCAGACAGAGTGCGACCAAGCCCCCAATGAACCACCAGCGGCGACGGCGTTCCTCTGCCGGAGCAAGAACGACTCGATCCTCGTGCACAGTATCCACCACACAGCCCTCCTCACCTGCAACCCCACGGGAGCACAGTTCGCACAGGCGGTGCACGCCAGGCGTCCAGCCACTTCTTCCAGGTCCTGAAATGCATAACGCGCCTGCTCCGAGGTTGAGCAGGCGCGCCATGCGTTGTTCTGGTCGTCGTATGTCCCAGCAGCGGCCCACTTTGCGGCGATGGTTCTCTCGCCACCACCTGGCTCAACCGTTGCCGCTTTTGGCGGCTATTCCAGTCCGCGCGCTCTCCACCACTGACCGGCCCTCAGTACTACCACTTGCCTGCCCCTTCGCCACCCCTCTGCCGGTCCCACCCCGCGCGCCTTCGCCAGTTCCCGGGAACGCTCCAGTCCTCCGCCTCCACGGGCGCCCGCGTCGCCACCTCAGCAGCCACCACGTCGCCACCACCTGCGCTTTTCCTGCGTTCCCTGCGGCCTTCGAGAGTGTTTGGATCCGGTGACCCAGGCCTCGCCAGATCTCCACCGCCCACAACCACCCTCGATTGCCGCTCCAGTCCTCTCCGCCACTCCGGTCAAGCTATCCATCCTTCGCCGCAATCTCCAGTTCTCTGCCCTTGCGCCCACTGGAGACACCGCGACCAGAAGCCTTGTTTTGCGGCAGGCCACCTTGCCCGCCGCCTCGATCAAACTGCGGTAGTTGTCCGTCCCCGGCCCGCGATCAGCGAGATCACGAACAGGATCAGGAAGGCCACGAACAGCACCCACGCAATGGTGGAGGCGGTTCCGGCGATGCCTGAGAAGCCCAGGATGCCGGCGATAATGGCCACAATCAGGAACACGATGGCCCAGTTGAGCATAGGGTTGTCACTCCTTTTGTCTATCGGGATGTGCAGTCGCAACGCGAACTGCCGGGGACTGCGAGACTATCCGGATCCTCAGGTCGCCTGCTTGATGGCCTGCAGCCGCTGGCGGGTCTCCAGGAGGTCGTCATGCTGCTCGCGAATCATCTCTTTGAGATATTCGGGCAGGTCTTGACGCAGCGCCTCCTCGTAGCCCTCCAGGGTAGCGTTTTCGGCCTTGAGGCACTCGGCGACGATGGCATGCGAGTCGTGCCCGCTGATCGCTGAACGGAGGTTCAGCCAACCCTTCCGAAGCGTCCCGCTGATGCTCCCCTCAACGGGATACTCGCCTCCGTAGGTATGTATCTCCTGCTCCAGCTCGCCGGCAAAATGCGCCCGCTGCTGAGCATATCTGTGGAACAGCGTGTGCAAGTCGGCATCGGACTCCCTGACAGCCTCAGCCGCCGTGGTATAGCCCTCTTCGCTGTCCCGGTTGGCCCGCGCGAGTTTGGTCAGGGCGTCCACTATGGTCTCGTCATGTGTCCTGGTTCCCATGCTCGTGCTCCTTTCTGGCGTTGCGCGCCCGTTAGACCAAGGTACTCTCGGCGGCCCGAACGTTGATGTCGTTTTCCGCGATCTCCGTCAGCAGTTCGTCGGTCTCGGCCTCTTCGTCCAGGCTCTCCTGCAGCAACTCCGCAGCTTCGTCGTATCCTGTTTCAAGAGCGTGCGACCTGAGGGTGCCGTAAGTGGCCATCTCGTAATGCTCAATCTTCTGCGCGGCGCCTATAAGGGCGGCATCCTTGACGTCGGGGTCGCCCTGTGAGTTCATGATTTCGTTGCTCTCGCTCAGGAGACCCGCGATGCCGGCGGATGGTTTGCCAGTGGGCTCCAGTTCCAAAATCCGAAAGATCTGCTCCAGGCGTTGCATTTGCTGTCGAGTTATCTCGAGATGCTCTTCGAGATCGGACTTGAGATCTTCAGAGTACGCGGCACGCGCCATCCTCGGCAGGGCCTCCGTGACCTGTTCCTCAGCGCCGTATAGCTCCTCCAGCTCTTGCTTGATCAGATCGCGCATGCTGTTGAGCGGCATCTATCTCGCCTTTCGCCGTTTCAGGTACTAGTCGCGGTTGATCATTCTGTTAAAGCGGCTCTGCGCGCCATCCTGATAGAGGAAGGCAAGGTTCTCCGCCTCGAACTTCTCAAAGAACTCTTCCCATGAGATTGGTTCGAGATGCTCTTCGTGGACATCCTCAAAGTCGATGCGCACTATCCCGCCGTTGCCGTCGCCGGTGCCCTTGACACGTGCGGGCTTGCCCTGACGAGCCTCAGTCCACTCGCGGATCTTGTCGTGGCTGATTGTGACCTGTGCCTCGAGCGTCGGCGTTGTCATCGTACTCTCCGTTCCCCAACTCGCCCGGTGCTATTTCTGTGACGCTGGCTTAGTTTGATCGCCTCTGGCGATGTCACTGCGCAGCTTCACCAGCTCAGCCTTCATCGAGGCCACTTCCTTCTGCACCTCGCTGGCCACCACCGTGTGGATCTCGGAGGCCGACACGCCCCGCTCCTGTCGCGCTGACTGGGCAGCGGGTTGCGGCTTCGACCGTTCAGCGTCGACTGTCTGCTCCCAGGCAGTGGTGACCGCCTGTGATCCCTCTCGCACCGTCTCACGAGGGGCAAAGGCCGCATACATGGCAACTGCGAGGGCAATGAGGCCGATGATCAGGCCCGCGACTGCGGTGCCACTGGGACCCGGGTCGTACGTTACGCGATGCGCGTAGACCTCATCTCGATCTCGGGACCCTTCCAGGCGCCGGGTTTCCTCCCAGTTCTCGTCCGTCCGCTTTTCCGATCTCGCCTGCTCAGCTCGTGCCCCTTCGCTTCGCGCTTCCTCCGACCCCCGCACATCGCTATCCATACTCTTTCCTCCTCCACCTGGCCAGCCATCGCCTGGCTGCCCTGCCTCAGTATGGCCTGCTGTGCGCCACCGGTACCCCCAGTCCTGCGGTGGCCCTGTGTATAGCAGTCTACGGTCGCGGCGCATCCATTCCAATCAGGGCAGACCTGATAATGGGGGGCTTTTTGGCAGAGCTTGAGGGAAGAGGAAGAAGGGGCAGGGGCCGGATCCGCGCTGCTGGCGAACCCGGCCCCCGTACGGACTAGCCGTGGAGCTGCTGGAGGAGCGATACGCTGGTCTGCACGAGCATCTTCTCGGTGCCCTGGCCGACCGGAGTCCAGCCGGGCTCGTAGCCACCTTCGTCTACAGCATCATCGGTGGGCAGGTACCCGATGCAGCCGTTGGCGAGGCTGACAACCATGGTATGCGCGAAGGGCGAGCGCTGCTTGATCTGCAGGCCTATCTCCGTAAGCACCTCACCGGGCACACCTACAATGCCGAGATCACCAACCGCCATGGCCCAGACCTCGGCCGGATAGCCTTCGGTCAACCCCTCGGTCTCTTCGGCGAGTTCCACCATGCAGCGTTCGTATACAGCGTCGGTGCCCTCTGGATTGGGCTTGGCGGCGAGATTCGCGCGAGCCTGCTCTGCCGGGATGATCTTGTCGCTCAGAGGCAGGTTGACGACTTCATAGGCCGTTGCCAGCGGCAGGTCGGCGCGCTGCTCATCCGTCTGCAGCCACACGCGGGCAGCCTCGGCGCCCATCGACTTGCCCACGCGCTGGCGGGCGTCATTCTGGCGCCAACGCGGGACCTGATCGCCCGAGGCACCCGCCGCAAAGAGCATCGGCGCGCCAATTAAGTCCGCAAATACACTCCGGGCGTAGCCGGGGAAGTCAGCCGAGAAGCCGTAGAAGTCGCCGCCACCGCACACGGCGTGACAGGCGAAGTTGACAAGGCCGGCAAAGGGCTCGCCGGAGGTCTTCTGCAGCCGCAGAACGGTGACTTCGGCGTCGGCCGGCCCGACACGCTTGCCGCTGACTTCCGGCAGCGGGCCGCTCAGTCGCGGGCCCTTGTGCTCGCCGCGCTGCCACGCCCGTGCGAGGCGGTTTCCCTCCGCCGAGGCGGCGTGGGCGGCAGGCGGATCAAGCACCAGGTGCATCTCGGTCTTGAAGTCATCCCCGACGTTGCGGCGGTTGAAGGTAATGCGGTCGGCAAAGCCTGCCCCGTAGCCTGCGGTGACGGGGACGGCCTTGGCCTTCGCCTCCACTACCAGGCCCGCGAGCGTCTTGATGAGCGTCAGGCGGTACTCCTCCGAGATGGTATCGAGCAGGTACTGGGGCATGTACCGCCCACCACTGACGATCGGGCCCCAGTGGGTATGACTGCAGCAGACCATGATGGCATGGGGGTCAATTCCACACAGGGTCGCAGCCTGTTCGCGTACCGGCACATATACATCCGGGTGCAGCCCAATGAGATCGGTGCAGACTATTGCAGCATAGCGGTCACCGGAGCCAAGCACCAACGCCTGCGCCTGCAGTGGGTCCACAAGGCTCTCAGCGGGCTTGTCGCGCGCACCGTACCCGGCCATGGCAACGCCGAGGGGAGGCGTGATGTCGGCGGCGGCTAACCCGGCAACAAGGTCTGACATGAACTGTCACTTCCTTCGCTTCAAGTTGGTCAACCCGAGGTTCGGGGGGAGATCCCGTAGGGTTCAGGAACCGCACACAGCTTCGACGCTGATGGCGGTGTACCTGCATGGTGATACGGGCGGTCCAGCCCATGCTCCTCTTTGACAAGAACAGGCCGTTTTTGGTATTATTATGCCGGGCACGGTGCCGCTGCGATGGCGCCGGCCTCGCTGACTTCCCTGCCAAAAAGGAAGACGTGATGTTACTGCGTCTCGGCAAGCAACAACTATGGCATCGGCAGGCCCTGTTCAACAGGACTGCCTGTTTCCGGATACACGGGCTTTACGAGTCCTGTCTGTGCCTGCGAACGTGTTTCTGAACCCGCAACCCTCGAGGTCTGCGGGTTCTTCTTTTTCCTGAGGTAGATGATCCGAAGCCTTCTTCTACGGTGTATGTCGCATGAACAATCAGGTACTTGTGCTGAATCAGAATTACGAGCCGCTGAATGTCTGCAGTTGGCGGCGCGCCGTCTCCTTGCTTTGCCTGGGCAAGGCGATTGCACTTGAGCATGATACGCAGGTGGTACATGGGCCAAACACGGAGCTGCTTCTTCCCACGGTGGTCCGTCTGGCCAACCCCATCCGCCGGCCCCTGCCCGAGCTGAAGCTCTCGCGCCGGGCCGTCCTGGCGCGGGACGGTCATACCTGCCAGTACTGCGGGCATAGCTCGCGCGACCTCACCATTGACCATGTCATTCCCCGGCAGAAGGGTGGGCCCGCCTCCTGGGACAACCTCGTGGCCTGCTGCATGAAGTGCAACAACAAGAAGGGGAGTAAGACGCTGCGGGAGGCCGACATGGCGCTGCTGCGCAAGCCGCGCCGTCCGCGTTTCATCCCCTACCTGTCATTTGCGACCTTTGCGGCAGCGGCCAAGAACCCGCACTGGCGCGACTATCTGGAGCCTTTCGCACCACAGCTTATCGAGGCGTAGATGCCCTGAAACGCGGGCCGCCGTCGCCATGGACGGTCATTGCAGCATCATGTGTGATTTGCGTAGAACTTGATCAGTCTTGTCCCCTTTCTTTCCTCTCATCCTGCCCTTCTTGCGTCCATCTTGAGTCCCCGTTGCCATCCATTTGATAGCCTGGGCCTATATTGCATATGACGTGAGACCGGCGCCATCCTGGGGGCTGCCGAAACGCGTGGACTTGACGCAGTCGTATGTGTCTGCGTCCGGGCGCGACAAGGATTGTGAGATGGCAAACACCGAGGAGCGGACCGAATCGGGGGGCCCTGAAGCAAGCGCCCGGCACTGCCTCGCATACACCTCAAGCGGCAGTGAACGGGCCTTGTATGAATGGAATACCCAGGAACTCTCGTTGCGGCGCCTTTCGCCGGAGGTCCTGACTGAATGGGAACAGGCAACGGCGGAGGTTCGGACTGAAAACCCCATGCAGGTGAACACGCCTGACGGGCCTGCCTGGGCGCTCGCCTACCGTCAGCGGGGAGCGTCACGCGCCGTGGCAGTGTGCCCGGACAACGGGGAGGGCCCGGCCGGCATGGCGGAGCAGCTTGCCCTGGTGGCCCGGCTGGCGCTTGCTGCCCTGCAGCTTAAGACCGCGCGCTCGCAGGCAGCAGCCGCCCGCCAGGAGCAGGAACGGCTGGTGCGCAAGGAGAGGTTGCACGCTCAGGGGCAACTCGTCCGTTCCTTCGCGCATGATTTCAACAACCTCCTGGCGACGATCCTGTTGCGGGCTGAGATGACGCGCGCCGACTGTGACAACGCCGCCTGCAATGAATGCGTGCAGATTATCTATGAGAAGGCCGGCGAGGGGGCGCGCATTCTCCAGCAACTCGAGGATTTCAGCGGCTCGCGGCCCAGCCCGGATCAGGACCTCGTGGATTTGGGGCAGTTGGTGCGCACTGCGGCCGAGGCTCGCTGGGCGGACGCCGAGGCGGCTTCAGGATCACGAACCCCGCTGCATCTCAGGATCGAGGCGGCCGAGGACTTGCACGTCCTGGCCAGCGCACCGGATATCCGCGACATCATCAGCCACCTGCTCAACAATGCCCGTGAAGCAATGCCGGAGGGCGGCGAAGTCTGCGTCTCGGTAGCGTGCGAGCGCAAAGAAGCCATCATACGAATCAGCGATACCGGCCAGGGGATGACGGAGCAGGCTCTCGGGCAGGCCTGCGAACCTTTCTTCAGCACCAAGGCGGCCGGGCATCTTGGCCTCGGGCTGAGTGTCGTGCATGGTATCGTCACCCGCTCTGGCGGCAGGTTGTCGCTGAGCAGTCGGCCGGGCACCGGCACGGAAGTAAGCCTCACGCTGCCGCTGGCGAACCTCAAGGCCGTCAGGCGGGAACTACGGCACAAGCCGGATGATGTGCCGGAGTTGCTGCGCAACCTGAATGTGCTGGTCGTAGACGATGAGCCGGGGGTGCGAGAGACGGTGGCGCTGTCGCTGGAGAGCCTGGGGCACCGCGTGAGCCAGGCCGTGGACGGGCGGCAGGCCATGAGTCTCATTCGCTACCAGGATGGCTATGATGCGCTGGTGCTGGACCTCGTGATGCCGGATGTGGACGGGTGGGAAGTGGCCTATCTGGCCCGCAAGCTTCAGCCGCAGGCAGCAGTGGTGCTGCTTACCGGGTGGGGCGAGAAGGTCGGCGGCAATGATGACGGCCGGACCGATGCAGTACTCGCCAAGCCGGTGACCATCAAGGACCTCAACGGCACGCTATGCCGGGTGGTGGCGCACAAGCGCAGGCAGCGGCAGCAGCCGACCGGCACAATATAAGAAGCGAAGCAATGAAAAAGCCCGCTCTCGATGTGAGAGCGGGCTTTTTGCGTTTGGGGCTGTACGGCTACGGCTGGAAGACCGCCACCTCACCCTTGCTGCCGCCGAGTAACACGAGCGGCCCCTCGGGCGTCTGAACCAGCTCGATCTTCGTCGCGGCTGATCCCAGTTGCCCTGCCTTCTGGATGCTGCCCTGAGCGTCGAGCGACAGGACGCTGCCGTTTTCGCAGGCGACCACGATCGTAGGGGGCTTGCCGGGTTGCGCAACCGTCTTCAACACCGTCGCGGGGCTGGTCAAGCGCGTCGACCAGACCTTCTCGCAGTGGGCGTTGAGAGCCACCACGAGGCCCTGCGAGGTTGCCGTGATGATCTCGATCTTCCCATCGCCATTCAGGTCCACCAGGTCCACGTCGCGCATGTTGCGGTACGGGATGGGGTTGCCAGGGCCGAACTGCGCGTTGTAGAGCGGGGCCCCGTCCTCATTCCACACCGTGATGCGGTTCCACGCGCCGTTGATCTCCGAGACGATCTCCTGCTTGCCATCAGCATCCAGGTCGGCGTGGAAGATGTGGTCGCGGCTCATATTGGCCCAGCCGCCGACGTAGGTATGCCCGGAGGGCACGCCATCGAAGGCGCGGCGCAGTTGCATCGTGCGGTTGTTCAGGATGTACATGGAATGCGAGTCAGTGGGCTCTTTGGCAAAGAGCAGATCAATGCTGCCGTCGGCGCGCGGGATGAGGTTGAACTTCGACCCCGGGCCCCAGAAGGCAGGCATGCGCTTCACGAGCTTGCCGTTCTCGTCAACGATCTCCAACGTGCACGCGCCGCCGACGAAGCACTGCTCCTTGCCATCGAGGAACTGGCCGGCGAAGAGCCCGTGGACGCCCTCATGGCCGGGGGCGGATTTGAACCAGTACGTCTTGGCGGCCTCGTAGACCGCCGGGTCCATCTCGGAGATGAAGACCCACTTACGGTTGCCCTGCTCGTCGAAGGCAATCAGCTTCTCATCCACGCACCCCGCGAGCAGGAGCTTGGGCTTGTCCCACCAGTACAGCGTACGGATTTTGCCGTCAGTGTTGAAGCGGCGCACCGCCTGCCCGGTCGGCGTGAGCAGGTGGATCACGTTGTCTGCCGCAGTGGCTACCAGCTTGCCCTGCGAGGAGTTGATGGTGATGAGGTTGCTGACGCGGCCGCCGATGTTGGCGGTGCCCGTCGCAGCCCAGGCGGGCGGCGCAGCGGGGACTACCGAGGCGGCGGCTATGTCCTTCTGTCGCTGCGTGGCGCCAGCCGCCAGCAGGTTCGCAAGCTCGCCCTGCAGCTTCGCAAGCCCGGCCGGCTTCAGTCCGGCGAGGGTGTGGCGCCCGGCAGGCACGTCAAGCGCGGCCATCAGACCCGCCTTCTGCAACTGCACAGGCTTGCCGTCCATCTGCACGGCGTCTGCCTTCTCCAGGTCAAAGTTGACCCTGGTTGGCGCAGTGGTGACCAGGTCCATTGCCCCGGCAGCGAAGTCCCAGTCCACATTCACGGGCTTATCGGCTGCCATGACGCCGGCGAGGGTGAGGTTGTGGCCTGTGAGGTGATCAGCCGCCAGAATAAGCAGCTCACCCTTGAGCCCCTGGTATTCACCCGCCACTGCCACGGCTGGCGTCGGCAGGCTCAAAGCCGCCGCGTTCGGAGCGATCCGCAGGCAGGCCAACGGCGCCGGAGCCTTGTCGGTGTTCTGGCCGAGGAGGTAGAACGCCACTCGCCGGTCGTCCTTCTTGACCCCGCCAACCCAGTTCATTACGCACGTCCCGCCGCCGGTCGTTTCCTGCACGTCGGAGGGGCGGAGTTCAAAGAAGCTCGCGGTGCCCTCAGCCATCGCCTGGGACGTCTTGATGCTCAGGCCCTTGAGACCCACGAACATCCTGTCGTTGCCCGGATGCGCCTCAAGCGCCGTCACCCGCAGAACGTGCTCGCCCGGCGTAAGCGTGACCTTCCCAAGCGGTGCACGGCCCTCGGTGACGCCCTCGGCATAGTTGTCATACTTCTCGCCCAAGGGCTTGCCGTCGAGATAGCACTGCACAACCCCGCGGTCGGTGTAGTTCAGGAAGTCCACGAAGGCTTCGCCAGTGATCTCGGACGTCACCTTGAACGGCATCTCGATGTGCGAGTCGGCTTCACGGGCGCGCAGTATCATTATGCCAAGTGAATCCAGGGGCGCCATCATGTCCGGCGATTCCGGCTTGGTGCGGCACTTCATATCGACAGCGCGGAAGGAGACCCAGCCGGGCAGCACCACTGCGGAACCGGGGGCCTGGAAGCGTATGGCGCGCTCCTTAGCGTTCCAGGCGCCGCCCTGCAGTTCCCAACTGGTGCTCACCTTCATGTTCTGGCTATCAGTACCGAACCTCAGGTCGTCGGCGATCAGGCAGTACCTGCCGGTGCGCTGGGCGAGAGTGCGCCGCCATGAGGCGAAGGGCATCTTAGGCACCTCGCCCACGGCCACCGCTGTTGTCCCCAGTACGTCGCTGTAGAGCAAGGCCCCGTCCATAGGCACAATCGGCGAGACCATCCCATCGGCGGAGGTCAGCACCTGGTTGGCATACCCCTGGAGGAGCGTGCGCCCGTTCAGGCGCAGTTCCAGGATGTCATAGGTATGGTACGGGTTGCGCGAAGCGCCGTTGTAGCCGTCCAGCAGGACATAGTCGCCGGAGGCATCGGGGGCGCTGCGGAAGCTGCCGTTGAGAAACGACTGGTCCAGCGTGAAACCGTTGCCGCGCCCAACCCACATGGGCTTGGGCATCTGGTTGATGGTCCACTTGTTCGCCAGATCATTGGGCAGCGAGGGCTTGAGGCTCTCGTCCGGCCAGAAGGACTGGCCCAACCGGAAGGTATCGGTATCCTGCTGCGTGCGCTGCAGATAGGTCAGCCAGCGCCCGTCATTGGTCAGGTAGGCGGTCTTGAGCAGATAATCAAGCGCGGCGTAGTTCAGCGCCCAGTCAGGCACACGGCCGGAGATCAGCACCTCCTGGGCCTTGACAAGCTGTGCCAGCACGCCATTTTCGAGCGGCTTGCGGTCCCCGGTCATGACCAGGTAGGTCACCAGCGGAGCCGTGCCGGTACTGTACCAGTAGAGGTTGTCCGCCTCGCCGTTGACCCACGCATGCTTGTGTAGAGACGCAAAATGGAGCTTCCCGGCCCTCTCTGCGTGCGCCCACAGCGGCGAGGGATAGTACTTGTTGAAGTAGCGGCCCAACGTATAGAGCTGCATGGCCGACCACTGGCCATGGCGCGAGCCAACGGCGGAGGGGATGGCGTCAAGCTTGTAGGTGCCCAAGTCTTGCGGGTGCGCCAGCCGTCGGGCGAAGGAGTTCGTGACCTTCAGGCGCTCTTCGTCCGTGAAGACCGGGCTCTCCTCAATGAGATCCCAGTACAGGATCAGCATCATCGCGTTATAGTGGTATGGCCCGGCGAGAGGGTCGTGCTTGTTCTCGATGCGCTCGCCGTCAATCTCCTCAAGTTCCTTGGTCGCCTGCTTGTCCGGGAAGGCCAGGCGAATGACTTCACGCGCATGGAACGGGTCGCCGGTCATGTAGTACATGGCCATGCGCTTGCTGATGCTATTCCAGCCGAAGTACCCAGTGTTGCCGTAGCCCTTGGAGTCTTCCCAGGTGAGGAACTGCTTGAGGTCGGTCGGTACCTTGACGCCTGCGCCAAGCTTCGTCTCCATGAGCCAGCCGGCGGACAGTGTGCCCTTGCTGGCCTTGAGGTTCTTCGCCTGTGCAAACGCCTGAGCAGCAGCCTTACAGCCCTCGGCGTCACTGCCACCGACGAGCACCGCGCTGAAGCCGTTGCCGTAGGGGTTGTGGAGGCTGCGGATGACATATCCGCCCGCGCCCGGATACTTCAGGTCTATCAGGCTGTAATAGTTGTCATACAGCCCGCTGGAGGTCTTGTTGGTGTTGCGGTTGCCGACCACGATGAGATTCTGGGTCAGCGGCACCGCAGCCCCCGCATCGCTGTCCTTGATGATGGGAACCTTGACGCCGGTCAGCTTCTCGATGGCCTGTTGGATGATCTGAGCTTCAGCGGTGTTCTTGCCCGCAACGATGCTGCAGTTGGCCTTGCCATCCTGCACCAGCGGGATGATGCTGTGCAGGTCCTTGAGCTTGTCATAGACTGGCGGCACCGGGTCGGGCGGGGGCGGTGGGGGCGGGGCGACGCCGGAGACTACCTTCACGTTCGCCACCATCACTTTCGGGGTGGTTTCGCGGTGTGAGTACAGGTAGATCTGCGCCTGCCTGGTGTCCGCGGGCGCATAGCCACGAGCGGTGATTGTCTCGAACTTGTCGGTAGACTCGGTTCCGAGGTCCACCTGCGTGAACTGGCCCGAGGGCAGGAACCGGAACTGCAGGAAAGCTCCGTCTGCTGAGCGTCCCTCGAAGGTCTTCACGTCCACGCTCACCTCATAGCCCACGTTCGGCTTGACGTCGAAGGACTGCACGACTCCGATCTCCGCCGTCGCGTCCTGATCGTCGATGATCAGCGCGCCATTCTGCGGCGCGACTTCGAACTTAGCGGCGGGTGAGCCCGCATACTGTGACCAGCCTACGGGTATCCCCCTGGCATCAGTGCCTTCACTGAAGCCACCGTTACGGATGGGCACCGGTGTCAGAACCGGTTCCTGAGCGATCAGAGGTACCGTCACGAGCAGACTGAGCAGCAGTAGAGGGGAAAGATAGCGGAGCATACGTGCCTCACGATCAGCCGGAGCAGACCACGTTCCGGCCGGAATAGCCAACATCTTGTATTGTCTAACAAGCCAAGTCAATGAGTAGTTTCGTACAGCGCGCGGCGCCTTCCGAGATTCTTCCTCTTTCGACGCGCGCGGAAAATGCTAAACTGAGTCACTTCTTGTGGAGGAGCATTTCTCATGAAGCAGTTGCTCTCACTATCGCTCCTGGGGATGCTGGCGCTGTGCGGCTGCAAAGCTGGTGGCCCCACAGCCACGCAGGCCCCGCCCGTGAAGATACTCGCCTATATCAACGTCAGCAGCGGCTGCCAGCAGGAGACGGTGGACCTGCTGAAGAGCTTGCCGGCAAAGGACCCGCGCGTTCAGGTCGAGTTCGTGGACTTTGGCGATGGCGGCGCCGGCGCCCAGCGCTGGCAGGATTCGGGCCACAAGTGCATGACCATCGAGATCAACGGCAGCCCGAACGTGAAGTTCAAGCAGGGCGAGACCACGAAAGTGATGTCCTTCCGCATGCCTGCCGGGTACATCTGGACTCACCCCGACCTGGAGGCGGCCGTGCAGGCGGCACTTGAGGGCAACCTCCAGCCTGCCACTGAAGACGAGGTCGTCGCGGCGATGGGCGGAGAGATGCCTGAGACGCCCAAGCCCAAGCAGCCGATAGCCGCCCCGAAGAAGTAGATCAAGTCAGTCTACAGAACCCAAAACGCCCCCTCCGACGGAGGGGGCGTTTCTATTTGTGTTGTGTGGGATTACGTGACCGACGGGTTCCACAGCAAGTGGACCCGGTGTCCGGCGGGGTCGGTGCCCTTGAGGTACGCGGCCTTCAGCCCTGGCTTCTCGCCGAATTCCTCGAAATCGAACCCCTTGGCCCGCAGTTCCTCCAGCGCCGCCTCGAAGTTCGAGACCAGCACGCAGACGTGAGCTTTGTCGTACAGGGCGTTCTTCGCGATCTCCAGGCGGCCCTTGCCGGGGCCGGAGACGAAGATCGACGAGTTGCCGACGGTCACCTTGAGGCCGAAGGTGTCGGCGTACCACTGCGCCATGGCCTCGCCGCCGCCATCCTCATTCGGATAGATGCCGGGATGCTCGATGCCCAGGAACGTCGGTACGCCACGGGCTTTCTTGATCCACAGCAGGCACTGCTCGACGTTCTTGGTCAGTGTCGCGAAATCACCCGTGGCGACGATGTCCTTGGTGATCAGGTTGCTGCCGATGCCCAGAGCCGCGGCCCCGGCCTTGATCCACGCCGTGATGCTCTCTTCAGTGGCGTCGACGCCGCCGGTGGGCATGATGCTCGTCCACGGGGTCGGCCCCAGGACCGCCTTCACAAACTTCGGCCCGCCGACCTCGCCGCCGGGGAAGACCTTCACGATCTCGCAGCCGAGCTCCTCGGCTGTCGAGATCTCGCTGGCGCTGCCGCAGCCGGGCGAATAGGAGACCTTCCGCCGGTTGCAGATCTTCGCCACCTCGGGGTTCAGGACCGGGCCCACGATGAAGTTCGCGCCATTGGCGAGGTATAGGGCCGCCGTCGGGGCGTCAATGACCGAGCCGACACCCATGACGATCTCGGGCCGGTTCTCCTTGCAGTACTTCACCAGTTCGGCGAAGACCTCGTAGGCGAAATCGCCGCGGTTAGTGAACTCGACAGCCTTCGCGCCGCCGGCGGCGCAGGCATCTACGATCTTCTTGGCGACTTCAACATCCTTGTTGTAGAACACGGGCACAAGCCCGGTTTCATAGATTGCGTTCAGAACCTGCATACGCTTGAACTGTGCCATCATCAGCCTCCATCTGCGGTAGGGCGAGCCTTTGGCCTGCCACTGATACCATTCCGCGTCGCCACCAGCGTTCCCTCCCCGGCCAAAGTAAGAGCGGCGCCTGAAGCTCAGGCGCCGCTAAGGTCACCAGCTCGGCGCGGCTAACCGCCACCGCAACTGAACTGGCAGTTGCCGGAGGCGCACTTGATGCCGGCGGGCTTGGACCACTTGGCATGACCGTCCATGAAGCCCCAGTTGCAGCCGTCATTGTGACGCTTGGCGCCCGCGTCACCATAGACGAAGCCGTGCCCTGTCGCATCTTCGCCATCACTAAAGCCGATGGTGCCGCCGTCTATCTCTGACAGCAGAACACACTTCGATGCATCCTCGATGCTGCCCAGCGACTTGCCAGTCGGGTAGGCACTACTGTCCCAGGCCCAGTGGACGACGTTGATCGCATAGCCTGCCAGCTCGGCGCTATCGCTGCCGCCATTGAAGGCATTGGACGTGAACTTCTTGCTCGGGCACTGGAGAATCATCGCGTTCTTGGCATACGGGAGAATCTGCGAGCGCCAACTGTAATCACCCGCGTTGAAGGTCGTGTCACCATCACAGTTAGCATAGTACAGCGGCAAGGACTCGTCGTAGTCCTGGGCGTATGCCAGGACACCGACCATGATCTGCTTGACGTTGCTCAGACAGCTCGACTGCCGGGCCTTCTCGCGAGCCTTGGCGAACACCGGGAAGAGGATGGCTGCCAGTATCGCGATGATGGCGATCACTACCAGCAATTCGATAAGAGTGAAACCAGACTTTCGCATGACATTTCCTCCCAACGACATTTTCCGGCCCACACGCCGGTGTAGCGGCCTCAACCGCTCCTGCAGAGCCAATTGTCTGTCGTCCGTTGGGAATCCTGCAACGTAACCATATTATATTGAAGATGGTATGCTAATGATTTACTGTGAAAGAAAGAAAAGCGGCGCCTGAACCTCAGGCGCCGCTTTGTATCATCAGGTTGGCTGTTTGGCTAGTTGCCGCTGATGCTGAAGTCGCAGTTGCCGTTCGCGCACTTGATGCTGGCCGGCTTGTTCCACTTGGCATGGCCATCGCAGTAGGCCCAGTTGCAGCCGTCATTGTGGCGCTTGGACGCATTGCCGCTGTAGACGAAGCCGTGGGCATTGGCGCCGCCGGTGTTCGAGAAGCCAGATGTGCTACCCTCCGAATCCGCAAGCAGGATACACGACGCGGGGTACTGGATCGAACCCAGGGACTGGGCATAGACCGGTTCCGAGTTGCCGCTGACCCAGTGTACAGCGCTCATCGCATAGCCCGCGTTATCGCCCGCATCCATGCCACCGCTGAAAGCGCTGGACTGCTTCAGGCTCGGGCACTGGAAGATCTGTGCGTTCTTGGCGTAGGGCAGTACTTCGCTGCGCCAGGTGTAGTCGACGCCGGTGGTCTCGCCGTCCCCGGCGGGATCAGTATACAGAAGCGGCATGGTCTCGTCGTAGTCCTGGGCGTAGGACATCATGGCCGTGCCGATCTGCCGGATGTTCGACAGACAGCTTGACTGGCGGGCTTTCTCCCGGGCCTTGGCGAAGACGGGGAAGAGGATGGCTGCCAGGATTGCGATGATGGCGATTACTACCAGCAGCTCAATGAGTGTGAAACCGGCCCTTCGCATGAAAACTCCTCCTGGATGGACCTGCGTTTGCCCGACTGATGCGACAGCCGGGTATTCCAGCGTTAGCACGCTGTCAGGCGTAGTTCGCCGAGAACAAAAATGTGACCTGCATAGTTCCCAAGATTCCCTCAACTTTTTTTCTGGGGCGGTTCACGCAGCCCGTCAGCGGAAGGGAAAGTGCCTCTGAGCGCCGAAGACTCACGTATAGGGGTTGTCCCCGCACAAGGGCATGTTTGCAGAACATAGACAACGTTGCTGTCGTCGTTGTTCGAGATGAGTACCCCTCTCTCCCAGCCTCACCGGAGGATTCCATGGAAGAACTCGCCCCCCTGGCCGTACAAGCCGCCAAAGCCGCCGGAGCTGACTATGCCGATGCCCGCTTCGTGAGCCAGCGCGAAGAGCAGGTGCATGTGAAAAACGGCGCCGTCACCGGGCTGTCCGCCAGCCGGAGCCAGGGAATTGGCATCCGTGTGATTGCAGGCGGCGCCTGGGGCTTCGCCGGCACCAGCAACCTCGATCAGCGGTCCGTGACGGAAGCCGCGCAGCTTGCCGTCCGCATTGCCCGCGCCAGCGCCACCACCTCGAAAAGCCCTATCGTGCTATCGGGCGTAGAGCCCGTGCGCGCGCGCCTCAGCCACACTGCCCGGCGGGACCCCTTTGAAGTCCCCCTGGAGCAGCGCATCGCGCTCCTGCTTGAGTGCGATCAGGCCATGCACGGGGCAGAGCAGGTGAAGGTCCGTAGCGGCTTTTTGCGTTGCGTCGGCGAGGAGAAGCTGTTCGTGTCCAGCGAGGGTTCAGAGATCTGGCAGGAGCGTCTCGAGACCGGCGGCGGGATTGACGCTCGCGCCGTCTCCGCCGACGGTTCCGACACCCAGGTCCGCTCCTACCCCTCTTCCCATGGCGGCAACATGGGCAGCCGGGGCTGGGAGATGATCGAGGAAATGGAGCTCGTGGACAACGCCGAGCGCATCGCCGGGGAGGCGGTGGAGCTTCTCGAAGCCCCGCAGTGCCCCTCCGGGGTGAAAGACATCATCCTCGAAGGCTCACAACTGGCCCTGCAGGTACACGAATCCTGCGGCCACCCCATCGAACTTGACCGGGTGCTGGGTATGGAGGCGGGCTATGCCGGCACGAGCTTCCTGACCACCGAGAAGCTCGGCAACTTCCGCTACGGCTCTGATATCGTCAATATCAACGCCGACGCGACCGTTCCCGGCGGGCTAGGGAGCTTCGCCTACGACGATGAGGGCGTCCCCGGCCAGCGGACGCCGATTATCGAGAAAGGCATGTTCGTGGGCTACCTCAGCTCCCGCGAGACGGCCTCGCAGATCGGTCTGTCCAGCAGCGGCGCCATGCGCGCCGATGGGTACAGCCGCATTCCGCTGGTCCGCATGACCAACGTCAACCTCGAACCCGGAGACGCCACGCTCCAGGAGATCATCGAGGACACGCAGGACGGGCTGTACCTGCTCACCAACACCTCCTGGAGCATTGACGACCGCCGCCTGAACTTCCAGTTCGGGACCCAGATGGCTTACGAGATCAAGAACGGGAAGCTGGGACAACTGCTCAAGAACGCCACCTACAGCGGCATCACCCCGCAGTTCTGGCAGTCCTGCGACGCCATTGGCAACCGCGACGAGTGGATGATGTGGGGCGTGCCCAACTGTGGCAAGGGTGAGCCCGGGCAGACCGCTCACGTCGGCCACGGCGCCTCGTGCGCCCGCTTCCGCAAGGTGCACGTCGGGGTCATGAAGTCGTAGTCTTCTTCTGAACGCGTGGTAGGCATGCTCCGCATGCCGGAACCCCGTTGCGTTAGTCCGGCATGCGGAGCATGCCTGCCACGCGTTCAAAGTGCCTACCACGCGATACAAAACAACAGTGGTGAAACATGGAACGAGAAGCCGCCTTTGAGCTCTGCGATATCGTCCTGCAGGCCAGCCGTGCCGATCAAACCGAGGTGCGCCTCAGCGGCGGCCTGTCAGCGCTGACCCGCTTCGCCAACAACACTATCCACCAGAACGTGGCCGAGCAGGAAACGGCCGCCTCCGTGCGGGCGGTGGTGGGCAAGCAAATCGGCGTCGCCTCCAGCACCGATACCTCGCCTGAGGGCCTGCGGGAGTTGGCTGACAAAGCTTACCAACTGGCGCGCCTGTCCGCGACAGATGAGGATTTCCGCTCCCTGCCTGAGCCACAGCCGTACGACGGCCCCGATGACTTCCGCGACCCCGCCACGGCAGCCTATTCGCCCGAGGAGCGCGCCGCAGGGGTCGCCGAGGTCCTGCAACTCTCCGCGGCCGAAGGCTTCTCCGCCGCCGGGGCCTTCGCCACCGGGGATAGCTTCTACGCGATTGCCAACTCCCTCGGTGTGCGGACCTTCCAGGCGCGGACCGGCGCCGAGTTGAGCGCGATTGTGGCAGGAGAGAGCAGTTCCGGCTATGCCCGCGCGGTCTCCCCGCGTGTAGCAGAAATTGAGCCATCGGCGCTCGGGCGCATTGCGGTCGAGAAGTGCCGCGCCTCCGCCAACCCTCAGGACCTCGAGCCTGGAGAGTACTCGGTGATCCTCGAGCCTGAGGCCGCCGGCGACATGATCGGGATGATGGGGCTGTACGACTTCGGGGCGCTGGCGATGCAGGAGGGCCGGACGTTCATGGCCGGACGCATGGGGGAGAAGGTTTGCGGGGACAATATCAGCATCTGGGACGATGGCCTCGACCCACGCGGCCAGCAGCTTGCCTATGACTTCGAGGGGCTCCCCAAGCAGCGGGTAGACCTGATCAAGGACGGGGTGGCCGCTGGCGTGGTATGGGATAGCTACACAGCGGGCAAGGCGGGCACCAAGTCCACCGGCCACGCTCTCCCCGCGCCGAACGACTGGGGCCCGATGCCGCTCAACATGTTCGTGGCCCCCGGCGACAGCAGCGTCTCGGAGATGATCGCCGGCACCGAGCGCGGTCTGCTCATCACGCGCTTCCACTACACCAACATGGTGCACCCGATCCTGACGGTCTTCACGGGCATGACCCGCGATGGTACGTTCCTGATTGAGAACGGCCAGATCGTCGGCGGGATCAAGAACCTGCGCTTCACGCAAAGCATCCTGGACGCCCTATCCTGCGTCTCAGCCATCTCCCGCGAGGGCAAGCTCACAGACTACGTGTGGTGCCCGGCGCTGAAGATAGAGTGCTTCAACTTCAGCAGCGGGACGGAGTTCTGAGGCAGAACCCGGCAGAGTGCCGCTGCTCGTGGCAGGTCGCTCCATCACTCCCTGGACCGTAAAGCAAAACGGGGGCAGGCCTAAGCCTGCCCCCGTAATTCGTCTCCAGGTCTGGAGTCTAGCGCCCCCACCAGAACTTGGAGATACCATTAGCGGTGGTCCCGGTTGGGCCGCCGCCTATGTCACCCTCGATGGTCTGACGATTCATCCATTTGGAGTGCCCGTCCACAAAGGTGCAGTTCACGCCGTCGTTGTGGCGCAGTTGCAGCCGTGCCGAGCCAGCTTGCCCGTACGTGGGGTCGGCGGGATAGGTGAACAGGTAGTACGTCGGATAGACCAGGTAGTAGTTACAGTCGGTAAACCAGATCGTCTCTGCCGGCAACTTGATGTCAGCGAGAGTGGCGGCATAGTAGTAGTACGTCAGCCAGTAGTTCATGCCGTAGCCGAAGTTGTAATCCTTGGGAATCAGAGCCGAGTACACGAAGGTGGCCGTCGAGTTCGACGGGCAGGCCAGCAGTTGCTCATTCTTGAGGTACGGGTAGATCTGCTGCGGCCAGTTTAGATAGTCACCGGACGGTGGATAGAAAGTCGCGCGGGTGCCCTGAATGTGCCCGAAGAGGCATTCGTCATAGTCCTGCACATACATCAGAGCGCTGGTGCCGAGTTGCTTGAGGTTACTCAAACAACTCGTCTGTCGAGCCTTCTCACGAGCCTTGGCGAACACCGGGAACAGGATCGCCGCCAAGATGGCGATAATCGCAATAACTACGAGCAATTCGATCAGTGTGAAGCCCTTACGCATCTCGTCCTCCTGTGAAGATATCGTGGCGATTTAGACCTGATAACTGATTCAACGACCGCATCGCCATATCCTGCCTGAATCAGCCGCCAACGGGAAACTTCACTTCCCCAACCGCACCATCCGGTACCCCAGCCGCGGCACGTCCAGTCTCACCACCCCGTCCTTCATCCCCAGCGCCGCCTTGTCCGGCCAACTGATGGCTTTCGCGGCCGGTAGGCCCAGGCGCGCCAGGTTGATCTTTACGTCCCCACTGCGGTCTTCCTTGCTCAGGTTCGCCACCACCAGCAGTACGCTGCCGTCGGCCTTCATGTAGGCGCTGGCCTGAATGTCCTTGAGGCTCGTGCTCAGCGGCGGCTGCGGGTCGAAGTACGGGATGAACTCCGCATGGGCGTAGTCGAACTCATCCAGCGCCGCCTGCGCCTCATACACTACGTTGGCGTTGCACCAGATCGGCCAGATGTTGATGTCGTGGATCATGAGCAGGGCCATCAGGCCGCGCGTCGGCTCGACCTTGGGGCGGT
Organism: Armatimonadia bacterium; assembly: GCA_039683575.1. Taxonomy (GTDB): domain Bacteria; phylum Armatimonadota; class Zipacnadia; order Zipacnadales; family UBA11051; genus JAJFUB01. The sequence continues at coordinate 12,105 of JBDKRC010000323.1, read as the reverse complement.
TTTCCGCGTCGAACTCAGGCAGGAACACCGCATTGAGGCCCCACTGGCGGCCCATGTACTCGGCGCGGAAGGCGTCGAGCGTGCTGACGTCCATGTAGCTGTCCTTGACCACCCCACGGAAGTGCTCGCCGTCGAGGTAAGTGTCCTCATAGGCCAGCACCGGCGCGACGACCTTGCCGGACATGTGCGCCTGCGTCCACGTCGGCCACGGCAGCGACTTCACCATGGCATAGTTGCGCCGGTAGAGGGCGCGGTAGCCCAGGATCGGGTAGCTGACGTACTCCTTGCCGTCGCGCTTGTAGCCCCAGCCGGAGCGCGTGTTGGTGGAGGTGTACGGATGGGTCTGGTCATGGTAAGTGCCGTCGATGTGGTACTTCTCCATGAACTGCTTCGTCTTCCACATGATGAAGTCCGAGTAGCCCCTGCCCACCGGCGACACCAGCGCGAACTGGTGCGGCCAGCCCGCCTCCGGGATGCTCGGGTCGCAGCTCTTGCCCTCCCATTCCTTGTGGAAGAACTGCCACTCGGGAGTATCGTCCGTAACCCACGTCAGGCACAGGTACGGTATCGCCATCAGGCCCGCGTCGTGCTGCTCTTTGAGGTACTGCGCAAAGGCCGTCGGGTCCTTGGCCTCGGGCCAGCCGAACGCGGCCAGCGAGTCGTTCTTCTTGGGCTTGGGATTGGGCCACACGATCTGGATGTTCTGGCGTGTGCGAAGCCTATCCCCGGCATACGACCCCGTCATACGCCACGTGCGGCGTTCGGGGTCGAGCGGCTTGACCGGCGTTGCCTGCAGGCCGAAGACCAGCTTCCAGTTCTCCGGCAGCTTCTGGTCCTTCCCCATGATATTGAGCCGCAGCACCACCTGCTTGCCCTCGCGCACGATCTCAATCGCATTCTCGGCCTGACCATTGGGCCACATCTCGTCGGACTCGCAGAACCAGAACAACCCGCGGTCGTTGTCGCCGAACCACGCATACGGCACGAAGGCCGTCTTGTCGATCACGCCCTGTCCCTCAGGCATCGAACCGGAGTTGGGGATCCAGCGCGTGATGTAGCGGTGCAGATAGAGGGCGTGCTCGGCCTTGACGGGTCTGTCAATCGTCAGCCCCTGCGCGCCAAGGTCTCCCGGTTTGTCGCAGGTCATCTCCACACGTAGCAGCCCGTCATACTCAAAAGTCATATTGGAGCGGAAGGTGGCAGCCTTGCCGCCCTCGTTCGCGCTTGCCTGCCCCATCAGCCGGGCCCTCGTCGGTGTCGGCGTCCCTGCCTGTTTCACGCTCTGGGCAGTCAGGGTCCGAGTCTGCTTCCCATCAGCAAGCTTCACCGCAATGGGCGAAGCCAGCACCGGCTTGCCCGCCGCCGTGATCTGCGTCGGCAGGATCGCCTTGTCAAAGCTATACTCGCGGCCCCAGCACCGCAGGTTGGTCCCCTGCGTCTCCACCGGCGTCCACGGCGGCAGAACCTTGTCCTCGAGTCCGATCTGGTTGCCCAGCCACTCCGTCGTCGGCACGATCAGGTCCTTGTGCAGCGTAACCGGCGTGCTCTCCTTGCCCTTCTCCGCCAGCGTCGCCGCCAGTTCATACCTTCCTGGCTCTTTGATTGAAATCGGCACCGTCACCCGCTGTTTGCCCGACTTGAATGCGGGAGACGCGAGCTTCTCCGGCTCCTGCGCTCCCGGCCGCTTGATCGTGATCTGCCCTATAAGCTGGCTGTCCTCAACATCCGCCCCACCGGTATCCACCCACACGTCTGCCGTCCCCTTATCCGGGTCAATCTCGAAGTCCAGCGTGGCCAAGTCGGCCTTCAGCGGCACCGTGAAGTCGTAGTTCCCTGCCGCATGGGCGGCGATGTGGGCCGGTGACAGCGCCCGGTCGTAGATGCGCACCTCGTCAATGACTGAGCTATTCTCGCGCGGGAACTGCCACGGCTCGTCACCGATCAGGAAGAAGTCCCCAACCTTGCTGGGTAGCTGCCCCGGTATCGGCATAGCCGCGGCGGGCTTGCCATCGAAATAGGCCATCACGCCCTGCGGCGACCAGGTGCCCGCGATATGGTGCCATTCGCCTGGCTTGAAGGCGCTCGTGAGCTGGCTGTTGCTCAAGGGCCCCGCCACATCCGGCCCGCACAGCATCAGCAGGCGCTCGGTGTTGAAGTACTCGTACAGGTAGAGGACGCCCTGGCCCCTGGTGTCAAAGAAGACGTGGAACTTCGGGTCGCTCGAGTCCCAGTCCACAGCCTTCACCCACATCTCCACGGTCCCCGCATCCGGCCTGAGCACCCCGGCCGAGGGGCAGCTCAATACGCCGTACGTCGGCCCGACCTGCAGCCCCTGCCCAATCTTGCCGGGCACCAGCACCGGCTTACCCTGCACCTCGGGCACGAGACTGCCTTGCGGTTTGACGCCATTCATGTCCTGCTCAAAGCTGAAGTAAGCAGTGGGCTTGGTCTGCGCCCACAGCGGGACTGCCACGACCAGTGCGAAGAGTATCAGGAGCCTGCGTGCCATAGGGATCATCCTTCTTCTGTATGGAGGGGCCGAATGCGCAGCCTCATCGCGCATCCGGCCCACGGTTGCGCCACCGGGCCGGATACCGGCCAAACGACTGCCGGTATTCGGCCCCTCCATCTACTTACTGCAACCGGAACCAGCGCGTCGTCCCGCGCTCCATGTCGAGTTCAATCTGTGTCGCCCGCTCCGCCACAACCTTGCCGCTGGTGAGGTCCACAACCTTCGCCGGCTGGCGTAGCTTGAGGACCTTGTGGCCGGGGAACAGCGCGTGCACGGTCAGGAAGTGCTGGCTCGCGTAGACGGCGTCTCCCGGCGCGGAGGTGGTCCAGCAGCCGCCCCACTGCGCCAGATTGTGCAGGAAATCCGCGTTGATACCGGCGCTGCCGATGAAGACCGACTTCCACTTGCCGAAGTCCCGCGCGGCGCACCCCACCGCCGAAGCCTGATCCGAATATGCAGCCAAGGTCTTCGCCGCCGGATCAACCACTGTCAGCGCCTCCGCGGGCGCGCCCGCGGCCATGATCGCGCTGTCCTCGATGCCGACGAGTAACGGATGCTTGAGGTCCGGCACGACGGCGTCTGCGCCTGCTTGTTGGGCCAGGACGTCCTTCAACGGCCTCAGCTTGATCCCGGTGATCTCACTCGCGGCCTGTGCGGGGTCAGCCCCCACACGTCCCGGCGAGCCCACGAATGCCAGCAGCTTGCCCTCGCGCTTGAGCCCCTCGATGGCCTTCCGCTCCGCCGGGCTGATGAAATACGGGTTCAGGAACAGGTACGCCTTGTGCTCCGGCAGCTTCATCTTGCCGAGGTCCGACTGCAGGTACAGCCGGTAGGGCACGCCCGCTGTGTTCAGTTCCTCGATTTGGCTGGAGACGCCTTGATAGCGATAGGGCCCGCCATAGCGCATGCGGATGTAGCTGTCGCTCTCCTCACTCACAAACACTGCCAGATCAGCCTGCGGCAGGTCCTTGTCGACGAGGTCGATATTGAAAGCTCGCACCGCCTCGGCGATCCCGGCCATGATCTGGTCGTCACGGAACCACCCGCCGGACATGTCATACCACCATGTCCCCAGCCCGAAGGCCAGCATCATGCCACATTCCCGCCGCACCATGGCATTGTGTACCTCAGCGGTCTCCGCGCGGCCCCAACTGAAGTTGTTCTCGGGGATATCGCTGGGCACCGAGTGCCACGAGCGCCAGTCCTGCTCGGTCAGGTACGACTTGCCATGCAGCACCGTCGAGCCGAACACGTTGCGCACCGCGCCCTGGTAACCCGCCATCCGAATCGCGTACGCGGCGGGCCCGGCGAGGTAGTCAATCTCGCCCGAATTCAGGAACTGTCCCAGCGCGATGTGGTTGACGCTGTTGCAGGTGATATCCTCATAGTACGTGCCGCAGATGACCGGCCGCTTGCTCTCGCGCTTGATCGTCCCCGCGAGGTACATGATGTTCTCGGCCACGCCCTCCGAGAAGAACCGCTGGTAGTCAGCCACGTCCTGCTCGGTCTTCGGGTCCACATACACCGACTCAGCCCACAGCTTGTCCATGCCGGGCACCGTCACGGTCTCAAAAGCCGCCTGTGGGTTGTTCCAGGCCCGGCGCAGGTTCTCGACCGTGCCATACTTGCGCTTCACCCAGTCCCGATACGCTGCCTGCGCGCCCGGGGAATAGTCCGCCAGATGCAGGTCAGCCGGGTTGAGGCTGTGCCACGGGAACCACTGACCGTCGTTGAACCCCGCCACATGGTAGCCGATGACCGCCTTGCCGGCCTCGCTGCTCTCCACGTGCTTCACCAGCAGCTTCAGCGTCGCCGCGACATCATCCCGCATTTTGTGAGACACGATGCTCGGCGCAAAGCGCTCATTGGCCTGCGGGTCGTCACCCCAGCGCTTGGGATGCATCCAGACAATGGCCTTCTTGCCATCCTGATCCCACGTCACATCATTCGGGTTCTCCGCTCCCCACGCCGGATAGGGATCGGAGCACATGTAGAAGACGATTTGCCCCTGCGGATCCACCCGTAGCACCCGCCAGATCAGGTCATCAACGACGCTGAAGTCATATTGGTCTTTCCCCAGCCACGGCCCCTTCGCCCCGTACAGCCCATTGCCGAGGACCAGCGGGACAAGGTACGTATGCACACCCGCGCGCTTGAAGTCGCCGATCTGAGTGTTCTCAAAGAACCCAGGTCCCCCGAAGGCGCTGACATACCATGCAAACGGCTGCGCCTTGCCGTCCACGATCAGCCTCGCCCGCTCGCCGCGCATCTCCAGCTTCGCCGTGGCCCGCGGGCGCTTTGCCACCTCGGCCTGCACCTGAGCGAGGTCCGGCACGGTCTCCTTCGTCGGCGGCTCATACCGCGGCTTTTCTTCCGCGGTATCTTCGGCGATGGCGAAATCGTCCCAGTACAAGTCCGAGACCTGCATCGCCTGTATGCAGTGGATACGAATCCGCGTCATGCCCTCGCGAATGGGCACCTTGATGGTCATCTGCTGCCACGTCTGCTGCACCAAGGCCTGCGAAGTGCGACCGAAAGCGTTCGGGACCTGATCGGCGTCACTGTCCGGCTTGTGCTGGGTGATCATGAAGTACACGCCGCGCCGCACGGGCTTGACGGGAAATACCCACGCACTGATGCGGTAAGTCTTCCCGGCGGTGACAGGCACGTAGTCGCTGTCGAGCGCCGTATACCCCGCCGCGCCGCTGCGCTTGACCCGCATGGACCGCTCGCCGGAATGAACCGGAGCCTTGGACCATTCGAACACGCCCTGCCCGCCCTCACCCGTGCGCCAGGACCACACGGTCGGCTGGTCGGTGCCTTGCTCGAAACCGCCATTGGGGACGGTCTGCGCCCAAACCGCTCCCGCCGCCAATGTAGCCAATAGCAGCATTACTCTCATCTAGATCACCTTGCCATGTAGCTTTGTGAGGCTCTTTGCAGGATGGGAAGGATGAAGGCAAGGATGATCAGGATAATGGTGTTGATTAATGCCACTCCCTGCCTGCATCCTACCCATCCTTGCCGTTATCCTGTACATCCTGTAAAGAGCCACCCTTCAATATCCACCAACCTGCGAAAGCTCATCAATCGCCGCCAGGTAGTTCTCCGCCTTGCTGCTGACGCAGACCGAGTGTGAGGCCCCTGCCACATACCCTCCGCCCGGCGCGCAGCCCGCCACCGCCTCCCGCACCTGCTGCCGAATCTCCTCAGGGCCGCCGCATACCAGCGTATGGGTCGAGATGCCGCCCCACAGCGCCAGCCTATGCCCCCATGTCCCGCGCAGCCCCGCGATGTCCTCTTCAGGCTGGATCGCCTGATAGCAGTCAATCCCCGCGTCGATCATTTGCCCCAGAATCAGCCGGTTGTCACCGCACGCGTGCCACAGCGTCTGCACTCCGTGCTCGTGGATCTCCTCACACTGGATCTTCACCGACGGCACATAGACCCGCTCAAAAGTCGCGGGAGACATGAACGGCCCGTGGTTATGCCCGAAGTCCTCGCCAATGGCAAGATTGTCGCAGCCACGGTCAAAGAAGATGTCCCAGTCCAGGTTCTGGGCGCCCCTGATGCGTCCCTCGCGCACTCCCTCGGGGTCCTCGGCCAGCCGCATCATCATCGGCTCCCAACCCAGCGCGGAGACATACCCCAATGACGCCCGGCGGCCGGGCCGGGCCATGATGTAATGCGTGTCGCCGAGTTCCTGCAGGACGTAGTCAATCAGCTCCCACTCCGACTCGTCCATCTCCGCCGGAGCCTCCCACAGGTCCGGCGCGGGCTGTGGGTCCAGCGCCTTCTCCTTGATCATCCCCAAATCGTGCGTGAGAGCGCTGTAGCGGTAGACGTTGCCCTGCCAGTCCCGCCACGTCTCCTCGTCAAGCTGCTGCAGCCGCTCTGGCTGAAAGCCCTTCGGCGGCACGAGGTTCACCGCGATGCCGTCCTGCCCGAACTCCCGCGCAAACTGCACGATATCCCGCTTCTGGCTCTCCACGATCTCATCCCGCCGCCCGTCCCAGTAGGCCTGCATCTCTTTGAAGTGCGCCCGCCAGAAGGTCTCGTGCCCCAGCAGGTCCTCGATGATCGTGTAGTCGATCGCAAACTCCATCAGGGGCACCCGGTCGGGCTCCTGATGCTTGAGCGCCGTCGCAACGCGTTCCTTCGATGTCATGGCTGCCTCACAGGATCACGGGTTTGTACTCAACTTGCCCCCTATACGCCAGCTTGGCTACCAGCCACAGGTCCTGCGTATCGTAGTCACTCTGAAACTCGAGCGGCATGGTGAGTTCCGTCTTCTCCCCCGGCCCCAGCGCCAGCGGCACCCGCCGCACTGGAATGCCCTCCCACGCCTCATGCGGCGCGATCAGGTACAGGTCCGCATTGAGCACGTCCACGCCCGGATTCTCCACCACCGCCCGCAACACGTCCTTCTTCACCTTCGCCGTCCACACTGGCGCCGGCGCGTCGCCGACCACCAGCACATCCTCATACACCTGCCCGTCCCACTCAAACCGCGCCCGCACGACTCCTGCCCGGCGGGAGTCATCAAAGATCAGCGTCACGGGGTACTCTGCCCCGCCCTGCGCCGGAACCTCAAACTCAATCTCTTCCGGCACTGTCCGCCAGCCCTCGCCCACCAGCAACTGCACCTTCCCGCGCGCCGTCTCCTGCAAGTTGTTCGCCACCCCCACCGTCAGCGCGTTCACCGTGTACCCGCCGTGCATGACGTGCGTATTGGTCTGCACCTCACCAGCCAGCGTCACCGACACCGGCATATAGCCCATCGGCGCCTCGCCGACGTTGTGTTGCCAGTACCGCGAGGGAATGACCCCCGCCTCGCGCTCAGCCAGCGTTCCCGCCTCCCTGGCCGCCTTCGGGCTGAGCAGGTAGCTACCGATCTCAAATGGCCTCATCCCCACCGTCAACTGCCCATTTTGCAGCGGCAGCGCCTCCTGCGTCTCGTCCAGCATGTTCGCCCGCTGTGATCGCAACAGTCCGCCCGGCCACTTCACCGTTAGCTTGCTCTGCTGCCCGTGCGGCTCGTATACACGCAAGAGCAGCGGCAGTTCCTCCGGCCGCTCGTACTGCGGTATCGAATACCCCGCAGGCTTGAGCGCTGTCACAATGCCGCCCTCGATCTCGCAATAGCTCATCTCGCCCGCCAGCTTGCCGCCCTGCCCCGTGGTCTGCACGACCTGCAGCGGGTTGTTGTACTCATACGCGCCCCGTACCGTGTCCCCCTCCCGCCAGTCCCCGCCATGCGGCTGCAGCGCATACTCGAAGCGGTGCGTCTTGTGCTCGGCGACGATGTGGAAGTCGAGCCGGTCCGGCCCCCATGGCGTCCGTGCCCAGGGCACGCAGTGCATCAGCATCAGCACCAGCGTCCCGTCCGCCTCAACCGAGTGCAGCGGCGTGCCGTGGTTCAGCATCGCCAGCCCCCACTCAGGGAGCGCCGCCGGCTCTGGCGACAGGTCATATTCCGCCGGCAAGGTGATCGCGCCCGTCCGCGCCAGCTCCCGGCCCATCTGCGCCAGCAACTTCTGCACCGCCTCCACCGTCAGCCCGGTCACCACCAACGTAGGCAGCGGCGCCCAGCCCTCCGGGACGTTGGGGTCCAGCGCAAACGCAACCGCCACGCCATCATTCGCCCTGCGCTGCTGCAGCCGCTCAACCTGCCCCTCATCCAATTCCGTCCGCAAGGCCTGCCACAGCAGGTTCGTGTCGTCAAGGTCGGCCATCAGCCGGAAGGCCGTCCCCCACGGCAGGTCCTCATTGGGGTGCTCAATCGGCATGGTGCTGTCTTCGCGGGGAAGTGCACACCGCCGCCGCCGCTCGCAGTCGTCGCGGCAGATCGTGGAAGTCACCCCACGCCGCACCAGCGCCGCCTGCAGGCCATTCAGAGCCTCCTCAAGTCCCTCGCCCGCGCCAAACACCAGGCTCATCGGCCCCAGACCGTAGCTGCTCCTGACCTCCTTGCCCTCTGCAAACACCAGCCGCGCCGACGAAGACAGGTCCACCCACTGGTGCGCCCGCCGCGCCCCGCAGTCGCTGTAGTTGCGCCACTGCCAGGTCCGGTAGTCCAGCTTCCCGCGGCTGCGGCGCTTGGTCACGCAGCCGAAGCGGTCGTCGAAGACCGGCGTCGCCCCCGGCAGCGCCGCCGGGAAGGTCACCGCGATGAGATCCTCGCGCCCGTCGTAATGCTGCAGTTCCGTCTCAAACTCGATCCGTGGCAGTCCTTGGTACAACGTAATGCGCTGCACCCGGCGACAGTCCTTGAATTTGCCGGTTATCGTCAGCGTGCTGCTCACCGGGCCCTGCTCCAGCCGCACCTTCGCCGCAAAGTCACGCGACAAGACCTTGCCGCCTGAGGTATTCAGCTCCCACGGCGGCTCGGGGTGATTCGCGAAGTCTTCCGCGAGCGCCACCAACTCATTGCCCGGCCCGTCGCCGGTGAGCAGTTCCCGATCCAGCCGCTTGTCCCACAGGCTCACGATCCCGCCATGCGTGGGATCCACCTTGATACGGTAGTGTTCGTTCTCAATCTGGGGCCGCTTGCCGCTCTTGAGCTTCGGCAGCGCCTTGCTAACCGGCACCACGCGATACGTCGCATGCCCCAGCGACGGCGCCTCGGCGATGAACCTGACCATCGCCCGCGTTACCAGGCCCCGCTCCAGTTCGACCGATCGGGCCTCGAAGGGTATCTCGTCGCCCTGCCTGTTCTGCACCACAAAGCCCTCAACGGGGGGATCGAACGTGACAACCTGTTCCACTATGTCCCGCCGCTGCCAGTTGAGGCTGTTGAATACCACGAGCCGGATACCCTGCGCTCTGCTCTGCCGAACCTGTTCCGCCAGCCACTCCCGCGCCCGCTGCCCCGCCGCCCGCGCTAGCTGCAGCGCCTCCCGGTACCCGTCCATCAGGTCCAGATAGGCCCGGTCGCAGCACGGCCCAGTAATCGCATCATGGTGCTGTCCGAAGAACACCTGCCGCCAGGCCTTATCGAGGCTGTAATGCGGGTAGGGCAGCCCCTGCAGGGCTGCAAGGCTACTCCACTTCTCCGCCTCGATGAGTTCGTTCTCGCACCGGCGGTTCAGTATCTTCAGGTCTATGTGCGCGAGGCCCGTGCCCATATGGTGATACTCGAAGTCGCGGGCTGACGTCGGGATATGGAACTGCTTGCGCCGGGCTTGTTTGTGGATCTCCCGGAAGTAATGCCGGTGCGCCTGCCCGCTGATCAGCCACGGCAACTCCGCCTTCTGCGCCAGTTCCCTACATGCGCCGACGATCCACCCGGCCGGCGGCGTGAAGTCATTGCAGTGGACCCGCAGGTCCACGTCATGCCCGAGCGACTCCAACTCCGGCAGGTACTCATCCAGATGCTGCTCCACAGTCTCCCGGGGGCGATCTACGTGGCCGTACATCACCCGCCGGGTCAGCAGCTTGGTGCCGTCGAGGCCCTGGTGCCAGAACAGCGGGTGCGCGCCGCGGATGTCCTTCGACCAGATCAAGCCGGTGAAGCGCATTCCTGCCAGCATCTGCGGGAGTTGCGAGCAGTGGCCGAACACATCCCAAAGCATCGCGATCTCGGGACGGTCGCCCAGGTACTCGTGATAGGCCCGCCCGTAGGCGAAGTTGCGGATGAAAGCCTCACCGCTGATGAGGTTCTCCGAGGGGAGGCTGTGAGCGCCCCCCGTGCCGATGCGACCGGCCTTGAGCAGGTCAAAGAAGAGCGGGCGGTCGAGGGGGTGAGAGTCGAGGTAAGGCTTGAGGTAGGTCAGTTCATGCAGAAATACGCCGTAGCCGTCGTCGGCGCGACAGGCCTGCAGATTCTGCCCCATGCAGCCCATGAGCACAACGGCATAGTCGCGCTGATCTTCGAGCCAGATAACGTCAGAATGGAAACCGCAAGTGTAGTGGCGATGGCGGATGGTAGACATGGCCGGGAGGTTCCCGCCGCCGCCAATAATGACCTGCCCCTCTGCGCGTGGTAGGCATGCTCCGCATGCCGGAACATGCTGCCGTCGCATCCATCCGCGTGGTAGGCATGCTCCGCATGCCGGAACACGTTGACGTCATGTTCACTGGGTCCGGCATGCGGAGCATGCCTACCACGCGATGAGAGCTACGGTCTCAGCCGCGCCACCTGCTCCACCACACCAGCCTTCGGTGCCTCCGCCCGCAGCTTCACCTGCGCGCCATCCTGCGCCCGCACAAAGCACTCCACCTCCGCATGGCCGGTCAGCGCATGCAGTGACGGGAACTCCCACGTGTTGCTGCGAGACAGCACCTCAACGCCCTCGCTCGCCAGCAGCCGTACCGTCACCGGGCCATTGGTGGCGATGCGGTGCCCCTGCTCGCTGATCTGCGTCGCCAGCGCCCCCACATTGGCCACCGTCGCCGTCAGCCGGTATATCTGCCCGCCCACATGCTCAGCGGCGAGGTTGTGTATCTCGAGCCTCGGGCGCCGCTCGGTGTGCTCGACGATGAAGTGCGCGCAGCGGTGGCCGATGCCCTCGAGCGCCTGCGGCGGGGGAGTGGCCCAGAAGGTCGACCTGAGCCCGCCAATCTCCACCGGCCCCAGTTGCGGGTGCTCAAAGGGTTTCCAGTCCACAAAGGCGCCGGGGATGGAATCGGCATACTTCATGATCTGCCGCCCGTACAGCACCTCGCGCGTGTGGGCATCGGCCGCGAAATACTCAGCGGTCGTAATGCCGGAGGCGTTGTACATGTTGCCAAGCTCGATCTCATACGCGAAGAGCCCGAGGTTGAAGTACGCCCAATCCGTGAAATGCCCCTTGAGCGAGATGGGCTTGGACCTGTCCGTACGGTAGTCCCGCACCGCGCGCAGCCCAAAGCCCGTCAGCCGCTCGCCAATCTCCCCGATCTCCTTCATCACGTGCAGATCCGACGGGTTGATCTCATCATCCGGCACCGTCGCCGATGGGCGCAGCACCGAGTTGCAGCCATTGTGAAAGCCCAGCATGCCGAAAATGTTGGGATGGGCGTAGATCCAGTCCGCGAGGGCCTTCATCTCCGGGTTGGAGAAGGCATAGTCGCCCGCGCCATACTGCAGGTGCTCCGGCTGCCAGTTGTAGCCCCAGTTACGGTTGAAGTCGAAGCCCCGCACCGCTTCCTGGATGCTTCCCCCGTCATAGTCCTCGATCAAGCCCTCACGAACGACATGGTAGAACGGCCCCGTATCCCCGGCCTTTCGGGAGATCATCAGCCGCGGGTCCTCGTCATCGGGCCGCTGAGTCCCATAGGGGTCCTGCCAGCGCATCGTCAGCACCAGCCCATCGCCATTGAGGTCCTGGCCCACCAGCCCGTTCTTGCGCGGGCGGTACTCATACTTGCTGCGGATCTGCCCGCCCGTGGTCAGCGCATATTCCGCTCCGTCGGGGTTCACGCGAGGGATGACGTAGAAGACGACGTCCTCGAGCAGCCTGACGTACTCCGGGTCGGTCAGCAAGTCCTGTATCAGCACCAGCGAAGCCGTGGTGCCTGAGACCTCCACCGCATGCACATTGGCGTGGACAAGATAAGCCGGCTTCCTCTCCGGCGCGCCGTTCGAGAAGTCCGTCAGCTCCACCAGCCAC